>NZ_JAWOUY010000003.1:0-446304 GCF_033339635.1 Vibrio sp. 2092 | reverse complement strand
GCGGAAGAAGCTGACGCACCTGCCGAGCAAACCGACGATCCGAAAAAAGCCGCAGTTGCCGCTGCAATTGCTCGAGCCAAAGCGCGCAAAGCGAAGCAAGCAGACTCAACCGAAGCGGAAGAAGCTGACGCACCTGCCGAGCAAACCGACGATCCGAAAAAAGCCGCAGTTGCCGCTGCAATTGCTCGAGCTAAAGCGCGAAAAGCGAAGCAAGCAGACTCAGCTGAAGCGGAAGAAGCTGAAGCACCTGCCGAGCAAACCGAAGATCCGAAAAAAGCCGCCGTGGCAGCTGCCATTGCACGTGCCAAAGCGCGTAAAGCGAAGCAAGAAACGCAAACAGAGCCTGTTGAAGAAGCAACTTCCGAAGAACCAGAAGTGGATCCGAAGAAAGCCGCGGTTGCCGCAGCAATTGCGCGCGCGAAGGCTCGTAAAGCGAAACAAGCAGACTCAACTGAAGCGGAAGAAGCTGAAGCACCTGCCGAGCAAACCGACGATCCGAAAAAAGCCGCCGTGGCTGCTGCCATCGCTCGAGCCAAAGCGCGCAAAGCGAAGCAAGAAACGCAAACAGAGCCTGTTGAAGAAGCAACCTCCGAAGAACCAGAAGTGGATCCGAAGAAAGCCGCGGTTGCCGCAGCAATTGCGCGCGCGAAGGCACGCAAAGCGCAACAAGAAGCTAATAAAAATAATACTGAGGAGAACGAGTAGTGTCGTTTTTTATTGCCAGTTCACCGCATACCCACAGTCGTCGTAGTACGCCAGACTTAATGAAATGGGTGGCACTTTGCGCACTTCCAGGTTTAGTAGCTCAAACCTACTTCTTTGGCTGGGGTACGCTTATTCAGCTGATTTTTGCCATTGCAGTCGCTGTATCCCTTGAAGCCTTAGTCATGATCTGTCGTAAACGCTCACCAATGAGAGCGCTACGTGATAACAGTGCAATAGTTACCGCTTGGTTATTAGCCGTTGCTATACCACCATGGTCTCCGTGGTGGATTATGGTGATCGGGCTTATTTTTGCGATAGTAATCGCTAAACACCTCTATGGTGGCCTTGGACAAAACTTATTCAACCCTGCAATGGTCGCTTATGTGGTCTTGTTGATCTCTTTCCCAGTACAAATGACGAGTTGGAGTGCACCGACATCACTCATACCTGATCATGTAAATTTTGCAGATACACTCTCTTTAATTTTTACGGGCTATGATTACGACGGCTTATCACTTCAGCAAGTTCGCTCAGGAGTTGACGGCGTGACAATGGCGACACCACTTGATGCATTTAAGACTGGTATTCTTACAGGTGCCACTCCAAGCGAAGTAATGTCGCAGCCAATATTTGATGGCTTAGGTGGTATTGGTTGGCAATGGGTAAACCTTGCTTACCTTCTTGGCGGCATAGTCATGATCAAAAAGCGTATCATCCAATGGTATATTCCAGCAGGTTTCCTTGCGAGTCTGACTCTGTTTAGCCTAGTGTTCACGTTGCTGACGCCAGGGGAAACTGCGTCGCCAGTTTTACACTTGTTATCTGGTGCAACCATGCTTGGCGCATTCTTTATTGCAACCGATCCCGTTTCGGCGTCTACCACCGTCAAAGGACGTTTAATCTTCGGTGCGCTTATTGGTGCTTTGGTCTTTATCATTCGCAGTTGGGGCGGTTTCCCAGATGGTGTTGCATTTGCAGTGTTGCTTGCAAATATGTGTGTGCCACTGATCGATTACTACACCAAACCTAGAACTTACGGTCACTGAGGTAAACATGTTAACCGCTATTAGAAAAAATGGTCTGACACTCGCGATATTTGCCTGTGCAACAACCGGATTAGTCGCCCTTACTCAGTACCTAACAAAAGACCAAATCAAGGTACAAGAGCAAAAACAATTACTTTCTGTTTTGAATCAAGTCATTCCAGAAAATATGCATGACAACGCACTCACGCAAGCTTGTACAATGGTCACGTCTCCAGATCTGGGGACATTACGTGCGATGCCAGCCTACCTCGCCACGAAGAATGGTGAACCAACAGCAATCGCAATAGAATCTATCGCGCCAGATGGCTACAATGGTGAGATAAAAGTAATTACTGGGATTGATAATCAGGGCAATATTTTGGGGACACGCGTCCTAAACCACCAAGAAACCCCTGGTCTGGGCGATAAAATCGATCTTCGTGTCACAGACTGGATCCTGAGCTTTACAGGAAAACAAGTCACGGAAAACAATTGGAATTCGTGGAAAGTTCGTAAAGATGGCGGCGATTTCGATCAATTTACTGGTGCAACGATCACGCCAAGAGCCGTCGTAAAAGTGGTGCGAAATACCGTTAACTACGTAAACCAATCTCGTGAAGACATTCTTAGCCAGCCGTTAGGCTGTGAAGGAGAGCAGTAATGAATGAGAATAAATTACTGATGAAAAACGGTATGTGGAGTAATAACCCCGCTCTCGTACAACTGCTGGGCTTATGTCCACTGCTAGCGGTTTCTTCCACGATAACCAATGCATTAGGTCTTGGTATTGCAACCTTACTCGTGCTAGTTGGATCCAACGTAACAGTTTCTCTTATCCGTAACTATGTGCCAAAAGAGATCCGTATACCTGTATTCGTTATGATCATTGCCTCACTCGTTACCTGCGTTCAGTTGTTAATGAATGCCTATGCGTACGGTTTGTACCTGTCTCTAGGTATCTTTATTCCTCTGATTGTAACGAACTGCATTATTATTGGCCGAGCAGAAGCTTACGCGTCAAAAAATGATGTTGCACCCGCTGCGCTAGATGGTTTGTGGATGGGCCTTGGTATGACGAGCGTCTTGGTTGTTTTAGGTGCCATGCGCGAATTAATTGGTAATGGCACACTATTCGACGGAGCAGACCTTCTCCTAGGAGACTGGGCTTCAGCTCTACGGATTCAAGTTTTCCAATTTGACAATAGCTTCCTGTTAGCGCTTCTCCCACCTGGTGCATTTATCGGTGTTGGGCTGTTGATAGCGCTCAAAAATGTCATAGATAATTCAATTCAGGCACGTCAACCAAAAGAAGAAAAACCAACCATAGAACGTGCTCGCGTCACTAACGCATAACAAGATAAGGCTCTGTCATAGGAGCCTTTTTCATAAACCGCAGAGACGGTATTGGAAGTCAGCAATGAACAAAATAAAAAGAATCGAAATTCTTGAGCGATTACGAGAAAACAATCCGAATCCTCAAACTGAGCTTAACTGGAGCTCCCCTTTTGAGCTGCTAATCGCTGTATTACTATCAGCTCAAGCAACCGATGTAAGCGTCAATAAAGCCACCGACAAGCTTTTCCCTGTAGCGAATACACCTCAAAGCATTCTTGATTTGGGAGTCGATGGCTTAAAAGAATACATAAAGACCATCGGTTTGTTTAACTCAAAGGCAGAAAACACAATCAAGACTTGTAAGATCTTGTTGGAAAAACACAATGGTGAAGTTCCTGAAGATCGTGCCGCGTTAGAAGCGCTGCCAGGCGTAGGTCGCAAGACCGCAAACGTCGTGCTCAACACCGCTTTTGGTTGGCCAACTATTGCCGTCGATACGCACATTTATCGCGTGTCGAATCGCACTAAATTTGCGATGGGAAAAACGGTTGATGATGTCGAGCAGAAGCTATTAAAAGTTGTGCCAAAAGAGTTCAAACTCGATGTGCACCACTGGCTCATTCTTCATGGTCGTTATACGTGCGTAGCAAGAAAGCCTCGCTGCGGTAGCTGCATTATCGAAGATTTGTGCGAATATAAAGAGAAAGTATACCCAGATAGCTAACGCTATTTGTAAATCAAAGCTAGGAGCAAAAAATGTCAAACGGTCGAATTCTCCACACTATGCTTCGCGTAGGTGATCTAGACAAATCCATCAAGTTTTACACTGAAGTTATGGGCATGCAGCTGCTTCGTACTAACGAAAATAAAGAGTACGAATACACGCTAGCGTTTCTTGGTTATGGTGACGAATCCCAAGGTGCAGTGATCGAACTGACTTACAACTGGGGTAAAACTGAGTATGACCTAGGTACTGCTTTTGGTCATATCGCCATTGGTGTTGATGATATCTACACAACTTGCGACGCTATCAAAGCGGCGGGCGGTAATGTGACGCGTGAGCCAGGTCCAGTAAAAGGCGGAAGCACGCACATTGCATTCGTAAAAGACCCAGATGGTTATATGATTGAGCTTATTCAAAACAAGCAAGCTTCATCAGGTCTTGAAGGCTAAGCGGCACTTCTAATAATCACTTGTACTGCAAGTTGAACTCCGATTACAGGCAGGTCTGCGATCTGCCTGTCCTTTTATAAACAAAACTCTTTACTTGATAATAGTTATCGTTTAGATTTATCCGCAACTTCGATATGCGGGATTACGATAATGATCAGTGAATGGGAAAAACACACACTTCTAGCCGATACGGCACTTCAACTAGATGACCCTGTTCGCAGCATTCTTCATTACCAGCAAGCCCTAAGCCTGAGTGAAGATATCAGCGAATGTGTGGAAATTGAGGCGGACGAGCGATTATTAATTTCTGTGATTTCTTGTCATAACTTAGCTCAGTTCTGGCGTTGGGCTGGAGATACTGACTATGAACTCAAATACCTTCAACTGGCCTCTGAGAAGGTCTTAACACTTATCCCACAATGCCCAAATAAAGAGTGTGCAAGCTTTATCGACTCGATAGGATGCTGTACTAAGGCGTTGATAGACTTTATGAAGCGTCACCCTAATCCGGCTATTGCCAAACAGGTTGAAAAAATCGATACCGCCACCAATTGCGAAGTCATTGCCAAATTCCGCTTAAACTAACATTCAAATTATACAGCAGGAATCACCGAAACGTGCTTGGCAAAATACCACTAAAATATTATTAACAACGTCAGTAAATCAAAAACGCCGAAGCTTTCAGCTTCGGCGTTTTTATATGCATCACACTTGGGTTCGCCCTAGAGATATCACGACTCGGCGGTTTTTGTCTTTTCCTATTGGCGAACCGTTATCTGCAATAGGACGACGCTTGCCGTACCCTTGCACTTGAATTCGATCTTCCGGTAGCCCTAGAGACTGAAAGTAATCACGAAGTGACTCTGCACGTCGCTCTGATAAACTTTGACTCGCACTTTTACCATCGGTTGAATCTGTGTACGTCGCCACCAGCACGAGATCGATATCTTGATTATGTCGGATATAATCTGCAATTTGTGATAAACGCTTTTTAGAAGCCTTGGTTAACTGATCACCTTGTCTTTCGTAGTGCAAAATCGTAAAAGCAATGTCCTCGAAACTGTATTTCAATAAGTTGGAAATACAGTCGCTAAACGCGTTGTACTTGTTTTGAAACAGTACTGATGACAATGCGACTTCAATTCTCTGATCTCGGCTCTGCCAATCTTGGTAACTAAAAGTCGGATAACGGCCTTTTTCCAGCTCAGACAAAATGCCCCATGCTGTTTGCCCTCCGACATAACCATCAAACTGTTTAAAAAACTTTAGGTTTGTAATTCGATCGGCGTGTTCACCTGGTCGCCAAGGTGGCGGCATAGAAATGAGACTGACGTTACGTGTTTCTCCCATCGGGCGACGCATTTTTAACTCAAAGTCTAAATTGATTTTTTTATTTGCACGAGATGAAAATACCGCATCTCCAAAGCTTGGAATGGGGTGTACAAGCTGACATTCTAATGGTGTATTGACCACCATTTCCCATTGAGATTGCTGTGGAGTTGCAGCATAACGTTTGCCCATCAAAGCGAAGCTGCTTGTGCTAAACAACGAAAATACAACACCACTGGTAATCAGCCATTTCTTCATCTAATACTGTCTCTTAAACGGCAGTCTGTTGCCGTCAAATTGCATCAATAAAAACACTTCAACGGGCATGCAAAAATCTCGCCAATATCGGAATATCTGTCACACTGCCATTAATGTGAGCCACCGTGTTCCAATCACCTTAACCGCCACTTAGCGTTTTACTTCCTCATGTTTTATCGGTTTACATGATGCAAAGTATGGCGAATAAACGTCTACATAATATGCAATACAAACTTATTGATTGGATGCAAAATAGAATTCCGGTTTTCTCTTAAATTGCGGTTTTTCTCATCGGTATAATCTGCAATAATGCAGCCTTCGTCACACAAAAATAAGCCAACATGACACTAGAAAATGAAGCTCTAACCTTGAAAAAACGCTTTCGTGGTTATTTCCCTGTGGTAGTAGACGTTGAGACCGCTGGTTTCAATGCTCAAACTGATGCACTTTTAGAAATCTGTGCCGTTACGTTGAAAATGGACGAACATGGCGTGTTGCATCCGGCCTCCACCATTCATTTTCATGTGGAGCCATTTGAAGGCGCTAACTTAGAAAAAGAAGCGCTTGAATTCAATGGTATTCGTGACCCTTTCAGCCCTCTTCGTGGTGCTGTTTCTGAGCAAGAGGCGCTAAAGGAAATTTATAAGCTTATTCGCAAAGAACAAAAAGCCGCAGATTGCTCACGTGCAATTATGGTTGCTCATAACGCAGCATTCGACTTGGGTTTTGTAAATGCAGCAAATGAACGCTGTAAACTAAAAAGAGTCCCTTTTCATCCCTTTGCTACTTTTGATACGGCTACATTAAGTGGCCTTGCTTATGGCCAAACAGTTCTCGCTAAAGCATGCAAAACAGCCGGGATGGAATTTGATAACCGTGAAGCACACTCTGCGCTTTACGATACACAAAAAACAGCAGAATTATTCTGCGGTATTGTCAACAAATGGAAGGCCCTCGGCGGTTGGCCGCTTGTCGACGAAGAATAATAAGTAAACACAACATATTAGGAAAAGTATGAATCCTGTCGTTATATCAGTGTGCGTCATGCTCGTGTTAGCATTGATGCGCGTAAACGTGGTGGTTGCCCTCACGTTTAGTGCCATCGTAGGCGGCCTAGTCGCAGGCATGAGCCTTGGGGATACGGTTGCCGCATTTGAAAGTGGTCTAGGTGGCGGTGCAACTATCGCGCTAAGCTACGCCATGTTAGGTACTTTCGCTGTTGCCATCTCGAAATCAGGCATCACGGATCTACTGGCCAAAAGTGTTATCAAGCGCTTAAATGGTAAAGAAAACTCCGCTTCCACTACTGGCTTAAAGTACGCCGTGTTGGTGGCGTTAGTGCTTGTCACGATGTCATCTCAGAACGTAATTCCGGTCCATATCGCCTTTATTCCAATTTTGATTCCACCTCTTTTGGGCGTATTCGCGAAACTTAAGCTCGACCGACGTTTGGTCGCGTGTGTTCTTACCTTCGGTTTGATCACACCTTACATGATCTTACCTGTTGGTTTCGGCGGTATTTTCTTAAACAACATTCTATTAAAGAACCTACATGACAACGGTTTGGAAAACGTGGTTGCAAGCCAAGTCCCAACCGCCATGTTACTGCCAGGTGCAGGCATGCTGTTTGGTCTATTACTGGCTATCTTTGTTAGCTATCGTAAACCGCGTGTCTACAAAGAAACTGAGTTGACTGTCGTTGACGAAACCGATCATGTCATCAATAAAAAGCACATCTTAGTTGCGGCACTTGGTATTGTCGCTGCATTGGGTGTTCAGCTTTACACGGGTTCAATGATTATCGGTGCTCTAGCTGGCTTTATGGTGTTTACTTTCGGCGGCGTTATTGCATGGAAAGAGACGCACGACGTGTTCACTAAAGGTGTACACATGATGGCAATGATTGGCTTCATCATGATTGCAGCGGCAGGTTTTGCAGCAGTAATGAAGCAAACTGGCGGTGTTGAAACACTAGTACAATCGCTATCAACCAGCATCGGTGACAATAAGCCTTTAGCTGCACTACTGATGCTGATCGTTGGTCTGTTGGTAACAATGGGCATTGGTTCATCGTTCTCTACGATTCCAATCCTTGCAACTATCTATGTGCCTCTTGCGCTAGCATTCGGCTTCTCGCCGATGGCAACGATTGCACTGGTAGGTACTGCGGCTGCGTTAGGTGATGCAGGCTCTCCAGCTTCTGACTCTACATTAGGCCCTACATCTGGTCTAAATGCCGACGGTCAACATGAGCACATTTGGGAAACAGTCGTTCCAACCTTTATCCATTACAATATCCCTCTAATCATCTTTGGTTGGATTGCAGCAATGGTGCTTTAATACTATTGTTTGGATGGATATACATTTAGTTACGAAAAAGCCGCTCAATGAGCGGCTTTTTGTTATTCATAACTGTGGTTATTGCGCTGGCATATTGTCAATAATACGCTCACGCATCAGCTTCAAGGTTGGTTCTGTCGACAGGTAATCGATGGCAATCGGAAAATAAGCGTCGTTAATTTTAAGAACCAAGCTAGGGTAAGAGCTCACACCTAGGCTCTTTGCAAGGCTCAATTGATCTTCGAACACACCTTCTAAGAAAGAGCCATCCATGTCATTCTTGAATTGCTGAACATTCAAGCCAATTTCTCTCGCTAGTTGCAAGTGAGTGGCTTCTTCATGAGGAGGCATCGCACGTAAGTAATACGCATGCTGAATCGCTTCTAGCATCTGCTCATAAGAATCTTGAAAGCCCGCTGCAATAACCGCACGACAAGATTGGTAAGTGCTTCTTACTGGCGTACAAAGCTTCCAGAAATCGTAGTTAAACTTAGTGCCTAACTGGCGCTCAATCTGCTTCCAAATACCTTCGAGTTTTTGTTGCATCTCGGGCGGCATCGGTAAATTAGTATCTGGCGCAAGACCACCAACCACATACTCAAACTGAATCACACCTGGCAGTTGCTGTTTTAGTTTATCCAGCGTTGGTTTGTAACCCCAACACCAACTGCACATTGGGTCATGCACGTAGTAAAGCTTTATGTTCATTCCACTAACCTAAAAAGAAAAAGGAGCCAGTACGGCTCCTTCGTATTCTATCGCTAAATGTGAGTATTTACGAATTACTCAGCTTGATCTTCAGCGCGCGCTGCTGCTTCTTTGATTAGAGGCTGCAGTTCACCTTTTTGGAACATTTCTAGAATAATGTCACAACCGCCGATAAGCTCACCTTCAACCCATAGTTGAGGGAAAGTTGGCCATTGCGCGTACTTTGGTAACTCAGCACGGATATCTGGGTTTTGCAGAATGTCTACGTAAGCGAACTTCTCACCACATGCCATTAGTGCCTGTGACGCTTGAGAAGAGAAACCACAGCTAGGTAGTTTCGGTGATCCTTTCATGTACAGCAGGATTGAGTTTTCAGAGATCTGCTGTTTGATTTTGTCGATAGTTTCCATCGCTTCCTCATTCATGGGTTTGAACTTTATTTATTTGCCACATTCTACTCAATAACGACAGAATAAAAACCATATAATTAATAAGGCTTAATTTTAGGTTGCTCATTGGCGAGCAATGCAGCACTTCACCACTGCTAACCTCTTAAAATATTTTCATATCGGGGTTTTAATAAAGTAAAAACTTGCTAAAATACTTAGCAAGTCAGCCTTAAAGGCGACATAGCTATAAAAAAACACTGGAAGCAATCGAAAGGTCATCCTTTCAAATCAATGGAGAATCGAGTAATGGCATTTGAACTACCAGCTCTTCCTTACGCGAAAGACGCACTAGAACCACACATCTCAGCAGAGACTCTAGACTACCACCACGGTAAGCACCACAACACTTACGTTGTTAAGCTTAACGGTCTTATCCCTGGTACTGAGTTCGAAGGCAAAACTCTAGAAGAGATCATCAAGACTTCTACTGGTGGCGTATTCAACAACGCAGCGCAAATCTGGAACCACACGTTCTACTGGCACTGTCTTGCTCCAAATGCGGGCGGCGAGCCAACTGGCGCAGTTGCAGACGCAATCAACGCAGCATTCGGTTCTTTTGAAGAATTCAAAGCGAAGTTTACTGATTCAGCAATCAACAACTTCGGTTCTTCATGGACTTGGCTTGTTAAGAAAGCTGATGGCTCTCTAGAGATCGTTAACACTTCTAACGCTGCTACTCCTCTAACAGAAGAAGGTACAACACCACTTCTAACTGTTGACCTATGGGAACACGCGTACTACATCGATTACCGCAACGTACGTCCTGATTACATGAACGGCTTCTGGGCTCTAGTAAACTGGGACTTCGTAGCTGAGAACCTAGCGAAGTAATATACTTCCCCCTAAGTTCAATTTAGTCTTATTCAAAAGCTCGCTATTTAGCGGGCTTTTTTGTTTCGCCTTCCCTAGCACCTTTAAATAATTCCCTCTTTTACTAAAGTTCTTCTTATCCACGCCGTTAAAAGAGCATCGAGCGAGGAACATCATGCAAATTAATACGTTAGACAAAGCTGCAATTATCAACGAACTTCAGTTCGGTAATGGTATTAACCATGCCGTACACGACGGTCGTCGTGCGGATTTCTCGCTGATTCTGTCTATGTTCTCTAATGATGTTCGCGATGTGGTCCCAGTTGAAGAGGTCCAGGAAGTCATCACCAGTGACAGCATTCTTCGCCAACAATTGGGTTTATCGCAACCTCAAGCTCTTCGTTCTGATAGCAGCAGCTATGAACTCGCAGCTGAACAAGCGAAACAGTTTCACGATGCAGGATTGCCTTCCGCAAAGCTGAGCCATTACCTAAAACCAGATGCGCTGACTTACCTGCCTGAAGACACATTCAACCTACCAGAGGAGGTTTATCACAACTTATCTGGTCATGAGCGACGCAGATTGGGCGAACGCAACAAACAACTCATCCCAGATGCTGGGCTATATAATCAGCTAGTGACGGCTCAACGTCAGCATCAAATTCAAGCTAAAGCATAGAGATCCGCTTTTTATCCAATAGCTTGCAATACCTACACGTCAGAAATGTGACATCTTACAAATTACCGCACAATAGTCCTCACTCGAAAGCGTTAGTTTGAAGCCTTTCACACTGAACCCAACGAATTTCAACCATGCTATTAGCACAAACCACTGGTGTATTGTTTTTCACATATGGATACAGTGAAGGTGCTATGGATATCAAAGAATCAATTATTCTCGTCACGTCTGCAGGCTCGGTTATAGGAAGAACCTGCGCAAATCACTTTGCTCACCTTGGAGCAACGTTGATTCTTTGTGACCAAAATTCTAGCGCTTTGAGAGCGAGCTATGAGCAAATCAGCGCTTTCACTGACAAAGTGTATGCGATGAATGTGTGTAGTGATAACACAACGTCCATTAACTTATTGTTTGACCAGATAGAATCACAGCTACGTGCGACACCAGATGTGATTGTTAATTGCTGGACCAGCTCTCCTATGCCTGGTTTAATGGCGCCAGAACCAATGAGTACTTACATTGATCACTTGTCGTCTGCGGCACGCTTCCTTTATACCTACGGCCAAGTAGGAGCAGAGCGCTTTCGAGCCAGAAACAAGAAAGGCGTCATTGTTAACGTCATTTCTCATGACAACCATGAAGACTTTACGGGAGTTGAAAGCATGGCGGCGTTGGTGTCAGGTTTTACTCACAGCTGGGCAAAAGAACTCACACCATTCAACATTCGAGTGGGCGGCGTTATTCCCTCGGTAAATCATACAAAAGAAGAGCTCAACGAGAGGCACTGGGCTGAGATCCAAGACGAACTAGTCCGCAACACAGCATACATCGTCGCGAATGAATACTTCAGTGGCCGAGTAGTTGCGACCGAAGTGTAAGCATACACAGCAACTCTGTTTTCCCAAGCCAGATGTAACTCCTGCACCAAAATAAAAAAAGCCCCAGTCATTTGACTGGGGCTTTAACCTTTTCCCGATTAAGGTTCCGTGCTAGCGAAAACCTTGCTCACTCGATTTTTTAATTACGCGTCAGCTTTTTCTTTCTTTGCTTTAGGTGCTGCTTTTGCTGCTTCTTGGTCTGCTTTCTTCTTGATAACAGTTGTACCTTCGAAAGTTTCGCCTTCAACAAATGCTTTACCGTAGTAAGAAGCCATCAACACATCTTTAAGTTCGCTGATTAGAGGGTAACGTGGGTTCGCACCAGTACATTGGTCATCGAACGCTTCTACCGCTAGCTCATCCAGTTTCGCTACGAAATCTGATTCAGCAACACCTGCCGCTTGGATAGACATTGGGATGTCTAGGTTAACTTTTAGTTCATCCAACCATGCTAGTAGACGTTCAATCTTCTGAGCAGTACGGTCTCCTTCTTGGCTTAGGCCTAGGTGGTCAGCAACTTCAGCGTAACGACGACGTGCTTGTGGACGGTCGTATTGAGAGAACGCAGTTTGTTTAGTTGGATTGTCGTTCGCGTTGTAACGTACCACGTTAGAGATAAGTAGTGCGTTAGCTAGGCCGTGTGGCAAGTGGAACTCAGCACCCAGTTTGTGAGCCATTGAGTGACAAACACCTAGGAATGCGTTCGCAAATGCAACACCAGCGATAGTAGCTGCGTTGTGTACTTTCTCACGAGCGATTGGGTCATTTGCACCGTTCGCATAGCTTGATGGTAGGTACTCTTTTAGCATCTTAAGTGCTTGAAGAGCTTGGCCATCTGAGTATTCGTTAGCAAGAACAGAAACGTAAGCTTCTAGAGCGTGAGTTACTGCATCATAACCACCAAATGCTGTTAGAGACTTAGGCATGTTCATTACTAGGTTCGCATCAACGATTGCCATGTTTGGCGTGATTTCGTAGTCAGCTAGTGGGTATTTAGCACCAGTCTTGTCGTCAGTAACAACCGCGAATGGAGTAACTTCTGAGCCAGTACCTGAAGTTGTAGTGATACATACAAGCTCAGCTTTTTTACCCATTTTAGGGAACTTGTAGATACGTTTACGGATGTCCATAAAGCGCATTGCTAGTTCTTCAAAGTGAGTTTCTGGGTGTTCGTACATTACCCACATGATTTTCGCTGCATCCATTGGTGAACCACCGCCTAGCGCTAGGATAACGTCAGGTTGGTAGCTAGCCATTTGAGCCGCACCTTTTTCTACTACAGACAGTGTTGGGTCAGCTTCAACATCGAAGAATGTTTGAACTTCCATGCCTTGAGCTTTTAGTAGGCTTACTACGTCATCTGCATAACCGTTGTTGAATAGGAAACGGTCAGTTACTAGGAATGCACGTTTCTTACCTTCTAGGTCGCCCAGTGCGATTGGAAGGCTACCACGACGGAAGTAGATTGACTTAGGTAGTTTATGCCACAACATGTTTTCAGCTCGCTTCGCTACAGTTTTCTTGTTGATTAGGTGTTTAGGACCTACGTTCTCAGAGATAGAGTTACCACCCCAAGAACCACAACCTAGCGTTAGAGATGGCGCAACGTTGAAGTTGTACAAGTCACCGATACCGCCGTGAGTAGTCGGGATGTTGATTAGGATACGAGCTGTCTTCATCTTGTCACCGAAGTAACGGATACGGTCAGCGTTAGTATCTTGGTTAGTGTAAAGACCAGATGTGTGGCCGATACCACCAATCTCAACCATAGTTACCGCTTGAGCAACCGCGTCTTCGAAGTTGTCAGCACGGAATAGACCTAGAGTTGGAGATAGTTTCTCGTGAGCGAATGCGTCATCGTGAGATACTTTGCCCAGACCTTCACCAACAAGAACTTTAGTGTCTGCTGGAACTTTAACGCCTGCCATTTCAGCGATTGCTGCTGCTGGCTGACCTACGATTTTCGCGTTTAGCGCACCATCGATAAGAAGCACTTTACGAACTTTATCAGCTTCTGCTTTGCTTAGGACATACGCTTTGTGAGAAGCAAAGCGCTCTTTCACTTCGTCGTATACTTCGTCTACTACGATTGCAGCTTGCTCAGAAGCACATACTACACCGTTGTCGAAAGTCTTAGACATAAGGATAGAAGCAACAGCACGTTTGATGTCTGCTGTTTCATCGATAACAACAGGAACGTTACCTGCACCTACACCGATTGCTGGCTTACCAGAAGAGTAAGCGGCTTTAACCATGCCTGGACCACCAGTTGCAAGGATAAGCGCGATGTCATCGTGTTTCATTAGAGCGTTTGAAAGCTCAACAGAAGGCTGGTCAATCCAACCGATGATGTCTTTTGGTGCGCCTGCTGCTACTGCTGCATCTAGAACGAGTTTAGCTGCATCGTTAGTTGAGTTTTTCGCACGTGGATGTGGTGAGAAGATGATACCGTTACGAGTCTTCAAAGAGATTAGAGATTTGAAGATCGCTGTAGATGTTGGGTTAGTCGTTGGTACGATACCGCAGATGATGCCTACAGGCTCAGCGATAGTCATAGTACCTAGGTTGTCATCCTCTTCTAAGATGCCACACGTTTGTTCGTCTTTGTATTTGTTGTAGATAAACTCAGAAGCAAAGTGGTTCTTGATTACTTTATCTTCAACAATACCCATACCAGATTCTTCTACCGCTTGTTGAGCTAGCGGGATACGGGCCTGGTTAGCTGCAAGCGATGCTGCACGAAAGATTTTATCTACTTGCTCTTGAGAGTAAGTAGCGAACTCTTCTTGCGCTTTCTTAACGCGAGCAACCATTGCATCTAGTTCAGCCATATTAGTTACAGGCATAGGGAATCTCCTAAAATTAACAAATATTAAAAACTTTTTACTAAGGCTATTACTTATCGTTTTTACTGTTTATCAGTCACTTAGAAAACAAACGTCTTAGTAAATTGCTTTCAGGACTGAGTATAATATTTCAGAGTGTGAAAAAAATTGACTTGGATCAGTTCTCACCACCTAAATACTACCAAAGTGGTGCCTCATCACACCAAAATGACATAAATCACTGATAAACAAATAAATTAACTTTCATTTTTTATTGAGTAAAAAAGAAGCAAATGGACAAATAAATAAAAGAAACTACAACAACCTGTAAAAAAGTTTCATTTTTGACCAACAAAATTACATGTAGGCCCAATTCTTTGTGCTACTGAGAGTATATCGAACCGAATACATCTCTCTACAAACCACCTTGGTTTTTATCAAAAATGTGCGAATGTTAACGTTTATGTAAAACAGTGCAATTTATCAGCAACTTTATACGTAACATTTCCTTCCCAGATTAGATACAGTTTATTAAAGAATTAGTTTTTCTCACTTAAATGGCAGGGAATGCGTTAGTTTTTTTCATTTCTTACAACCTAACTTTTGCCTTACATTACGCCCAAATTACCCCTTCTCCTTTTCACTAATGTGAACTTTGATGAGTACGCAACATGCAAACTTTTGAACTTGCTATCTTCTTGCAGTTTTTTCTCGGTTTGGTCGCCGCAGTAAACCCTGTTGGTATCATGCCTGTGTTTGTGTCACTAACCGGGCATATGACTCCAGACGAAAAGCGCAATACGGCAACAACAGCAAATGTGGCTGTTGCGATCATCCTGATCATTTCGCTTTTTGCTGGTCAGTTACTGTTAGACATGTTCAGTATTTCTCTGGATTCGTTTCGTGTCGCTGGCGGGTTGCTATTACTTAGCATCGCATTCTCGATGATGAGCGGTAAACTGGGGGAAGATAAGCAGAACAAACAAGAGAAAACGGAATACGTCAGTCGTGAACAGATTGGTGTGGTCCCTCTTGCAATGCCTTTAATGGCAGGTCCTGGTGCAATCAGTTCGACTATTGTTTATGGTGCACGCTACCCAAGCATGTTCGATACCGTGGGCATTAGTATTACGATTGGTTTGTTCTGCCTTTGTTCATGGCTATTGTTCCGCTCTGCCCCATTGATCGTACGATTTTTAGGTCAAACTGGAATCAACGTCATTACTCGTATCATGGGTTTGATATTGGGCGCGCTTGGCATAGAGTTCATTGCGAATGGCTTACGCAACTTATTTCCAGGATTAGCCTGAGTTTCTATAAAATTGTATGATAGAGCGATTCAACAATGGATCGCTTTGTCATGACGACTGACTCTCTTAAACATACTCTATATGTCACCATTTTTGGTACTCATACCAAAGCTGGTAAAACGTTCGATATTGCTCTCATTATCGCGATCATCAGTTCGTTAATCGTACTGGTGTTAGATTCGATACCCTCCGTTCGGGCCGAGTGGGAAAAAGAGCTGAAGTTTATTGAATACACATTTACTGGCCTATTCACGATTGAATACCTTCTAAGGCTTTATTGCTCTCCTAAACCTGCCGCCTACGCAAAGAGTTTTTATGGTGTCGTCGATTTACTTGCGATTTTGCCCACTTATTTAGCACTCTTCTTCCCATCCGCTTCGTTTATGGGTGTGATCAGGGCGCTGCGAGTGATGCGAATATTCCGCATACTCAAGTTAGTCCGATACCTCCAAGAGTCCAATATCCTCTTACGTTCACTGCTTATGGCGCGCAGAAAGATTTTTATCTTCTTTAGCTCCGTCGCCATTATGGTAACGATTTTCGGCTCATTGATTTTTATCATTGAAGGGCCTGAAAACGGATTTACTAGCATTCCTAAAAGTATTTATTGGGCGATCGTGACCATCACAACGGTTGGGTATGGTGACTTGGTCCCTCAAACAGACCTAGGTAAAGGGCTTGCATCACTCACCATGTTACTGGGTTATTCCATTTTGGCGGTACCTACAGGTATTTTCACTGCCGAACTGCACCAAGAGATGCAATCGCACAAAGTATTGGTGAAATGCCCAAACTGCTCCCACGCAGGGCACGACTCTGACGCAATTTACTGTAAACATTGTGGTAGTGAACTGGCCGATCCAGACAAAAGAGTCGTTCGAACGGAAGACGACGCATGAAAAAAGAGCTCCCTAAGGAGCTCTTTTATTTTGTCATCAAATAAAGGATTGATGTGATTATGCTTTCTCAGACAGAATAATTCGCAGAGTACGACGCAATGGCTCCGCAGCACCCCAAAGCAGTTGGTCACCAACAGTGAAAGCATTTAGGAAATCATCACCCATTGCCATCTTACGTAGACGACCCACTGGTACAGACATTGTGCCCGTAACTTTTGCCGGCGTTAGCTCTTGAGCAGTGATGTCACGGTCGTTAGGAATCACTTTCACCCAATCGTTATGAGTGGCGATGATTTCTTCGATTTCGTCCATTGGTACATTTTGTTTAAGCTTGATAGTAAGTGCTTGAGAGTGACAACGCATCGCGCCAATACGCACACAAGTACCGTCAATTGGAACAGGTGAACTTTGAGAACCCAAAATTTTATTCGCCTCGGCGCCCGCTTTCCACTCTTCTTTACTCTGACCATTATCGCGCTTCACATCGATCCATGGGATCAACGAACCAGCTAGTGGCACACCGAATTTATCGGTAGGGAAAGAGCCGCTGCGCATTGTATCCGCGACTTTCTTATCGATATCTAGGATAGAGCTTGATGGGTTTGCAAGTTCAGAGCTAACAGAGTCATTGATAACGCCCATTTGCGAGATCAATTCACGCATATTTTGCGCACCAGCACCAGATGCGGCTTGGTAAGTCATTGCGCTTGTCCACTCAACAAGGCCTTTCTCAAATAGACCACCTAGCCCCATTAGCATTAAACTAACCGTACAGTTACCACCGACAAATGTGTTCGTGCCACCGTGGATGCCTTGTTGGATTTGCTTTAAGTTCACTGGATCAAGTGTGATGATCGAATCTTCAGCCATACGTAGCGTAGAGGCCGCATCAATCCAGTAGCCTTTCCAACCAGCCTGACGAAGTGCAGGGAAAACTTTTTCTGTGTAGCTACCACCTTGACAGGTGATTACCGCATCAAGCTGTTTTAAGCTTTCAATATCATACGCGTCTTGCAGTAAGCCTGCGTCTTTTCCTAAGTTAGGAGCAGGAATACCAACTTGAGAAGTACTGTAGAATACTGGTTCGATTAGGTCGAAGTCTTTCTCTTCAACCATACGCTGCATAAGGACTGAACCAACCATACCGCGCCAACCAACTAAACCAACTCTCATCGTATTAACTCTCCATGTATTAAAAAACCTACCCCATAGTTAATTTTTCACAGCAAAATCTCAACCCCTATTTTGTAAATAAGCGCGTTTTTTAACCTTTTCCTCTGAAAAACCGGGTTACACGAGATTTTTTAGTGTTTGGTTTGCGGTTTTAACCATTTTTCAAGTAGGGAAAGCACTTTAGTCCCCTAATTGGTCTTACCACTCAATGAGAAAATAACACATGAAGCACAATAATTTCACATTACACAACATTTAAAACCAAAAAAGTTAAAACAAACTAACAGTTAATTTCACAAGCAAACGTTTTTACCGACGAACATCAAGATAAAACACCAAATGTTCGAAATATAATTTTTGTTAATGTATGTTATGCGCGATTACAACAAGGAGCGCCTTCCTCTATTGCTCCAAGATTGACAGAGGCACATATGAAGCAAGTTACACCACGCCTACCAAGCTTGATACAGGTATTTATCTCGCTCGGTTTATTTCTCCTGCTGGCATTTTCGTTCACAGCCAAGCTAGACCTACCGATTCAGCTAGCGCTATACATAGGTTGGTTCATTGTCATGATATTGGGCATAAAGCTTGGCCATCAGTATAAAGATCTGGAAAAAGCAGCACTAAATGGCATTTCCAATGGACTTGGAGCCGTTTTAATCCTTTTGGCCGTTGGCGCGCTTGTAGGTACTTGGATCTCTGGTGGTATTGTTCCAACCATTATTTACTACGGCCTTAAAGCAATCCACCCTTCCATCTTTTTGCTCGCGACCATGATCATCTGTTCATTGACTGCGCTAGCGACTGGCACATCTTGGGGTGCGGCTGGCACGGCAGGTATTGCAATGATGGGTATCGGTCAAGGTCTTGGTGTTCCTGCGCCAATCACTGCAGGTGCCGTACTGTCAGGCTGTTACTTTGGTGACAAAATGTCGCCTCTATCGGATTCAGTAATCCTTGCTTCATCTATGTCTAACGTTGAAGTGATGGAACATATTAAAGGCATGTTGCCGATAGCACTCATTAGCTACATTATTACAGGCATTATGTTTACTGCATTTGGCTTCCACTACGCAGGTCAAGTTGACATGAGCCAGGTAGACTCTGTCATTAAAGCGATGGAACAGCAGTTCTACATCACCCCTTACTCATTTGTTCCTGTGATCATCGTATTGTCACTTCTAGCGATGCGTATGCCTTCATTCCCAGTGATCAGTTTTGGTTCTCTGCTAGGTATTATTTGGGCAGTGATGATCCAAGATGTCGATTTCCTAACCGCGTTCAACACGGCTTGGGCTCCGTTTGCAATCTCATCTGGCGTAGATTTCATTGACTCAATCCTTAACCGTGGCGGCATGTCTTCAATGCTTGGGTCGGTAGCGGTTATCGTATTCGGCCTTGGTTTTGGCGGTCTACTAGATAAAGTAGGCGTGCTAGAGACTATCGCGAAGCTGTTTGAAAAACGCGTTCAAAGTGCAGGTTCATTGGCAACAAGCACAATTGGTACGGCCTTTATGGGCAACGTATTTGGTTCAGCGATGTACGTTTCACTTATTCTGACCCCAAAAATCTGTGCGAAGAACTATGACCGTCTAGGCTACAAACGTAAGAATTTGTCTCGTAACGCAGAATTTGGCGGCACGCTAACCTCAGGTATGGTCCCTTGGAGTGACAACGGTATCTACATGGCCAGTATTTTGGGTGTTGCTACACTGTCTTATGCCCCGTTCATGTGGCTGAGTTTTGTATGTATCATCGTAACGATCTTCACTTCTTACATGGGTTGGTTTGTTGATAAGTGCGAACCAACAGCAGAAGCAGTTGAAGAAGCTGAAGGCGAATTAAAGCAGCAAACCGCTTAACTTCGCAGAGATAGGAAGAACCTCCCTTCCGAATTCAATACTAAAAAAGAGCGCTTTAAAGCGCTCTTTTTTTATTTCCAAAACAAATCGTTAGCTTTGTTTGACTGGCGTTTTCACGGCTGCACGCTTCCCAAACCAATAGCCCAATCCAAGCGGTGCAAAGAATATAACGGCAATGAACAGAATAAAGTAGATGATGGTACTTTTGACAAGTTCAATCAGCTTAGTCATGGCGAGATTCACAACCTCTTGCGACACTCGATCCATATCTTGAGCAAACTTCTCGCGCTCATGGGTAATGATCTGTGCGATTTCTTGGCGCTCTCTGGCAACCATCAGCTCTATAGCTTGGCGTTCTTCACCCAACTGAGATAAACGCGCCTCCGTCCTTTGATCGATATCGTCAACCAAAGGTTGTAACTCCAGCGCCATTTGTTCTGCCAAATAACGCATGTACTCTGGGTTGTTATCGATAAAATCCCTCATCGAATCAGCGGTAACTTGCAAACTATTGAGCGCCGCATTGACTTTTTCGATGCTGGCAGAGCTATTCAAGGCCAACAACTGCGCTTTCCACGTCATTATTTTTGGTGTCTGTTCTGATACCAGACTTAGACGATCAGAGACATCCCCAAGTGCTTCTGGCATCGTGCCTAACGTTGTAACGGCTTCCTCTTCGCTAATTTGGTTTGCATCTAACCACTTACGGTAAGCCGGAGTCCTAATCATGCTTAAATCAGCGAATGGATGCTGCTTGGCGAACTCTGCAACAAACGTTTGTGTCTTGATGTATGCTTCTTTCTTCAATAAAGATTGAGCCAGTTTATCTACCTCTTTCGCTAAATAAACGGAAACTAACTTGGCCTCATCAGACGCAAAGAGCTCATTACCAGAAGCGGTAGTAAAGAACTGTTCCATTTGTAGCGTGAAAGTCCATGTATCAATCAGTGCAGCCATTGGGGACACTTGATACGCAGAAGCTTGGATGCCTTCTTCAGCATTTATCTTCCAAAGTAAAATATAAGATTGATGAACTTTATCATGAGGCTCATATTGTTCGTGTAGTGCATCTGCTGCTTGCTCAACCTGAGCAAAAAACTGCTGCGCATACTCACGAGTCAAAAGACGCATATTGAGCTCTTGTTTGGTAAGAGGGACGGTTTGACTCTCGATCTTGACTTCGAGCAGGGAGCACCCTGAAAGCATCATAACCAGCCCTATCAACATCATTGAAGACATTCGGCGAACGGACATGAAAACACCTTTAACAAATTGTATAGAACGGGAATAAAGCGAACTAAGTCATATAGTTCGAGCCTTTATTACCTCAACTCTTATGACATTAAGTCAGAGCAATATCAATCTGTTAGCGCTTCTGTTATCTTTTCACTATTGAGAACATTATTAGCAAAAAGTATGGTTTGTTTTAGGACATCATCTAAACATGCCAACTTCTCTTCCGGCACTTTTTGCCCTTGTTTAATCAACAGTTCAATATCACCCGAAATACAGTGCAATGGCATTGCACCTAAACTCCCTGAGACCCCTTTAAGACTGTGTGCGGCTCTTTGCGCTTGCTCTTTATCCTCTTCTAACAGCTGATACATTTTAGTGCCATCGCCAGAGTGATCCTGAATAAAGACCTCCAGTAACATCCGCACAGCGCCCTCGTCACCAGACAGAGAATCTAACATTTTATTGATATCTATGTACGGCTCACGTTCCACTACTTCCACTTGTGATGAATTCACCTCATTACAACTTTCTTCGTTCATTTGGACGTTTTGAAAATTTTCAGACTGAGCTGAGGGAACAGCGTTAGCTCCATTTTCATCATCGCCAACTTGCTCTGACTTTTTATCATCGGTTCTGGGTAGTGGTATCGGTTGAGTCGTTTTTGGGGAGAAGGCTCCCCATGAAATGAGGAAAAGGAGCAAACCACTGATTACAGACAACCAAACAATAAAAGTCATTAGCTTCTGTTCCAACTGATCATTTATCGAAGTTAACTGGTTCGGGAAATCTGGATTAAGCAGTTGATTGGATAAATAACTGCCCTGTGCCTGAGCAGATAGTGCGCTTGAGGTTTGAGCAAGCTGGCGATGAAGAGCACTTCGCTCTTCGGGAGAGAGCGTCTCTGATTCAATAAAAAGTCGGTCTAAGTCACGGTAAGTATCGCTATTCGTTGCAGAGTCACTAAAGACAGACTCAAAAACAAGCGCACCTAAGCGATAGTACATTGCCTGAATTTGCTCAGAGTTTTCTGTTCGAGCACGGCTGCTTCGTAACTGTTCTGCTAACGAAACCAATTCACTGTCACTTCTCACAAAAGCTCGAGCACTTTCTAAAAATCGGTCGGTCGTATAAAGCAATTGAGTGATATCTGGTGTGATTTTCCCTTCAGAAAACTCACTTTCAAGCTGTAAGCGAACTGCATAAGCCAACTGAAGTTTCAGTGAAATTTGGTCGACGTGTTTAACACGGTAAGGCAGATCGAAGTTAAAAAAGTGCCTGACTTCTTCAACTTTACTTCCTAACTCATTTACAGTCGAAATCGTTTGAATCGTTTGTTTGGCTTGCAGCCAAATGCCAAGTGCTAAAACACACCACAAAACGAACCAGAACCAAACAAACCGCCGTATTCCTTCTTTTAGCTTCAGCAACACTTGCCCCTCGCATATCTCCATTAATTACAAGCATATACTATGGATGTTTCTTATTCACATAAAAAAAGAGAGCCGTTTGCTCTCTTTATTTAACGATATGATTTTAATTGCGACTTAACTGATCTTTTAGATTTGGAGGCGTCCCTTTAATCGTTAAGGTATCCGTCTCTGGATCATAAAAAATACGCTCGCCAAGTAAGAGACTATCGAAGCTAATATTCAAACCACCACCAGCTCCAACAAATTTAGTCAGTTTGCGAACCGTCGCACGATCACCTGGGAAAGACTCTTCAAGCTCGTACCCTTGCTCTTTGGTGAAATCCATAAAGCTCGTGCCATCTTGGCTTTGAGGAAGCTCTCCGGAAAGCTCTGAGATTTGAACCTCATCACCGGATTTAATTTGCTCATTGCAGTAGTCGTAAACTTGTTTCTTGTACTCGTTCACTTCTTGCTTTTCTAGCTTCGAGTCAGCACAAAAATCATCCACCGCCTGCATCAACACTAAGTTTTGTTGTTTAGTATCTAAGCCAATATCCGCTTGCAGAAAATCTAGGAAGAAGTCCGCCACTTTACGGCCAACGCGTCCTTTAATGTATTGCAGATAACGATTGGATTCCTTGTCGGTCTCGTAGCTCGACAGGTCGATGCGTGCGGCAATATCCATTTTGGTGATATCAAGGTAATCTGTCGCACTGATGTCCAAACCTTCGGTCACTTTTAAACTCTGATTCATTGGTAAGATACCGATGAACAAGTAGTCCGTTGCTAAACTCTGATACTCAGCGAAAACCAAGATACCTTCATCCGCAAATGGGTACTTAATCAACTCTTCTTTCAAGCGATTTGCACTAATTTGTGAGAAGTCGTAAAAATCTCGCTCTCCTTTGCGCATTTCTTGAAGCCAAAATTGAAATTCGCTGTCTGACTGGAAAGCGCCAAAACCTTTACCAGCTTTAGAATGGAATACTCGGTGAAGCTCAGCGACTAAGTTTTCTGTAGATGCATCGTTCTCTAATGATGCTGGACGAAAGTTTACAACCAGCTCGTCCTGATCGTTTTTGCACAGTTGATGCAGAATAACGTTTGAAAGATGAAGACTCATAGTGATTTTATCTTGCTACAAGGTTTTAGTTGATGGGCATTGTAGGTTATCATAAGCCGCTTTTACTATCATTATTAGAGTCTTTATGCCGATTACATCTAAATATACTGACGAGCAAGTAGAAAAAATTCTTGCTGAAGTAGCAACAGTTCTTGAAAAACACGCTGCTTCTCCTGAGTTGACGCTAATGATTGCCGGAAATATCGCAACCAATGTCTTAAATCAACGTGTTGCTGCTTCACAACGCAAAGCGATTGCTGAAAAATTTGCTCAGGCGCTGATGTCTTCTTTAGAAACACCAAAAACACACTAATCACGGACAATAGAACACATACATGGTAGACAGCGGAAACTCATACGGCGAACGTGTATCTCGACTAGTTGGTTGGGGTCACTGGTTTGCATTCTTCAATATCGTTGCTTCGATGTTGATAGGCACACGCTACATTGTTCAGTCTCCTTGGCCCGAGACGTTACTTGGTCAGTTTTATCTGGCGGTTTCTTGGGTTGGTCACTTTGGCTTTCTAGTTTTCGCACTTTACTTGCTTGTTCTATTCCCGTTGACGTTTATCCTGCCATCGCGGAAATTGTTCCGTTTGGTGGCAGTGATTTTCGCAACCGTTGGGCAAACCATATTATTAATTGATACCCAAGCGTATCAGTCGATCAATTTGCACTTAACTCCCGTTGTCTGGGAGTTACTATTCAGCGAAGACAAAAGTGCGCTCAGCACTGACCTACAACATTTATTTGTTGTGATGCCGCTGATCTTCCTTATTCAACTCGCACTATCCGAATGGGTATGGCGAAAACAGCGCAAACTATCTCATAAGCACGTAGGACGCCCTCTCGCGGCCGTCTTTTTCCTCAGCTTTATGACCAGCCATTTGGTTTACATTTGGGCAGATGCGTATTTTTACAACCCAATTACTAGCCAGCGTTCAAACTTCCCTTTGTCTTACCCGATGACGGCGAAGAGTTTTATGGAAAAACATGGTCTACTTGACCGTGAGGAATACCTAAAACGTTTGGCAGAAAACGAAGGCAACGTAGAGTTAGTCAACTACCCTCTTGAAAAGCTTGAGTTTAACCGCCGAGTTAATAAGCTCAATGTGTTGATGATCAGCATAAACAATTTACGAGCGGATGCGCTGAACCAAGAAGAGATGCCTAACCTCTATGAGTTTGCTGAAAACAATCAGAACTTCCGTAATCATTACAGCTCAAGTAATGATACATACGGGGCCTTTGGTTTGTTCTATGGCTTACCGACCAGTTATGCATCAAGCATCAAGGCGCAAGGTGCTTCCCCAGTATTGCTCGATGTACTGAAAGATCAGGGCTACAACTTTGGTTTATTCAGTGGCAGTGGGTTTGAAGATGATCTCTACTCAGAAATTATTTTCCGCGACTTGAACTTAGCGGAAGACCTAGATGGCACGCAAGCTCATACCGATAAACAATCTATCGCAAACTGGAATACATGGTTAGCAGAGAAAGCAAGTCAGCCATGGTTTAGTTACATCGAAGTCACCACCGTTGATAATTTTGAATCGATTCCTTCAAATAATGACGAAGAAATGCCTGCAAGTGAGCGATTCAAAAAAGCTTATGAATATGCAGTGAAGTCGGCGGATAGAACTATCGCCGGTATTATTGATGAACTGGAAACGACGGGACAACTGACAAACACCATCGTAATCATCACTTCTAATCACGGTAGTGAATTTAACGAAACCAATACGAACAGCTGGGGAGCAAACAGCAACTACAGCCGTTATCAATTACAAGTTCCGATGGTGATCCATTGGCCTGGAATGCTGGCTGGCGAATTTAATCACAGCACAAGTCACTTGGACCTCTCAGTTACACTGTTGCAAGATATGCTCGGCGTATCTTCCAACCCATATGATTACAGTAGTGGTCGCAACCTATTCGATGAAAGTCGTCGTCGCTGGATCTTGGCGGGCGATACTCGCGAGCTTGCCTTAATTACTAGCTCGCAAACCACAGTGATCGATAAGTTTGGCAACTACAAGCTGTATGACAAAAACTACAAACGACTTCGAGATGATGCACCGAAGTTGCCAGTTTTGATGCAAGGTTTAACTGAGTTACAGCGTTTTTATTCTAAAAACGATTAATACCTAGCAATCCATATACTATTCAAACTCCCCTTTTTGGGGAGTTTTTGTTTATTTAAACAACACAAACCACAAATTTGCGCAGTATAAACATCCAATCAGTTCAACTAGGGGTTTACAATATTTTCAAAGCCTTATATTATGCGCCTTAACAACGGAGAGATGGCTGAGTGGTTGAAAGCACCGGTCTTGAAAACCGGCATACGTTAATAGCGTATCTAGGGTTCAAATCCCTATCTCTCCGCCACTTTTAGAAAAAGCCCGCTAAGAAATTAGCGGGCTTTTTCGCATCTCCAGACTTAAAAAGATTTGTACAAATCGCTTATCACTTCTTGAACGCAACTAAGCACTCCGCCACACTCAGAAAGAACCCACAAAAAATTAATGCCCTTTTCGTTCGTTCCAGTGTTGAATCAATTTGATATTTACGTCTAGTTGTATCTACTCATCAATAAAGACTTCTTTAGCGGCATTGATAAGCTGCAAATGAATTGGGACGAGGTCAGCATGATTCGTTCGATATCCACCTCCAACGACAGCTGCGACAGGGATACCTCGAGATTTCATTGTTTGCATTAAAAATCTATCACGTTCTAAAATCCCTTGCGTCGACACATCAAAATATCCAAGCTCATCGTCCTGATGTATATCGACACCAGCATCGTAGATAACTAAATCAGGGCGATGAAGATTAAGTGCCATATCGACCACTTCTTTAAACGCCATTAAAAAATCCTCATCACCTGTTCCTCGCACCAAAGGCACATCTAGGTCAGACTGAGGCTTCCTCGCTGGAAAGTTTTTATCACAGTGGAAAGAAAGCGTGATGATATCTGGCTCATCGTCACATAAAGTTGCTGTTCCATCCCCATGGTGAACATCACTATCAATGATCAATACTTTATCGACATGCTCGACTTCGAGCGCTTGCCTGGCCGCGATCACTAAGTCATTAAATAAACAAAAACCACTGCCAAACTCTTTGTGTGCGTGGTGATACCCACCACTCAAATGAATGGCCACACCGTACTCAAGTGCCTTTTTTGCGGTCAGAGCCGTGCCCGCTGCTGAAGTTAGCGTTCTGGTAATGAGAGACTCACTCCAAGGAAAACCTATTCGGCGCATCTTCGCAGCTGGCATGTTTCCACTAACAAGTAACTCGACGTATTCCTCGTCATGAACACGTTTTACTTCCCCAACAGTTAATGCTTCGGGCTGGAAAAACTGCGCGTGCTCTTTCCAGTTATCTTTCTCTATGTGCACCAATACCGATTCATAGAGGTACTGGTATTTCATAATTGGGTAACGATGCCCCTCTGGCAACTCAAGTTGAGAATAAATCGGGTGGTAGATAAATGGCAGCATGAGAAATTCTTAATAACAATGGTAACGAAATAGTATCAACTTCAAGGGTTGAATAAAATGCAATTTAATTGATAATGATTTTCAATATCAATTAAATTTAATATACATATGAATTCTACTTTCTTTGCTATTCTCGGCGCACTGTTTGGCTCTCTTTGTGCTCTGTCCCTATTTTCATCTCTCGTTGTTGGTGCGTGGTGGTTGGTTGATTTTATTGTGCTTAGCTAACACAATGACTTTCAACTGAAATCAAAAAAACATAGGTGTTTGTATGAGTCAAACCGTCTTTATTACCGGAGCAAATCGCGGCATTGGCCTTAGCTTAACTGAGCTGTACCTGAAGCAAGGCCACCAAGTACATGCTACTAGCCGTTCCTTAGAGAACAGTTCAGAACTACAAACTCTAGCCTCACAATTCAGCAATCTGGTTTTGCACGAACTGGATGTCACTCACTACGAACAAGTCGCTAAGCTTGCCGATAAACTCCCTGCCATCGACTTACTCATCAATAATGCAGGATATTACGGCCCCAAGGGATATGGCTTTGGAAACACTGACGTAGAAGCATGGCGTAAAGTCTTCGAAGTAAACACCATTGCTCCGTTAAAACTGGTTGAGTACTGTTACCCTCGCTTACAACAAGGCAAGATGAAAAAGATTGCTTGTATCTCATCAAAAGTCGGCAGTATGACCGAAAATACGTCCGGCGGCGGCTATATTTATCGCTCATCGAAAGCGGCGCTTAACTCGGTTGTGAAAAGCTTGAGTAATGATTTAACACCTGAAGGATTTACCGTTTTAGCGCTTCACCCTGGTTGGGTAAAAACGGCGATGGGCGGGCCAAATGCTTTGATAGATACGCAAACCTCCGCGCTAGGCCTAGCGAACGTGATAGAACTGAGCACACCGCAGCTTTCTGGTCGATTTATTAACTACGATGGTACTGAGTTACCTTGGTAGCAGCATTAAGACACAACCATCACTAAACCAAATACCATCAAAGCCAGGCTTCATAATCGTGACTTGGTTGGCAAACATAATGTTCATCAGTGATCCACCAGCATAATTCGCGCAATCTAACTTGAATTTATCTACATCCAATCCAGACTTAGGAAAAAGTAGAACAAATAAGGAGAAAGCACGATGGCAGCAGATAGGGATTTGGTTAATTTTAGCGAAGAGCACGAACTAAATTACTGCTTGAGAAGTGCTGGTAAACGCCAAACTCAAGCGAATCGAGATACATTAGTTGACTTGGGCAACCAGGTGAAAGAGGTACTGGACAAACGCGTGTTAACTCAAGGTGAAGTAAGAGGCGCGATCCAAAACCACGGTGATCTGTTCGAGTAATCTATTTTCAAGCATGCGCGGAGTTTAATTACGCCGCGCTTGTCCTATGCCTGCTTACCTTTGGTTGCACGAGATTTAGTCGCGCCACCATTCTTTGAATAACTGCGCTTTTTACGTTTAAACGCAGGACGTTCCACCTTGGGTAGATGACGTAATGAATCAGGGATAGGCCCTGCTTTTACTTGTGCCATCAAGCTATCAACGCGTTGTTCCAGTGCTTGCATGAACGGCTGATATGCTTGATTTCTCTCTGCCATACCTTGTAACTGGTGCTCCCAATGAGCCGTCATATCAGGGTATGTTGAATCTTCTGGCAAGGCATGAATGAGACCTCTTCCCGCAGGAGAACTGAGAATTGACTTACCTTGACGCGTAAGCAGTTGGCGTTTGAACAGCGTGTCCAAAATACCAGCGCGAGTCGCTTCCGTGCCTAGCCCATCAGTGTCACGAAGGATTTTTTTCAGTTCTTTATCCGCAACGTAACGGGCGATCCCGGTCATCGCTTGCAACAACGATGCCTCGGTAAAATGCTTTGGTGGCTCGGTTTTTCGGTCTTTTATCTCCCCTTCACGACAAGTTAACACGGTGCCTTCGGGTAGCGGTGGCACGGCATCAATACCTTCATCTTCCTTGTCAGTTTTGCCCATTAGCGCTTTCCAACCCGGCGAAACTAACTGACGACCTTTCGCGACAAACGTACCACCAGCGATATCGAAAACCAATTTCGCTTCTGCGTAAACCGCCGCCGGATAGAACTGCATGAGGTACTGGCGCGCAATCAATTGATACACTCTCATCTCATTGCCGGAAAGCGCATTCACATTAGCTTGCTTCGGTGTAGGGATAATCGCATGGTGCGCATCCACTTTTTTATCGTTCCAGGCTTTGGACTTTAATGTTAAGTCTGCTCCCTGAACGGCAACTTGCAACTCTTTTGCGTTATTCGCAATAGCAGTTGTCACCATCCCTGCTTGTGAGTAGTGTTCCATTGGTAAATAGCGACAATCTGAACGCGGGTAAGTGATCAGCTTGTGCTTTTCATACAATGCCTGACAAGTATCTAGTACTTGTTGCGCACTCATACCATAGCGCTTCGCGGCATCGATCTGTAAAGCAGATAACGAATAGGGTAATGGTGCTGATTGCTTGGTTTGCTTTTGTTCCGACTCTGTCACTTTTGCGGGTTGATTTGCAATACGGTTTGCAACATTTTCCACCAACTTACGGTTTAATACTCGACCTTCTTCGTCCTGCCAAGGCTTGCATGCCTCACTTGGCTTCCAACGAGCACGAATATCAAAAGTACCATTGGCATCTTGATATGGGATCAGAGCATGTAGGGTAAAATAGTCCTTCGGGACAAAGTTTTCGATTTCTTCATCACGACGCACCACTAAGCCAAGAACTGGCGTTTGTACTCGCCCTACCGAGAGAACACCTTGATACCCTGCTTTTTGACCAAGCAAGGTATAAGCACGAGACATGTTCATACCATACAGCCAATCAGCCCGAGAGCGGGCCAATGCTGAAACTGAAAGTGGGATAAACTCGCGATTACTGCGCATAGAACTGAGAGCACGTTTAACCGCAGGTAAGTTTAAGTCGGAAATCAACAAACGCTGTGTAGATTCCTTCTTGGTTTTAGATAACTTGCAATAGTCGAGAACTTCATCAACTAACAGCTGACCCTCTCGATCTGGGTCTCCTGCATGAATGACTTCGTTAGCTTCTTTGAGCAATTTACGAATCACTGTTAATTGCTTACTTGCACTTTTCCTCGGTCTGAGCTGCCATTGCTGCGGAACAATTGGTAAATCTGCCATATTCCACTTTTTATAACGCTCATCGTAAGCGTCGGGTTCGACTTGTTCGAGTAAGTGGCCGATACACCAAGTAACGATATCCCCGTTCCCACAGCGGATGAATCCTTGATCTTTCTTTTGAGGGTTTGGCAGTGCAGCGGCAATCGCACGGCCTAAACTTGGTTTTTCAGCAATAAACAGACGAGACATAACGTTTTGGAAATAAATATAATTAGGGCCACATTATCGAATGTAGCCCTAATAAATCAAGAAAAACTGTATAAATAAACAGTCAATTTATTTAAGTTTTCAGTTATAGAAATTCAACAAACTGAGAAAGGTCACGCTCAGGAACTTTCATCGGTGTACAACCAGGCGTGCCTAAGTACAAGAAACCAACAATCTCATCGTCACCTTCTAAACCAAATGCTTGATGAACTTCTGGATGGAACATCCACTTACCTGAGCGCCAAAATCCTTGAAAGCCTTGTGCTACGGCTGCCATTTGCATCGCTTGTACAGCGCATCCCGCAGATAAGTGTTGCTCTAGTGCTGGTACTTTCTCATGTTCTGTTACTTTAGCAATCACCGTGATCACCATTGGTGCGCGAAATGGGGCATTCTTTACCTTTTCGACCACCGCTTCATCACTATTTTCAGCTTCTGCCGCTTTTACCAAGATATCTGACAGTTTTTTCAAACCATCGCCCTGTGCGATAACGAAACGCCAAGGGGTTAATCCCGCATGGTCAGGCGCACGAAGGCCGGCACGAATGATGTTCTCAAGTGCTTTACCTTCTGGTGCAGGCGCGGATAACTTCGCGATAGATCGGCGATTGAGCAAAAGATCGAGAGCGTCCATGAAAGAATCCTTATTGAATATCGTTGTTATTTTGTTTACGCCACTTTAGCACAATCTGCTCCTGCGAATAACAACCGGTTTTCTGTGGGCTTGATAACGTGCTTCACTTAACATCAATCTGGGTTTAATGTTAATTTATTCGCGAAATGAATAAGTTGAACATAGGCAGGTTGATGAACAAGGACAAACAAAACAGCATTTACGAAAAGATCGTTAATGACGAAGATGCCCGTGCCTGTAAGGCGATTCCTGAATCAGCTTGTCATCAAGTTCCCGGCAACTTTCTTAAAATCATTCTCGCTCAGTTTTTAACGAAGGTCGGCGATGCGTTAATCAACCCTAAAGTCACGTTGCCGTGGATACTACAAAGTATTGGGGCACCGGTTTACTTAATTGGTTGGCTGGTTCCTATTCGTGAGTCAGGATCCCTTATCCCACAACTTAGCATCGCGCACTACATCCGACGCATCCCAGTAAGAAAATGGGTCTGGGTAATTGGCAGCATCTTGCAGGCTCTTTCCATATTTGCAATCGGAGTGGTCGCATTAACTCTGACAGGAGCTGCTGCGGGTTATGGTGTAATTGCATGTCTTGTGATCTTCAGCCTCTCACGCGGTTTAAATTCCGTCGCATCAAAAGATGTATTGGGCAAAACCATCCCTAAAAACCAACGAGGTCAAGTCAACGGCTGGTCTTCAAGCGCTGCTGGCCTTGTTACGTTGCTTTTCGCTAGCCTTCTGGCACTAGCCTGGCTATGGGACGTAGAGCCGACGGAGCACTTTTACAGTCTGAGTTTAGGCTTAGCGGGCGCCATATGGCTTATTGCGGCATTAGTTTATGCACAAATTAATGAGTATGCAGGTGAGGTAGACGGTGGTCGAAATGGCGTCCTTGAGGCATTTAAACAACTCGCGTTACTTAAAACAGACGTGACCTTTCGTCGATTCGTTATCACGCGGACACTATTTTTATGTTCTGCGCTGAGTGCACCGTACTACGTTGTGCTGGCACAGCAATCTCTCGGTGGACAACTCTGGGTGCTAGCTCTCTTTATGTTTGCGAGTGGCTTGGCCTCCTTTGTGTCAGGTCCTTTCTGGGGAAGAATGTCCGATCGCTCTAGCCGCAGTGTGATGGTCATCGGCGCAACGATGAGCGCGCTACTTGGCGTTGTTTTATTTGTTTACGATACGTGGGTCACCGCTAGCCAAAGCTTCCTATTCGTGATTCCTCTGCTCTACTTTTGTGTGTGTATTGCCCACGACGGAATACGAGTCGGACGAAAAACCTACTTAGTTGATATCGCAGAAGGTGACAAGCGGACAAGCTATGTAGCCGTGAGTAACACGGTGGTTGGAATAATGCTGCTTCTAATGAGTTCTCTTGGTGTTATGTCGAACTTTTTGAGCCTTTCAGCAGTGGTGTTAGTGTTCTCTTTTATTACTCTTGCTGGCGTAGTAATGGCCAAACAACTGCCAGATATCAGTGACTAGTTCTATACAAAAAAAGCTGCGCTCAAAGCGCAGCTTTCATGGTAAACACACATTAAAAAGCTAGAGTTTTACCGCCAATTTAACACCTTGACGAATCGCACGCACAGCATCAAGTTCACCCGCATGGTCAGCTCCGCCAATGATATGAATCTTCTCTCCAAGTTCAGACCATTTATCTTCAAACGGACGTACAGACTCTTGCCCAGCACAAATGATAACTTTGTCTGCATTAAGTACCTGCGCGCTTCCATCTACATGAATGTGCAAACCTTGATCATCAATTTTATCGTAAGACACGCCACCGACTAAATGTACGCCCCGTTTTTCAAGGGTACGTTTATGGATCCAACCTGTCGTTTTACCCGGACCTTTACCTACACGACCTTTACGACGCTGAAGTACCCAGACTTCTTTATCGCTGACCGCATCAGGGTAAGGATATAAACCACCCGGCTGAGACATCTCCTTGTCGATTCCCCATTCATGCAACCAGTCATCCAACGTTTGTCCAACTGGCTCTGTGAGCATGGTCGCGACATCTACGCCAATGCCACCAGCACCAACGATAGCCACTTTCTCACCGACTGGCGTTTTGTCTCGAATGAGAGTTTGATAGTCGACGACTTTCTCTGGGTTATCAATTCCATCAATATTGACTTTACGTGGCTCAACACCCGATGCCATCACTATCTCATCGTATTCTGTGAGTAAGTCATAGTTCGCTTCCGTCGATAAGTGCAGATTCACGCCTGTTTCATCAATACGGTTAGCGAAATATCGTATCGTCTCTCGAAACTCTTCCTTACCAGGGATCTGCATCGCAAGACGGAACTGACCACCGATGCGGTCGTTCTTTTCGAACAAATCAACCTTATGGCCACGTTCAGCCAGTGTGGTCGCACAAGCCAAGCCCGCAGGGCCTGCACCAACAACTGCAATGTTTTTCTTCTTAAAGGCTGGTTCAACAACAATTTCGGTTTCATAGCACGCTAAAGGGTTCACTAAGCAACTGGCGCGCTTACCTTTAAACACGTTATCTAGACACGCCTGATTACAACCAATACACGTATTAATAAGCTGCGCTTTTTCCTGTTCGGCTTTAGCAACAAAGTAAGGATCGGCCAAGAAAGGGCGCGCCATCGAAACCATGTCGGCATGACCTGAAGATAAAATGCGTTCTGCTTCATCTGGCGTATTTATACGGTTGCAAGTGATAATAGGAACCGAAACGTGAGGTTTAACTTTTTCCGTAACCCACGTAAACGCACCGCGTGGTACTTGAGTCGCAATGGTCGGAATTCGAGCCTCATGCCAACCGATACCCGTATTAATAATCGTGACGCCAGCCTCTTCAAGTGCTTTCGCCAATTCGATAACGTCTTCAAAAGTGCTGCCCTGCTCGACAAGATCCAGCATAGAAAGACGGAAGATGATGATGAACTTGTCACCTACCGCCTTGCGTACCGCTTTAACAATTTCTAGCGGAAAACGCATACGTTTTTTATAGCTGCCACCCCATTCGTCGTAACGCATATTAGTACGTTTACATAAGAATTGGTTTATCAAGTAACCTTCCGAGCCCATTAACTCGACGCCATCATAACCAGCAAGCTGTGCTAACTCCGCACTATTAGCAAACGCGTCGATGGTTTTCTTTATCTGGCGGTCGCTCATTTCACTCGGAGCAAACTTTGCAATTGGCGCTTTAATGCCAGATGCACTTTGCGAGAATGGGTGCATTGCATAACGCCCAGCATGGAGAATTTGCAACGCAATTTTACCACCGTGCTTGTGCACCGCTTCTGTCACAACTTTATGGGCTTTAGCATGTTTTGGCTTGCTGAATTCAGCACTCAACGGGTGTAAACGACCGCGTAAGTTAGGAGAAAAACCTCCGGTTACAATCAGTCCGACACCGCCTTTCGCGCGTTCTTCATAAAAAGCAGCGAGCTTCTGTAATCCTTCTTTGTGCTCTTCTAAGCCCGTGTGCATTGATCCCATCAGAACTCGGTTTCGTAATTGTGTGAAACCGAGATCCAGTGGCTTTAATAGGTTTGGGTACATGGCAGACATCACTTAACATCCATTGTTATTATCATGGTCTGACCAGATTAAGCCTGCTCAACCAAAAAATCAAACAAGCGTTTACATTTTTGTAACACCGATCAATCTCGTGTGAAAATATGCCAATTGTTGAGTGGTCGTGATAAGCTAAAAAAATGTTATCTTTTGAGATCTTAGAGATAAGAACCCATACTTTGTTAGACTCGGCGTAACTATCTCGTTATGGAGACAAGATGAAAAAACTCTTCAAATTTATTGGTTTGATATTTAAAGGGATATGGAAAAGTATCACTTTCATCAGACTCGCACTGGCAAACCTAATTTTCTTGCTGATGATTGCCGTTTTCTACTTTGCCTTTACTTATACCGGAGACGGTCAACCTGTCGTCGAAAAAGAATCTGCATTGGTGATGAACCTTTCAGGCCCAATTGTCGAACAAAGACGTTATGTAAACCCAATGGACTCTTTTGCTGGTTCCCTTTTGGGTAATGAGTTACCGAAAGAAAACGTCCTTTTCGATATCGTTGATACTATTCGCTACGCGAAAGACGATCCTAAAGTGTCTGGATTAGTGCTAGCACTACGAGACATGCCAGAAACAAATCTCACGAAACTACGTTACATCGCGAAAGCGTTGAACGAATTTAAAGCGTCAGGCAAACCCGTTTACGCCGTAGGTGATTTCTACAACCAAAGCCAATATTACTTGGCAAGTTACTCTGACAAAGTTTATCTGGCACCTGATGGTGGTGTATTGATTAAAGGTTACAGCGCTTACTCAATGTACTACAAAACGTTACTTGAAAAGCTTGACGTTTCTACTCATGTTTTTCGCGTAGGTACTTATAAATCCGCTATCGAACCTTTTATTCGTGATGACATGTCCGATGCGGCGAAAGAGTCAGCAACACGTTGGGTTACTCAATTGTGGAGTGCTTTTGTTGATGACGTAACAACAAACCGAAACATTGATGCGAAAGTGCTTAATCCAACCATGGATGAGCTGATTAACGAGATGAAGTCTGTAAATGGCGATATTGCTCAGCTCGCAGTCAAATTGGGGCTAGTGGATGAACTTGCTACACGCCAAGACATTCGCACTCTATTTGCAAAACAGTTTGGCAGTGACGGCAAAGACAGCTACAACGCGATTGGTTACTACGACTACCTTGCAACGATTCGTCCCGATTACACACTACCTCAGCACGACATCGCCGTTGTTCTAGCAAGTGGCGCGATTATGGACGGTCAACAACCTCGCGGAACTGTTGGTGGTGACACAGTCGCAAGCTTGCTGCGTCAAGCACGCAATGATGAAAAAGTGAAAGCGGTCGTATTACGAGTAGATAGTCCAGGAGGCAGTGCCTTTGCTTCTGAAGTGATTCGTAACGAAGTAGAAGCTCTGAAGCAAGCAGGTAAGCCGGTTGTTGTATCCATGTCGAGTTTGGCTGCTTCTGGTGGTTATTGGATTTCAATGAGCGCAGACAAAATCGTTGCTCAGCCAACAACCCTGACGGGCTCCATTGGTATATTTAGTGTCATCACCACGTTTGAAAAAGGCTTTAGCAAGTTAGGTATTAACACTGATGGCGTTGGCACATCGCCGTTCTCAGGTGACGGTATTACCACTGGCCTTTCTGAGGGCGCGTCTCAAGTGTTCCAATTAGGTATCGAACACGGTTACAAGCGCTTTATTTCTCTAGTTGGCGAGAATCGCGATATGTCTCTAGAGGAAGTTGACAAAGTTGCTCAAGGTCGAGTTTGGACTGGCCAAGATGCACTATCCTTTGGTCTTGTCGATCAAATGGGTGACTTTGATGATGCTGTAGAGCTAGCGGCGAAACTAGCGAACGTGACCGATTATGGCATTTACTGGGTAGAAGAGCCTCTTTCACCTACTGAACTATTTCTACAAGAGTTTATGAAACAGGTGAAAGTCTCTCTAGGTATTGATGCTACAAGCTTGCTACCAAAAAGTCTTCAACCCGTAGCTCAACAATTCGAACAAGACGCAAGCTTGCTCCAAAGCTTCAACGATCCTAAAGGTCAATACGCATTTTGTTTGAACTGCCAAGTGCAGTAGTTTTTCCATCAATATTACAAAGGGCACTTCTACTTGAAGTGCCCTTTTTATTAGGCTTTGCATCTCCTCAGATGACTTTCTGATGCTGTGCGTATAGCCTCGCATCTCAAGGTTATTTAGGTATATAATCCCCGCCTCTGTTCCCCTACACGAAAGAAAAAACGATGACTAGAAAACACATCTACATCGCTTACACCGGTGGTACCATCGGAATGCAAAAATCCGACCACGGCTATGTGCCTGTTGCTGGCTTTATGGAAAAGCAATTAGCAAGCATGCCCGAATTCCATCGTCCTGAAATGCCGGATTACACCATCCACGAATACGACCCTCTGATTGACTCATCAGATATGACACCTGCTGACTGGCAGCAGATTGCGAATGATATTCGTGACAACTATGACAAATACGATGGTTTCGTTATCCTACATGGTACTGACACCATGGCGTACACAGCGTCCGCATTGTCTTTCATGCTTGAAAACCTTGGTAAGCCAGTGATTGTAACGGGTTCACAAATCCCTCTCGCAGAGCTGCGTTCTGACGGCCAAGCAAACCTATTAAACGCGCTACATATTGCGGCAAACTACCCGATCAACGAAGTAACTTTGTTCTTCAATAATCAATTGATGCGTGGTAACCGCAGCACAAAATCTCATGCTGACGGTTTTAATGCCTTTACTTCACCAAACCTTCCTCCACTATTGGAAGCTGGGATCAATATTCAAGTTAGCAACAGCGTAACCGTTGGTGCACAACCAGAAGGTGAGTTTAAGGTTCACAACATCACGCCACAACCAATCGGTGTGATCACCATGTACCCTGGTATTTCACACGAAGTTATCCGCAACACGCTTCGTCAGCCCGTGAATGCGATGATTCTTCTGACTTTTGGTGTCGGCAATGCTCCTCAAAACCCTGAGCTGCTTGGTCACCTGAAAGAAGCCTCTGAGCGCGGCGTTATTGTCGTAAACCTAACTCAGTGTTTGGCAGGTAAAGTGAATATGGGCGGATATGCCACAGGTTGTGCGCTCGCAGACTCTGGTGTTATCAGTGGCTTTGACATGACGCCCGAAGCGGCGCTGGCAAAACTACACTACCTTCTAAGCCAAAACCTTTCTTACGAAGAAGTAAAAGCGAGAATGCAACAAGTACTGCGTGGTGAAATGAGCCTGTAAGTTCAAGCTTTCTGCGATCTAAAAAGCCCAATACAATTTGGGCTTTTTTCTTTCAAAATCAAAATAATAAAATTTTGAGAAATAAGGCGTAAGGATTAATCAATGTTCGGATTGACACGAACAATATCGCTCTCTTCTCCGCTGAATTGTTTTTTAAGCTCTTGTTTTGATTTAAAACTGATTTCACCACCGGCTGCAACCGTCATATGCTGCGCATCAGTATTATGTTTTGATTGATACAACATCACAGCTTGCATACACGAATCTCGCTGCTCTTTAGAAAGTGTTGTACCCTCAGGCCATCTTCCCGTTTCTACTGCATAGACTAAGCGATCATAAACTTCTGGAGTCATCGCTTGTAATAGTTGTTCTGCGTCCATAGTGTACCTTCTTATTACATTCTATTTACAGAACATAACGGGTTAAGAAACTGAGTCAAGAATACGAAAATGAATTGGTGTAACGGATCACAAGCAAAGCCATGAAAAGAACAAACTGGTTACTTCTCAGCCTCGCATGTTTTGTGCTATCGGGCTGTTTTGAAGGTAACGTGACAACCGAAGAGTTGTGCCAAAAAACACCAGAACTGCGTTGCGAGCAGCTCAATATGGATGACGGCCAATGTCGAATTCCAAGAACAAATTTGGTTTGGCATCGGTTTGAGCAATTGAAAAACCCATCGGAAGCAAACCAAATCATCGAATACGGTCTGGTCGCTGAATATAGGAAATGCTTAGAACTCGCCTCCCAGATCACCCCTATTGATCAAAGTGCTCTCAAAAGACAACGCTTTAATGCATTGGTACACAGTATTGATGAGCTAGAGCGCATTGTAAACGAGTTAAAAGGCTCAGAAGACCCGGCTACTTTGTATTTCTTATGGTCTCAAACGGGAGATACTCAAGCTCGGCGCGCATTTTTACAAATGGAAGGGTCTCCCCAATTAAATAATGCTGAGATGCAATATGCATTAGCCACTTTTTATACCAACCGAGATACCAAGAAAACCCTGGATCTTCTTAATAACGCGTTGTCTTTATCTGATGAAGACAACATCAATCCGGTCATTCTCAAGTCAATGGCAAGTATTCATCAGGGGCTTGGAGACAAAGAGCAAGCGTATCTATGGGCAATGGTCGCGAAGAGATTCGACGTACCGCTTGCTGATGAAAAGCAGCTCCAACGTATGTTCAATTTCAGTCATCCAGAGCGATATAAGCAGTTGGATGAATTAGCCGAATCGGTGGCGAAAGCCATAGAGAAAGGTATCTATTCCCCAGCAATGATACCCAGTGAGATATAAACGAAAAACTCCCGCAATGAGCGGGAGTTTTTATTTAAGTCGAGCGACACTCAGATCACTGTTGAGCATGAATCATCCTGAAAGGATAAAACAATCTCGAGCACAATTTTGTCGTTATTATTCTGATTTGTTGAAAATTAACGACACAGAATTAACACAAAAACGCTCTCCTGTGGTCTGTGGGCCATCTTCAAAAACGTGCCCTAGATGGCTATCACACGTTGCACAACGAATCTCTGTACGTACCATTCCGTGACTTAGATCTTCTAAATAGCGCACCGCTTGATCGTTGATAGGCGCATCAAAACTTGGCCATCCGCAGCCAGAGTCATACTTGTTATCAGAGACAAAGAGAGGGGCATTACAACAAGTACAAGCATAAACACCAGTTTCCTTATTATGCAGTAGCTTACCGCTGAAAGGAGGCTCTGTACCTTGCTCTCGGCAAACACGGAACTCTTCATCAGACAGTTGCTCACGCCACTGTTCATCTGACTTCGTCACTTTTTTCCCGCTTTGTTCCACGACTTTCGGCTCCTTATTTACTGTTCTTGGTATTGACTTTTTTAGCAAAAAACTTGCTTCTCTTAACAGTTGTAGCACATACTTTCTCACCAGGACACCATGCGTAATTAATTTGATAAGAGCACTTATCTCACCAGTTATATTACGCCAACTGGGCTACAGAAGAATCAGTTAAAAGTTTAAAAAACGTACATTTGCAAAGAATTGTTAAAAAAAGCGTCGCTTTTTTTTGACTTTAAACAAGTTAAGTCCGATTATCACTTGCAGATGTTTACTGGATTCTGTAATTTTACTACCAGTTATCTTTAATCAGAAATTAAGTTGTGGAGCAACTATAATGACTATCAAAGTAGGTATTAACGGTTTTGGCCGTATCGGTCGTTTCGTATTCCGTGCAGCGCAAGAGCGCAACGACATCGAAGTAGTAGGTATTAACGACCTTATCGATGTAGATTACATGGCATACATGCTTAAGTATGACTCAACTCACGGCCGTTTCAACGGTACTGTTGAAGTTGAAGGCGGTAACCTAATCGTTAACGGTAAAACTGTACGTGTTACTGCAGAGCGCAACCCTGAAGACCTAAAATGGGACGAAATCGGTGTTGACGTTGTAGCTGAAGCAACTGGTCTTTTCCTAACTGACGAGACTGCACGTAAGCACATCACTGCTGGAGCGAAAAAAGTTGTACTAACTGGTCCTTCTAAAGACGCTACTCCAATGTTCGTTAACGGCGTAAACTTCGACACTTACGCTGGTCAAGACATCGTTTCTAACGCTTCTTGTACTACTAACTGTCTAGCGCCTATCGCTAAAGTTCTTAACGACAAGTTCGGTATCGAATCTGGTCTTATGACTACAGTTCACGCAACTACAGCAACTCAAAAAACTGTAGATGGTCCTTCTGCTAAAGACTGGCGCGGTGGTCGTGGTGCTTCTCAAAACATCATCCCATCTTCAACTGGTGCTGCTAAAGCTGTAGGCGTTGTACTTCCAGAAGTAAACGGCAAACTAACTGGTATGGCTTTCCGCGTACCAACTGCTAACGTTTCTGTAGTTGACCTAACTGTTAACCTAGTTAACGGTGCTTCTTACGAAGACATCTGTAAAGCGATGAAAGAAGCTTCTGAAGGCGAACTAAAAGGCGTTCTAGGCTACACTGAAGATGCAGTTGTATCTCAAGACTTCATCGGCGAAGTTTGCACTTCAGTATTCGATGCTAAAGCTGGTATCGCGCTAACTGACAAATTCGTTAAGGTTGTATCTTGGTACGACAACGAAATCGGTTACTCAAACAAAGTTCTAGACCTAATCGCTCACATCTCTAAGTAATTAGAAAGTTAGCAATTAGCGAATAACTTCGTTAAAGAAAAGGCGGCTCTAGGGTCGCCTTTTTTGTATCTGGAATTTGAGAGAATGCAGGCTCGATGTTGCATTTAATGTGAGAAGCGCGTCTAAAAGCTCTCCCCAGCGATAGGAAACTATACATGGATTTAAAAACTCTCCCAGCCCTAACGGTGCTATCTGATAACGTCACTATCGTTGAAGTTGATCAGATAAAAATCATCCGCGTGATTCATGACAAAGCAACGGCAGGCATCTCGCTACACGGTGGTCATGTCGTGTCGTTCACGCCTGAAGGTCAAGAAGATCTGATCTGGATGAGCGAAAAAGCTGTCTTCGATGGTAAAGCTGCTCTTCGCGGTGGTATTCCGATTTGTTGGCCTTGGTTTGGGCGTATTGCTGCTCCAGCTCACGGCTTTGCCCGCACCGCAGAATGGGAGTTGGTTGAACATCGTGAGAACCATAACGGTGTGATTGTTGAACTTGCTCTGTTCCCGACAGAAGAAATCCACGATATTTGGCCCCATATGTTTGACGCTCGTTTGGTGATTGAAGTGGGCGATGAGCTAAAAGTGACGCTCAAAGTCATGAACATCGATGACGAGGCTTGGACCTTCTCTGGCGCATTACATACTTACCTAAACGTTGGAGACATTAAGCAAGCACAAACGACAGGCATGGGTGCCGAGTACATTGATAGCTTGAAAGCTGATGCGGTATGCCAAGGTGGTAATGTTCTACAACTAACTGACACCATTGATCGCGTTTACACGCAACCAGAAGCGAAAATTTTGGTAAAAGACCCGGTATTGGATCGTACGCTAAGCGTACACAACCAAGGCCACAACTCAGCAGTATTATGGAACCCTTGGGCAGAAGGTGCGCAAAGCATGGGTGACATGGCTGACGATGGTTATCAAACCATGTTGTGTGTGGAGTCTGCTGTTCATGCACCAAGTATTGAGCAAGGTCAAACGCTCCAACCAGGTGAGACACATGAACTTGTCACTGTCATTTCAGCGCAGTAAGAATCACCATATAAAGGCCGGGGATACCCGGCTTTTTTGTAATAAAAGCTCTGCTTAGATGGTCCTATCTTTACTAACTTATTGGTTACTGGTCACTTTTGACGGTTTCATTAATAAATATCAAAAAAATTGATCATATAAACCGATAGCATACCGATACAAAACTCATAAATAATAAAAATATCAGGAATTAGTCTATGTTAGAGAGATACCGAAATCAAAGTGTCGGATTCCAGTTGAAACTGGTGATCACTTTGTGTCTATTCATTGCTTTCAGCAGTATTGCAGCGCTTGTTTACCGCAACGCTTCCGGTGTTCTATTGGAAAGCACACTGAAAGAACACCAATCTAAAGTAGAATCAATGGCAAAAACCATTGCTGGCCAATTCGATGCTTACCTGCACACCGCTAAAGTCCTCGAATCTACTTTTCGCAATGGCTACCTTGCCGGTGTCTATGTCGAAAATTACACGGTTGACTTCATGGGACATGAAGTACCAAACATCACTCAATACAGTGAAAGCTTAATTAATGACACCAAGTTGGTCGACAGTTTCACACGTGATACCGGCGCTATAGCAACGCTATTCGCACCATTGGGTGACGACTTTATTCGGGTGTCCACCTCCCTAAAAGATCCACAAGGTCAACGAGCGGTCGGAACCACGCTAGGCATCAACCATCCTGGTTATCAGCAACTTAAAGCAGGACAACCGTATTACGCTCAAATTAAATTGTATGGCGAGCGCTACATTACCTACTATGCCCCAATCAAAGATGCGACAGGAAAGGTAGCAGGCCTATCGTTTATTGGCTTACCAGTAGACCAAGCGACACAAACCTTGTTCGATGCACTCGCAGAGATAAAATGGGGCGACACTGGTTACACCATTATCGTTGATAACGACGAAAACAATCTTGGTAAATACCTACTTCATCCAGCAAAAAGCGGCTCAGATTCGTCAATACTAGAAGTCACCGACTACAATGGTCACAAGCCTTTTGGTCAGATTTTCGAACAATCTAGTGGATTAATTCGCTACCCTTTCGAGTACCAAGGTAACGTAGGCGAAAAGTATCTTGTCTACACAGAGGTTCCAGGTTGGAATTGGAAACTGCTAGGCGGTACGTTTATCAAAGAAGTTACAAAAGGTAGCGACACGCTTCTCACACTCATTGCCATCATTTCTTCGGTAGCGGCAATCATTACTTTTGTTGTACTGACGCTTTTCTTGAATCGCAGCTTACAACCTCTCACGACTCTAAACTCATACATGACTCGCTTAGCGGGCGGCGAAGTCAGCTTGAACATTCCAGCGTCTCGTAAAGCATCAAAGAATGAAATTACGAACCTGAGCTCGGGTGTCGCCAGTATGGCAAGTCAGCTCAATGAGCTCGTTGGTAAGATCCGTTCAACAAGCGACTTAGTGGAGAGCAACTCCACCAGCGTTGCCAACGATGCACATAGCAATTTGACCCAAGCCGACCGACAACAACAAGAAGTCGAGCAAGTTGTGACAGCGATTGAAGAAATGGCCTCTTCCGCTCAATCTGTCGCACAACAAGTCGAAAGCATTGCGGAAAACGTACGCTCAGCAAATACTGATAGTCAATCTGGTCTCGCGATTGTTGAAGGCGTATGTATCGACGTTGCTCAACTTAACGATCAATTGGATCAATCAGCAACGGCTATCGAGCAAGTAAATCGCGATAGCGAGAGTATTCAAACCGTCACTAAAATGATTGATGAAATTGCTGAGCAAACCAATTTACTTGCCTTGAATGCCGCCATTGAAGCAGCACGAGCAGGTGAGCAAGGCCGTGGCTTCGCAGTTGTAGCAGATGAAGTGCGCACACTTGCGCACCGAACCCAAAGCTCAGTTCAAGATGTCGTGGAAATTATCGAGAAACTAAAAGGGTCGACTCATAATGCAGTTAATATGATGACAGACAGCCAACGCAGTGCAAACCAGGTCTTGGACAAAGCACAAGACGCGGGCACAGCATTAGAAGCCATCGCAGTACAAGTGCAGTCGATAGCCTCTCAAGCCGACACCATTGCAGCGACTTCAGAAGAACAAGCTCAAGTTTCACAAGAAATTGCAGCAAATGCCCATTCTATCAGTGAACTTAACCGAGAAAGCCGCAACACGAGCGCAAAAACCTCGCAAAGTGCCATTGAACTTCAACAACAAGCACGAAACTTGAAAGAGCAAGTCGACTTCTTCCACTAATACTTAATAAGAGCCGACCCAGTCGGCTCTTTTTGTTTCACTTGAGACCATGCTTTTTGATAGAATTTGCCGCCCTACTTTCTGTTCGAGATCGTCATGAACTATCAATGCCCTCTATGCCACCAAGCTCTAGCGTTAAATGAAAAAACGTTTAAGTGCGAAAACAATCATCAGTTTGACTTAGCAAAAGAAGGCTACGTTAACTTGATGCCAGCGCACCACAAACGTTCTAAAGATCCTGGTGACAACAAAGAGATGATGCAAGCTCGTCGTCGATTCCTTGAAGGAGATTACTACAACCCAATGCGCCAAGAAGTGGCGCAGCTGTGTGCAACATACACTGAGGGGAGCACCCATCAATTATTAGATATTGGTTGTGGTGAAGGTTACTACACAGATCAAGTACAAAAGACGATAGAAACACAAGCGAACCATGCCACGATTTATGGCTTAGACATTTCCAAAGTTGCCATTCGTTACGCGGCGAAGCGTTACACGCACTGCAACTTTAGTGTGGCTTCTAGTCACCGACTTCCCTTCGCAAATGAATCCTTAGATGCCATTTTGCGCATTTATGCTCCGTGTAAAGCTGAGGAGCTGCAGCGCGTTGTAAAAAACGACGGCGTTGTTGTCACGGTTACTCCTGCTAGCCGCCACTTATACCAACTGCGTGAGCGCATTTATCAAGAAGTTCGTCTTCACAATGAAGAACCAGAACATATTGAAGGGTTTGAATTAGAGCACCAGCAGCATCTTAACTATGTTATGGACTTGAAAAACGGAGCCGCAATCGATTTATTGCAAATGACGCCATTCGCATGGAAAGCAACCGATGCTCTTCGTGAAGAGTTGAAATCCGCTACACTTTTCCAATGTGAGGCTGATTTTATGTTGCGTGTATATCGCAAAAAAACACTCAATTAATAAGTCAAAAAAAACAACAAACGCAAATAGTTATCATTTATATTGATTCATTGCTCAGCCTCCATTAATATCATCCGGACATTTTTGGAGGCTTTTCAATGCGCTTTTCTACTTTGAGCTTGCTCTTTGCAGGCTTACTTACTGGTTGCTCTTCATATACGCACACCGACTCTCACGCAACCTCAGCGGAAGTCACTAGTTTTTACGACTACCAACTATACACCCCTTCTGGCGAGCACATCGCTCTAAGCAAACTGCCAATTGAGCTGCAACAAGCAGATGTCATTCTTATTGGTGAATGGCACACACACGCCGGCGTTCATCGCTTTCAAACCGATATGCTCAAACAACTTACGTCCTACGACCGCTCACTCGCGTTATCTATGGAACAATTTACCCGCGACAAACAACCTGTTGTTGACGCTTACCTACGTGGGGAGATCGGCGAACAGTACTTAATGAAACAAGCCAACGCTTGGCCCAATTATGAAAGCGACTATCGCCCTCTCGTGGAGTTTGCTAAGCAGAAAAATCTCCCGGTCATTGCAGCAAATGCACCAAAGAGCATTGTCCGATGCATTGGTCGACAAGGGCTAGATTACATTAACAAGCTCGATGATGATCAGCGGATGTTCATTGCACAAGCCATCAACACTGGTAGTAGTCCGTACAAAGAAAAGTTCATGGCATCCATGCATCACGGTAAGCCAGAGCAGACGGAAAAACAGTTTGCAGCTCAAGTTACTTGGGATGAAACTATGGCGGAATCTATCGTTAGCTACCTAGACGACAACCCAGGCGCTCAGGTTGTCCATGTTGCAGGCAAGTTTCACACCGAGCAAGGGTTGGGTACGGCAGCATCAATCTTAAGCCGCAACCCGAGCTTAAAAGTGGTTGTAATTAGCCCAACAGATAACGTGCTTTCTGATAATACTGACTATCAGTTAGAGGTTCTCGCACCACCAGTACGGTATGTACAAGATGCTCACCGCATGGCGGCATATCAACATCTAACTAAACGCAATAACGATCTTCAATGTAAGTAGCTGCTCTTCAATTTAAGTTACTACCTTGCCGTTGCGTTGCATCATCACACCGCTCCGAGTTCATCGAGTGACAAGGGTCTGCTTCCTGCTGGTCTATTTTTTGCTAATGATCACCAATAGAAACTAGAAGCGGCAAAAGCAGACCTGTTTTTATCCAAATAGCTTCAGAAATAAACTTTGCCGCCGATAAAAATATAACTGCTTTTTACCCGCACTCAGTGACCGAGTGTCGATGTTCCAAGGAGTATTCGATGAATCCAGTAGGAAGCACTTCTGTTAATAGCTATGCCAAACAATCTGTCGCCTCTAAACAAGCAAGTATTGCACAAGAAGAAACTAGTGCTTCGCCGCTGAAAGTCGAACACAATAAGGTGACGCTTTCGACCGAAGGCAAAGCGCTACTTGCCGCTCTGCAACAAATCGAGCACGACAGCAAGAAAATAGAAGCAGAAGATAAATCTGTTGGTGAAAAGGTCGAATCTTTCACGCATGGTGCGCTTGGCATGGATCACCCCGATAAAATCGAGAAAGAAGAGGATGGCTCATATTCTGCGGGTCAATACCTTTCTGCGGCACTTACCGTTGGTGGCATCATACTGGCATTAGTCTGATAACCAGTCTGATAATCGTCACGACAACAAATCCTATTTGAACCAAACACTTACTGCAGCCCATAATTTAATAAGCCAAAGAACGATATGATGCAAACGTAAGTGAATTCGACCGCTCTTGTGGCCCGATAATATATGCTCGTTTATTGCTCCCTAAACTAGGTTTCTTGTGAAGGCACTGAATGGATAACTTTAGTCCATGCTTTCAACTCCTAAGCGTAATCCAAGCCCACGTTTGTGGGCTTTCTTCTTTCCAAACTAACGAACGTTAGAGAGCGACTCATTTTTTCTGCAAAACCAAACAAAAACGACAATTTGGTTAAACTTTTATTACCGACACAAAACTTTCATAAATCATTGCTTTAATGCCTGCGCTTTCAATAAACAAGGAAAATATAATGAAGCGCTTAGTATCTCCAATCGTTACGGCAGTGGCTGCATCTACCCTCTCTTTCAACGCACTCTCAGCTGAAATCAAAAACGTCATTTTGATGATCGGCGACGGCATGGGTCCTCAACAAGTTGGTTTACTCGAGACCTACGCAAAACACGCACCTAACTCGGTTTACAAAGGCGAAAGCACAGCGTTATACAAACTCGCTCAAGAAGGTGTGATTGGATCATCACTAACCAATCCAGAAGACGCAATTGTCGTCGACTCTGCGTGCTCAGCTACGATGCTAGCGACAGGAATCCCTACCGCTTCTGAAGTCATTGGCATTGATAGCCAAGGCAACCATGTCGAAACTATTTTGGAAAAAGCCAAAAGTAAAGGTAAAGCGACAGGGCTCGTCTCTGATACGCGTATGACCCACGCAACGCCAGCAGCATTTGCCGCTCATCAACCACATCGCTCCCTAGAAAACAATATTGCGGCGGATATGCTCGAAACAGGCGTAGACGTGATGATGTCTGGTGGACTTCGTCATTGGATTCCAAAGTCGACAAACGACAAGGGAGAGACATACGAGCAACTTGAAAAACTCACTCAAGGTAATGTCTACCTAAAATCGAAACGCAAAGACGAACGCAACTTGCTTGCCGAAGCGCAAGACCAAGGCTATAGCTTAGCTTTCAGCCGCGATATGCTCACACAAGCTAAAGGTGACAAATTACTTGGACTTTTTGCTTACTCGGGCATGAACGATGGTATTGCCTACAGTCAAAGCAAAAACGATCCAAAACGCACGCAGCCATCGCTGAAAGAAATGACCACCAAAGCAATCGACATTCTTTCAAAAGACAAAGACGGTTTTTTCTTGATGGTTGAAGGCGGCCAAATTGACTGGGCTGGCCACAGTAACGATGCAGGTACGATGCTGCATGAAATGCTTAAATTCGATGAAGCGGTAAACTCAGTTTATGAGTGGGCAAAAGGCCGTGATGACACCCTGATCATTGTTACTGCTGACCACGAAACCGGCTCTTTTGGCTTTAGCTACTCATCAGCAAACTTGCCTAAACCACAAAAACGCGACGGCGAAGCATTCAAAAATCAGGATTACGCGCCAAACTTCAACTTTGGTCAGTTCGAGATCCTCGATGGTTTATACAACCAAAAGAAAAGTTACTACGGCATGATCAGTGAATTCCAAGCGCTTGATAAGAAAGAGCAAACTCCAGAGAAGTTTGCGGAAGTCGTGAACGCAAATAGCGATTTTTCGATTACGCCTGAGCAAGCAGAACGCGTATTAGCAAGTAAACCAAATCCATACCGACTCGCTGGACACAAATACTTAAGCGAAGAGAACGTACCGACAATCAATGACTTTGATGCTTTCTTTCCTTACAACGACCGTGGCAACTTGCTAGCGCGTGAGCATGCAACAAAGCAAAACACAGTATGGGGGACGGGTACTCATACGCATACTCCTGTCAACGTATTTGCTTGGGGACCTGCAGAAACTATCCTTCCGGTATCAAAAATCATGCACCACTCGCAACTAGGCGAGTACTTGAAGCAACAAATTAAATAATCAACTTGCACTTACTTCACAACTCGTGATGTTTCAACGCTCTCGCAAGGGAGCGTTTTTTTATGCATGAAAACAGTTGACGTTTTAAATCGTACACCACAATAATTATGGGTCTTTAATTATATGAATAAAGAAAATGTGCGAAATCTTTGCTAAGCAACCCCAAGACAACTATCAGTTCATCACCCGCTCTATCCGTATTGATGGTCACGCGACCAGTGTAAAACTTGAAGCGAGCTTTTGGACAATTCTTGAGGAAATCGCTAGTGCTCAAAACATGACGGTTCCTAAATTCATAAGCACTGTTTATCAAGAAGCACTCGAATACAATGGTAAAGTGAACAACTTTGCCTCCTTACTTCGATGCGCTTGCCTCACTTACGCCCGCCAACCTCAAGAGACCACTCGTCAAGCACTTGCGCAACTTAACAGGTAATAGCAACCAACCGAGCAATAACCATCCTAGGCTATGCATCCGTATTATAAACCCTTGAGCATCTTCTAATTTGTCGTACTAGAGTACTACCCAGACTCCTTTTGAAATCGCTAACCTGTGCGGACTATCAAGGAGTACCTATGACAAAAATGATTCACACCATGATCCGAGTAAGTGATCTGGACCGCTCTCTACAATTTTACTGTGACGTACTTGAACTAGAAGTCGCTGATCAATACATCTTTGATGGCTTTTCTCTAACCTATCTAGCCAACCAAGAAACTGGCTTTGAATTGGAACTGACGCACAATCACGACCAAAGTGAGCCCTACACTCACGGCTCAGGTTACGGCCACCTTGCCGTCAGCGTGGAGGACATTGAACAAGCCCACAAACGCATTAAATCTCTCGGCATTGAAACTGGTGACATCAAAGCCTTTGACCATCAACAAAAGCATTTAGCAACGTTCTTTTTTGTAACCGACCCTGATGGTTACAAAATTGAGTTCCTGCAACGCCAAGGGCGTTACCTATAACAAAAAGAGTAAACATTATGATTCACTTGACGGCTACCTTTCATGCACAACCGGGAAAAGAACAAGAGTTGAAAGAGGTACTTACCCGAGCGCTTGAACCTACTCGCAATGAAGAAGGTTGCGTTCGTTATCAATTGTTCCAAGATAAAGACAATACATGCCACTTCGTTTTTCAGGAGCAATTTAAAAACCAACAAGCATTTGAGCTTCATGGTAAAACAGAACACTTTACTCTTTTGATTAGCCAGATCGACAACTTGTTAGAATGCGAGCCGAAACTGGTGTTCTTCGACGAACTGTAACTATAGCGCTAACCGAAGATCAAAAAAGGCACTCTATCTAGAGTGCCTTTCACTAGTTGGGACCTGTGATTAAGCGTCTTGCTTCTCCACCATATGCAAATGCACATCTTGTTGTGGGAAAGGAATCGAAATACCTTCTCGGTCGAAGCGTAGTTTCACCTCTTTTGTCACATCCCAGTATACATCCCAGTAATCATCCGTTTTTACCCAAGGACGCACAATAAAATCTACAGAAGACGTATTTAATGTATGAACTTTGATCATTGGCTCTGGAGTGCGAAGTACCGAAGGGTGAGAGGTAATGATATCAGACAATACTGACTCCGCTTTTAAGAGGTCATCCGCATAGCCAATGCCAAACACCATATCCACGCGGCGAATGCGTTCATGCGTGACGTTCTTAATAACATCTCCCCAGATTTTGCTGTTAGGCACAATAATAATTTGGTTATCAAACGTACGGATTGTGGTGTTCACCAAACTCATATGGCTTACCTTGCCATCCACACCGCCAGCATACACAAAATCACCAACATCAAATGGGCGATAAATAAGCAGCATCATACCCGCCGCGAAGTTGGATAACGTGTCTTGCAACGCGAAACCAATAATCACACCAGCAATACCGAAACCGGTTAGGATTGGCGCTAGGTTCAAACCAAGCTGAGATAAGCCCACCATGATACCGATCACCCACACGAATTTGCCGGACATCGAGATAAAGAAGTCCTGCATCAAGTGGGAAAGTTTTAAGTTTTTCGATGCAACTGCTTTACGGACGACTTTGCGAGTTAACTTAGCCAGTCCGCGAGCGATCAATAAAATCAGCGCAAAAACAAACAACTGGAAGATATGCTGCGGTGCATTCTCGGCAAACCAATCCAGTGCCGAGTTGGACCAGTGACTCAGTATTGACCACACAACTTTGGTATTCAGTAAATCATGGGTGATATTACCCGTCACTTCAAAAATTTGGCGTTTGTATTCAGACGTTTCTAAACCGACTTTATCACCAATTGAAATCAGGTTGCGTAAGCTTTCTGTCGCAATATTTAGCCTTTGTTTAGTAATGAGCTGACTAAGTTGCAACGACGCTTTTTCCGACTCTGGGCTAGACGAAAGTTGGGAGCCAATGATCTCACTTTGCTGACTCAAGTACTCAATTGAAGCAGACAGTAAGCGCATACGTTTATCAATTTTATCTTTTAGTTCCGCTTCTGCGCGCTCGTTTTGGGCCCCTAGCTCCTTCAACCAAGCGAGATTTTGCCAGCTCGAATCGAAGCTAACATCAAGATAACGCTGTAGCTCTCGATAATCATTAACAAGAGCAAGCTTCTCTTCATCCTTAGCCTTATTTAAATCCTCGACGACTTTCTTTATTTTTTCCGATAGATAGTTCGTCGCGTCCTCAGAGTATTGTTCTTGTTTTTTAACTAGCAAGATCAGCTTGTCGCGAGAGATAGTTTCACGTTCAATCGCTGACGCTAACTGGCTTCTTAATTCTTCATTCTTTTGGAATAGTTGCAGTTGAAGGGCATCACGCTCGTCGCCACTCGCTTGCGAGAGGCTTTGGGATAAATCCACAATCTCTCGGTTCAAGTTGTCAATCGAGATTTCGGCAGCAGAAGGCTCTTGGATATCGTCAGTAGCAGTCGCATGAACAGCCATTGGGGAGAACATAATGACGGCAAGTGCGAATAATGTCACCCAAGATGTCAGGCGCAGTTTCTGGGGGAAATGAAACGTCATGTTTACCTCATAGGAAACAATCCTGATCAAAACAATCAGGAATAGAAGTGTAAAGCGTTGAAATCATACTCCTAAGTTTACAACACTAAATAATAAACTGAGCAGCATTTCGTTAGCGAGACGTCAAAGTTGGGAGCCCCAATAGCAAACAAGCCTTTCATTTAATCAATGAAAGGCTTGTTTGTATTCGACTAAGGACGGTTGGGATGATTTAAAATATGGTCTTCCCAATCCACCACATCAATCTCGTAAACGACTTTGTTACGGACACTTTCCCCTGCCGCATGCATTGCGGACTTAGAGCCTGTAATCAGCGGATGCCATTCTGGTAAAGGCTGCTTTTCAGCCAACAGACGGTAAGCGCACGTGTGTGGCAGCCAAGTAAAATCGTCGATGTCTTCTCGGGTCAGCTTGGTGCACTCTTCACCCGAAGTGAAACGGTTTGGGTAATCCTTACATGAACACGTTTTACTGTTCAGCCAGCTACAAGCCACATTGGTATAGTAGATTTCATCGGTATCTTCATCCATAAGCTTATGCAAACAACATTTGCCACAACCATCACAGAGAGATTCCCATTCCTCTTCTGTCATCTGCTCTAACGATTTACTTTGCCAAAATGGAGTGCTCATACTTCAGGTCTCACCAAGGGAATTTAGGGGGCGATTTATACTCTTCTCAACGCAAAAGTTCAAGTTTTGAGAAGATCTTGCATCCTTCCCACATAACGGTGGAGATATTCAACTACTTTCGTTTTACTGTTCTATCCTTAAACAAGTTTCCATTACTCAATTGATCAAGAAGGCATTAAGGAGTTTTCATGGGTATTATTTCTTGGATTATTTTGGGCTTAATCGCCGGCGCACTTGCTAAATGGCTCATGCCAGGAAAAGATGGGGGCGGTTGGATTGCAACAATGTTACTTGGTATTGCAGGGGCATTTGTAGGTGGCTTCCTTGGCGGCATTCTCGGTTTCGGCGGAGCAACTGGCGTCAACATTGGTAGTATCATTACCGCAACACTAGGCGCATTTATTCTGTTGTTTGTTTATAACCGTTTCTTAAAATAATCACGATGATTTAAAAGCAAAAAACCAAAAAGGGAGCGTAATGTTAAGCGCGCCCTTTTATTTTTTTCTTTCTTCACTCTTCCAATCCACGTCAAAATGACCATAATTGCCCCCTTAATTTTTAAGAGGTTTACATTATGGATTGTCGATTAGGATGTGGAGCGTGCTGTATTGCGCCAAGTATCTCTTCACCAATACCTGGAATGCCCAAGGGCAAACCTGCAGGTGTTCGTTGTGTGCAACTCAACGACGACAATTTGTGCAAGCTATTTGGTAAGCCTGAACGCCCTAAAGTCTGTCACGATTTTAAACCGTGTCCGATTGTATGCGGCAAGACCAATCAAGAAGCACTCGACAACATCACTGAATTAGAACAATTGACGTAATGCGACTCTAGACCACACGTTTAAAGTTAGTACCTCGGTTGTTTCTCTCCGAGGCAGTAATCAAAGCAAACTCAAGATTTAGCACTCCCCCCCTCAGCCTTTTATCTCACCCTTGAGAACTCTTGCCACATAGCGTTCCATTTGCGGTTTTTGCGCGATCTCCCTCACAATTTATTGACAATTCTCGACTATGTTCAGCGGGTCATTTAATTAAAGATCAGGAAAGAACATGAATAAGTATTTGGCTGAGGCTTTTGGCACGTTCTGGCTAGTGTTAGGCGGCTGTGGTAGCGCGGTGTTGGCTGCGGGTTTCCCTGAAGTGGGTATTGGTCTGTTGGGCGTTTCTTTGGCATTCGGTTTAACCGTTCTGACGATGGCATTTGCTATCGGTCATATTTCAGGTTGTCACTTGAACCCTGCAGTGACAGTTGGCCTTTGGGCTGGCGGTCGTTTTGAGACAAAAGACGTTGCTCCCTACATCATCTCACAGGTTATCGGCGGGCTTATCGCAGGTGGTGTGCTTTACGTTATTGCATCTGGACAAGCAGGATTCGATGTTGTGGGTTCTGGCTTTGCCGCCAATGGTTATGGTGAACACTCTCCAGGCCAATACTCGATGATCGCTGCACTTGTGACTGAAGTTGTCATGACGATGATGTTCCTGATTGTCATTATGGGTGCAACAGACAAACGTGCGCCACAAGGCTTTGCACCTATCGCAATTGGCCTGTGTTTGACTCTCATTCACCTGATCAGCATTCCTGTCACCAATACGTCAGTAAACCCTGCTCGTAGCACGGCAGTCGCAGTATATGTGGGTGACTGGGCGGTTTCTCAGCTATGGCTGTTCTGGATTGCTCCTATTGTGGGTGGCGTGCTTGGTGCGGTTATCTACAAAAACCTTCTTGGTAAAGAATCGAACGATTAATCGTTCCCAACTCTCAAAATCAAAAAAGCCGCTGAATTCAGCGGCTTTTTATTAAATTCTGTGTCGACCTAATAGCGAATGTGACAACGTCGTGCCATCAACAAGCTCTAGCTCCCCACCGACAGGCACACCATGCGCGATGCGGCTGGCATCAACTTGGTGCTCTTTACATAGCTCTGCGATGTAGTGGGCAGTGGCTTCACCTTCAACTGTTGGGTTTGTCGCCAAAATCACTTCGGTAATATCACCGCGACGTAAGCGGTAATCAAGGACATCTAATCCAATATCACTTGGACCAATACCATCTAATGGCGACAAATGCCCCATAAGAACAAAATACCGACCAGAATATTGGCCTGTTGCTTCAACGGCTGCGATGTCTGCCGGGCTTTCTACCACACAAATTTGACCATTTTCTTGGCGTTTTGGGTTGGTACAAATGTGACAGACTTCTTCTTCGGTGAAGGTTCGACACTCAGTACAATGACCTATTTCTGTCATTGCCTGACTCAGCGCATCTGCAAGCTGCAAACCGCCTTTTCTATCGCGCTGTAACAAATGAAAGGCCATACGCTGCGCTGACTTGGGGCCAACCCCAGGTAGACAACGTAAGGCCTCCATCAATTGTTCCAGCATATGACTGGTACGCATTAAAAGTCCGCTTAATTAAATATCAGCAGATTAGAATGGCATTTTCATACCTGGTGGTAGTTGCATACCGCCAGTTACAGAAGCCATTTTCTCTTTTTGAGTTTCTTCAACACGACGGGCTGCATCGTTGAACGCCGCAGCGATCAGATCTTCAAGCATTTCTTTGTCGTCTTCCATCAAACTTTCATCGATGTCAACACGACGTACGCTGTGACTACCAGTGATAGTAACTTTAACTAGGCCAGCACCAGACTCGCCAGTTACTTCCATATTCGCGATTTCTTCTTGAAGCTTTTGCATGCGATCTTGCATTTGCTGGGCTTGCTTCATTAGGTTGCCCATACCGCCTTTACCAAACATGTTTATCTCTCTGGTTTAATGAGGTGTTGCATCAATTAATGGGGTTATACCTTTGGGTTTTCAACCCCATTCCATTCGATTATTAGATAGGGCGCACACTATCTTTATCAAGCTCTGCAGCAAAACGACGTTCAATAAATTGAACATTTGGATCGTTTTCTAAACTGTTCAGCGCTTGCTGTAATTTCTCTTGGTAGAGCCTATCTCTCAGTTCAAGTGGTGTTTCTCCACTCTCCCCTATTTCGATGCTCATGTGGCACTCTTCACCTAACACGGTATTAAGTGCTTTGAGCAATTCGGCTTGAGCTCTATCAGTATTCAAATGAGCTTGGCTGCTTCTCAATAGTAACGAAACGGTTGTTCCTTCCTTACTATAATGAGAGTTTAGCGCAAGTTGCTCTACCAGCTTAGGGATCTCCATTAAGCTGATTAGCTTCGCCCATTCATTATGTTCTAATGACTCATCGATGAGCTTTTGTGCCATTTCAGGCGTTTTCTCATGCTCAAGTGCCTGCTTGAGCTGCGTAGGTGTCAGTTTTGTATTTACTTTTGTCTCAACAGGCTTGCTTGGACGCCAGCGATACGCTTCTTCAACTTGTGGCTCCGTCGACTTCGGAGCTGAGTTTGGCGACACCTGCGCGGAATTGCCATGCAATTGCGCTACTCGGTCGATAACCGATTCTGGTTGTGCAGATGCCGCTTTAGGCTTTTTTGAGCCACCATTTTGAGGAGTGTTCTGTTGTAGGCCTTGACGCTGAGAACGTAATTGGTGACGTAAACCGCTTAGACCACCGCGCGCCGGTGTTGAAACGCTCTCTTGCACTTGTTGAGGTGGCGTTTCATGCTGCGGTGCAGGGTTTTCGCTCATCGGCGGCGCCATATCATACTGTGGCGGAACCGTCTCATATCCACTCGCGTGATATTCAGGTTGTGAATTGGATGAAGGTTGAGGAGCCACTTGTGGTGAGCTTTGTGCTGGACTCGGCTGCTGAGCTCGAGGAGATGCTACTGTCCGAGCTGGCGCAGCCTTTGGTTGACTGGTACTTTGAGCCGGAGATGACGCTGGCTCGCAGTTACTAGAAACAACATTTGCCCCACTGTTATTTGATGGGCGGAACGCCATCATACGCAGCACAATCATTTCCAGACCGACTCGCCCATTTGGCGAGAGAGTCAAATCTTCACGACCTTTCAATGCAATTTGATAGTAAAGCTGAACGTCTTGCGGACTTAGTGCTTTACTCAACAACTCGATTTTTTCTGCATCTGGCTGCGCTCGGTCTAGCGACGCTGGCAGCGCTTGATACATCGCAATTCGATGAAGCTGTGTTGCGACTTGCTGCAACAAACCATCCCACTCAACACCATTTGCTGCTAATTGCTGGATTTTATCCATGGCTTGTTGAGGTTGCTTGCTACTGATTGACTCTAGTAAGTGAATCGCTTGGTCGGTATCAATCGTCCCCAACATGTGGCTGACAATATCGGTTTGCACCGCACCGTTACCTAAAGCAATTGCTTGATCAGTCAAGCTAAGAGCATCACGCATACTGCCATCTGCAGCATGTGAGATCATACCCAACGCTTTTGGCTCTGCTGAAACTTGCTCTTGACCTAGGATGTAATCAAGTTGCTGGTGAATATCATCAACGCTGATTGGTTTCAGATGAAACTGAAGACAACGCGACAATATAGTGACAGGCAGCTTTTGTGGATCAGTTGTTGCGAGTAAGAACTTCACATACTCTGGCGGCTCTTCCAGGGTTTTCAACAACGCATTGAAAGAGTGACGCGATAGCATGTGCACCTCATCGATGAGGTACACTTTAAAACGTCCACGAGCAGGTTTGTATTGAACGTTGTCTAACAGTTCACGAGTGTCTTCAACTTTAGTACGTGATGCTGCGTCGATTTCAAGAAGATCGACAAAGCGACCTTCATCAATTTCACGACAAGTATCACACTTACCACAAGGTGTCGCGGTAATGCCGGTTTCGCAGTTCAAGCCTTTGGCAAACAGCCTACCGATACTCGTTTTACCCACACCACGAGTCCCGCTGAACAGATAAGCATGGTGTAAACGGTTTTGCGCCAGTGCGTTTTCCAACGCCGTCAGGACATGTTTTTGTCCGACAACTTGGTCAAACTGATTAGGACGCCATTTTCGCGCTAAAGCTAAATAACTCATTGAATGTATTAATGTCCTTCAAAATCGCAGATGCTGTACACGTTTAGACCTAGTGCTTCTAAACGTTTATCGCCACCGATTTCTGGTAGGTTGATAACGAACGCAGCGTGCTCAACTTCACCACCCAGTTGGCGAATCAGCTTAGTCGTCGCTTCAATAGTACCGCCCGTTGCCAATAAATCGTCGACAACCAGTACTTTGTCGCCTTCAACGATGGCATCTGTATGGATTTCTAGTGTATCAACGCCGTATTCAAGCTCATAAGATTGAGCAACAGTAGGGCGTGGTAGCTTGCCTGGTTTACGCACTGGTACAAAACCAACACCTAGCTCAAGCGCTAAAGGCGCGCCAAATAGAAAGCCACGAGCTTCCGTACCCACAACCTTGGTAAAGCCCATATCTTTGTAACGTTCAACAAGTAAGTTGATCGTCGCTTGGTATGCTTTCGCATCTTCAAGAAGGCTCGTCACATCACGAAATAGAATGCCTGGCTTTGGGTAGTCTTGGATGCTTTTGATGCTAGATTTGATCAGTGAAATTGTTTCTGTAGTCATAATACCGATTTACTTAGATTGGCTCATCGCCCTCTCTAATCGCAGTATCACGAGGGCAACGAACAATAGGTTTTCACCACTATGTGCTTATTTTCGTAAAAGTCACAGGCGCTGAAAATACAAACGCCCACTCGAAGAGCGGGCACACTATTCTCTACAATCTTAGTGATTTTCTTCTCGGTCAGCAACCAACTCAATCACAGGCAGACGCATAAACCAGCTGAGTAAAACGATTAGCATCACTAAAAGACCAATTTTTACCCAAACGAGGGGGACAACAACGATTGAAACCATGAAACTAAGCGCAATAAAAATCGCACCACGCTTTTTTACTTTTGAAGTAACAGCCCGATGCTTATGCCAATTGTCGAGAATGGGTCCAAACGTTTTGTGGTTATGTAACCATTGATGAAATGCGGGGCTACCACGCATAAAACATGCGCTAGCAAGCAAAATAAAAGGTGTGGTGGGTAAAAGTGGAAGGGCTATGCCGGCTATGCCGAGCACAATACAGAGTCCACCAACAGTATTGAAAAAGTAACGCTTAATACGAATGGTGAACTCCGGTACAAAATAGCTAGATTAAAAGCCTGCGTAACCATTCATTACACGAAGCCAGGTTAGCGTTGCAGGAAGTGTTGGGATCAAAAGAACTGCAATAAAACCTAAAAAGTAAAAAATATTATAAGGCTCTTTAAAATCTTTGTCTGCCATGATGTGTCTTCTCACTAGTTGACTTTGCTTCTCCCAAGGCACAGCGTTAAATTATCGTTGCACAAATGGGTCATTATTGTTTTAAGCGCTGACTATACATTAAACAGCCAAATCTAAACACCAGTAAAAAGTAAGGTTATTAAACTAAACGTATGTTGTTTTGGTGGTTCTAAAAAGATAATAAGCAGCGTAAGGACGCTGCTTATTGGTTTGCAAGTCATAATTATACTAGTCGGGATTTCCGGGTAATACTTAAACTAAAACTTGAAGAACCTAAACACCCGATAGACAACTGTCCTGCAACACTAAGCGGTAAATCGCGGGTGATGAAGTTTTTCATACTTCCTCCCCCTAAACGGTTACCTGCTGCGATGTGTTGACTCGTATTTCCGTCAGACCAATGGCTATCTAAACCCGCAGGCAATATAGAGACCAAGGATGAAGCGAGGTCGGCGACACCAAACACAGCATTGACTGCACCCGCACACTCCGAACACTCAATTCCTTTTTCAATGATCCCTACCATGTCCTTGAGATCAGCACTGAAACTTTTCAAGTTACGGAGATAATCGTCAAACAATGCCCTAACGAGCAATGTCGTCGCAACTCCATCATTAGCTTGGGAAGCAGAATCAACGAGATAAAACGCAAATTGACCATTCATTAACCAACGATAATCGAAAACCAAGGGCATCACATCCGTCGATTGCAATAAACGGTACGAGCAGCGCCAATCTCCCTGAGCAGCATCCTTCTCTGGCAATAGCGCTTGCAGTAAATCTCTTGCCGCACTCGGATTCTGTTGTAAATATTCCAGATGCCAATACAGCTCTTGTTCATCTGGGATTTCACCACCATCATCAACCCTGAACCACTGACTTGAAAAGTCACGTTGTTCTGAGAAGTGACTATCGGTATCTTCTAGCGTATTCTCTATCGCCTGAGATAGGTGCTCATAATTACCTATCGGTTTAGGAAGAAAATCTTTAATACCAAATCGCAACGCTTTCGCGACATCGGACATTTCATCCGTGCCTGATACCACGATAAGCGGCATATATGGGTATTCGAGACTAACTTCTTCGACGAACTCGATACCATCTAAGACCGGCATCGATAAATCACATAAGATAAGATCGGGTTGGCATTCCCTGAGTTGTTGAAGCGCTTCTAGGCCGTTTTCTGCTTCTACTACTTTAAAACCCTGACTTTCTAAATAGGCATTGGTTACTTTACGAAATATTGGATCATCGTCCACCAACATTATTAGTTTTTGATTAATCACTTCCTGTGCCGAGACCATTGCCGTTTGACTGTGAGTCTTAAACATACCTTTATCCCTCACAAAGCTCAGTCAAAAAAACAGATTTATTATTAAGTCATTATTTTTGTTGTGTTTACTTCCAGCAAAACGTGTCACAGCAAGACCTGAGGCCGCTTCGCCTTGTTATAAAACTTAGCTCGGAAACTGCATTAATACAAATATTACGGCGTATAACAGTATTTACTCAAACAGGGTTGCTGTGTTCAAATGATGCAACATGTTGACTTAAAGCAAGCTTTGATCACAAAGTTAATTATAAATTAACCGTAATCGGTAATTTAATGTGTCTGGAAATATGAAATTAGATGACTTAAACCTGTTTCGACTGGTTGTCGAAAATGGGAGCTACACCGCAACTTCGCGAAAAACCATGATCCCGGTTGCGACCATCACCCGACGCATTCAAGCGCTAGAAGACTCTGTCAATCTTCGACTATTGAACCGTCATGCTCGCAAACTCTCGCTCACTGAAGCAGGGGAACGTTTTTACCATGAGTGCTCTCCTTTACTACAAAGGCTAACAACCGCAGCAGAGGAAATCACTGACGACTGCCGAGGAGCATCCGGCAAGATTAAGATATCCGCGCCTTACAACTTAACTAAACGAATGATGATGCCGATGTTCAACAGCTTTATGAAGCAGTACCCGGACATCAACATTGAGCTAACGACAGAGAATAATGCGGACAAGCTTGACCCTACTGAATGGGATGTAATTTTTCGAGTGGGACCTCAACGCGACTCTAGCCTCATCGCGCGTAAGATTGGCGAAGTGAAGGATATTCTCGTTGCAAGCCCTGACTATCTAACCTCGAATCCTGCGCCACATCATGCAGAAGAGCTCTCTAACCATTCATTGCTAAAAGGGTACCCGCTTATTAAGTGGACCTTGATTAATAGCAAAGGCGAGTCTGTGGTGAATGTTGACCGTGGTCGTTTTCAAGCAAACGCGCTCAATGTGGTGCGCAGCGCTTGTTCCGAAGGTTTAGGCATCACACTAATGCCAGATGTCATGATCAAAGAGTACATCGAGAGCGGCGATTTGGTACGCGTACTGCCAGATTGGAGTGCAAACCCGCGCGACATTTATATGCTTTACAACCACAAAGATCACCTGCCAGAGAAAGTTCGCCTCTTTATTGACTTTGTGATCGCTTATAACATTCACTAATTAGATAGCGAAAACAAAAACCAGAGCCGAAGCTCTGGTTTTTTTTACGACTTAAGAAAGCGCATCCTATGCGCCTTCGTTATGAAGCTCTAGGTTTGCTAAGTCCTGTTGGATTTCAAGTTGTGTTTTCGCATCATCGTTACGAAGACCATCTAAAAAATCTAGGTATTGTTGGTCGATATCACCCGTTACGTATTCACCGTTAAACACGGAAGTATCGAACTGAGTAATGTCTTGATTTCCAAGACCTACAGCTTCTACCAAATCTTCTAGACGTTGATAAATAAGCGCATCGGCACCAATCTGCTTACAAATTGTATCGTTGTCACGGCCATGGGCAATAAGCTCTGTAGCACTTGGCATATCAATGCCGTATACGTTCGGGAAACGAACTTCAGGAGCCGCTGAGACCATGTACACTTTCTTGGCACCAGAATCACGAGCCATCTCTATAATCTGCTCTGACGTTGTACCTCGAACAATAGAGTCATCCACCAGCAACACATTCTTACCTTTGAATTCCGAACGAATAGCATTCAACTTGCGACGTACTGATTTCTTACGTTGTTGCTGGCCAGGCATGATAAACGTACGTCCAACATAACGGTTTTTCACGAAACCCTGGCGATAAGGGATATCGATCGCTTGTGCGATTTGCAGTGCAATGTCGCAAGACGTTTCAGGGATAGGAATGACAACATCGATATCAAGGTTTGCGTAATCTTCACGAATACGTTCGCCCAGCTTTTTACCCATTTCAACGCGAGCGCTGTATACCGAAATTTTATCGATGAACGAATCTGGACGAGCAAAGTACACGAACTCGAAAATACAAGGGTTCAGCTTAGGATTATCTGCACACTGCTTCGTGTAAAGCTCACCGTCAAACGTTGCGTAAATCGCTTCACCAGGTGCAACATCACGGACGAAATCAAAACCGACCGCATCCAATGCCACCGATTCAGACGCAACCATGTACTCTGCTCTGCCGTTAACTTCACGCTTACCTAAACACAGCGGGCGAATACCGTGTGGGTCACGAAATGCAATCATACCATGACCAATGATCATAGCTGTCACAGCATAAGCACCGCGAATTGTGCGATGAACATTGGTGACTGCGCGGAATACGTCTTCGGTCGTGACATTTCCTTTTACTGAGTCAATTTCGTGCGCGAGTACATTTAGTAATACTTCAGAGTCTGAAGTGGTATTGATATGACGGCGATCTTTTTCAAACAGCTTCTGACGAACTTCGTTGGCGTTAGTCAAGTTACCGTTGTGGGCAAGTGTAATACCGAAAGGAGAGTTTACGTAGAAAGGTTGAGCTTCTGAAGCGCTTGAACTGCCTGCTGTAGGGTAACGAACATGACCAATTCCGACCTCGCCTTGCAGGCGTTGCATGTGTCTTGCTTCAAATACATCCTTGACTAAACCGTTCGCCTTACGCAGACGAAAACGATTGCTTTCTATGGTACAAATACCAGCGGCATCTTGGCCACGATGCTGTAACACCGTTAACGCGTCATAAATAGACTGGTTTACAGGCGTTGTGCCCACGATTCCAACAATACCACACATGTCCTAATCCTCGATTTGCGACAGTAGCTGGCACTACTAGATAGTGCCAGACAGAAAACTTGATGTTGCTTGTAAATGCTCGAAGAATGGGGCGATGATACGGCTGAACTCAGGGATCAACTGTGAATCTTTCCACCAATCCGAGCTTGGGAATGCAGTAAACGCATCCATAAAAAACAGCACCGCAGAAACAATTAAGACTCCGCGTAGACCACCAAATACAATCCCGAGAATTCGGTCCGTACCTGATAGCCCTGTTTTTTGTACCAGTTGACCAATGACGTAATTCACCACTGCACCAACTACCAAGGTTGCGACAAATAACGCCGCGATCGCCGCTCCGTTACGAAACATATCATCTTCGATGTTGGTGAAGTACACCGCCAATTTGGCATAGTAATTACTGGAGATAAAAAACGCTCCGAACCAAATCACCAAAGACAAAGCTTCTTTAGCAAAACCGCGAACTAAACTGATCAGAGCTGAAAATCCGATCACACCTAAAATGATAAAATCTATCCAATTCATCTTTTCTTCATCTTAAGTTGGCGCGCATTTTAACAGAAAAAATGCTGACGCAAACGTTTTCTTATGGATTTAATGGCTTAAATTTAAGCAATTGACCTTTTGAACCTGTAATTTTTTGTAATTCTTGAACTTGTCGTTCAAGTTTACTTTTTGACACATCAGGGCCAACAATCACTCTCGTAAACTCGTTTTCTTTCTTTGTGTGAGCTTGATAACCACGCTTTTGCAAATCCGCGACAAGCGCGACAGCATTTTCGTGATTCTTAAGTGCCATCAACTGAATGATCCAAGCTGAATCTTCATATTGATTTTTCTCTTGAACAGGACGAGTGACGACCTCAACTTGCTCTGGTTGTTTGATGACCTCAGGTTTAGATGTTGGCACTGGCTCGGGCTCAGAAACGGCTACTTGAGCATCCTCACGTTCTTGCACTACAGCTTCAACCGGAGAATCCGGTAACGTAATGTCGTCTTCCACTGGCTCTAATATTTCGAAGTTTTCCACATCACTATCAAGTTCTGGTTTGATAGGAATACTGGCAAATTCTTCTTTGTAGTGCAGTTTCTTACCATCTAGCACATCGGGAAGAACAATGACTCCGACTGCGACTAGAATGATGGTGCCGACTAAACGACTTTGGAATTTACTTGCCATCAAAATACCTTTACTTATTTATTATTTGATTGCCAATGTTCCAATACCTCTCCGACGGTATGGAATGAGCCAACCACCAGAATAACGTCTCCTGCCTTTGCGTAGCTTCTCGCACTCTCGAAGGCGTCAACAGGGTTTTCAAAATGAACTTGCCCATCAGGTAAGTATTGGCACAATTCATCAGCGGTCGCCGCTCTCGGTCCAGTAAGCGACGCTGGATACCATTGTGTTGCAACTGGAGTTAGCGCTTCAATGGTTGCTTTAATGTCCTTGTCATGCAGCATTGCAACCACAATATGGATATTCTTACCCAGATATTGTTGCTTCACTCTCTCTACCAAATACTCAGCAGAGTGCGGGTTATGAGCGACATCAAGGACTATTTCAGGTTCGTGATGCAGTACCTGCATACGCCCCGCCAAACGAGCATTATTCAAGCCATTGACAATATTTATGTCAGTGATTTGCAATTCCGAAGCCCCTAGTGCCATCAGTGCAGTGGCTGCATTTTGTAATGGTAGCGATGGGATTGGTAAATCCTCTAACTCAAATGCCCCACTGCTCCATTTCCAACCATTATCAGTTAGTTGGTAATCGTACTGAATACCTACTTGGAAGAACTCAGAACCAATATCGTCAGCATGAGCCGCCACGGTCGCTGGTGGCGTTGGTTGACCACAAATTGCTGGCTTCCCTGAACGGTAAATGCCCGCTTTTTCAAAGCCAATAACATTGATGTCATCACCAAGCCAATCCACATGATCGATCGCTAAGCTCGTAATAACAGAAACATCATGGTCAACAACGTTAGTGGCGTCTAGACGACCGCCAAGTCCTACTTCAAGTAAGACAACGTCAACTTTCTCTACTTGGAAAATACGTAGCGCAGCAAGTGTACCGAATTCAAAGAGGCTAAGGCTAATATCACCACGCTGCTTTTCTACATAATCGAATGCTTCACAGTGCTTTGCATCTACAACGTCAACGCCATTAATGCGTACACGCTCGTTGTAACGAATCAGGTGCGGAGAACTGTAAACACCGACTGAATAGCCAGCATCAAGTAAAATGGCTTCCATTAACGCACACGTTGAGCCTTTGCCATTGGTTCCGGCAACGGTGATTACTGTTGGAGCTGGTTTGGTAAGATTGGCTTTGTTTGCTACCGCTTGGACACGGTCTAAGCCTAGATCAATTGCTGAGGAATGAATATTTGCTAAATAATCAAGCCACATCTCTAATGAAGATGTGGCTTGAGGAATTGGGTTTTGGGTCATCTAACTTTAACCATTAAATTCTTTGGTTTTTATGTTAGTTGATACTTTACCCTTTTTCGTCCGCTTCTGGTACAGAATATGGCTCTTCATTTGGAGATTCGTTAACCGAAACCACCAAAGGAGACTTGTGGTTAGTCATCTTAGCGATAAGACCACCCACACGCTGACGCATTTCACGACGGTCAACGATCATATCAATAGCACCGTGATCAAGTAGGAACTCACTACGCTGGAAACCTTCAGGAAGATCTTCACGTACAGTTTGCTCGATTACACGACGACCAGCAAAGCCAATGAGGGCCTTAGGTTCACCGATGTTGATATCACCCAACATAGCCAAACTTGCTGATACACCACCCATTGTAGGGTCAGTTAGAACAGAAATAAACGGCAGACCTTGTTCTGATAAACGCTCAAGCGCAGCACTGGTTTTTGCCATTTGCATAAGAGACATTAAAGCCTCTTGCATACGAGCACCACCACTTGCTGAGAAACAAACAAGCGCACAGTTATTTTCAATGGCTGCATCCACTGCTTTCACAAAGCGAGCACCAACGACTGAACCCATTGAACCACCCATAAAGGAGAATTCAAACGCACACGCCACAAGCGGCAGACCAAGCAATTCACCCTGCATAACAACTAGCGCATCTTTCTCGCCGCTGTTTTTTTGTGCAGCAGAGATACGCTCTTTGTATCGCTTAGAATCTTTAAATTTCAGTTTATCCTGTGGCTCAAGTTCAGAACCTAGTTCAACTCGATTACCTTCATCTAAAAATGTTTCCAAACGACGACGCGCTTTCATACGCATGTGATGGTTACACTTTGGACAAACTTCTAAGTTACGCTCTAGTTCAGCATGGTATAAAACCTGTTCACAAGAGGTACATTTAGTCCACACACCTTCTGGGATAGAAGCTTTGCGTGAACTTACTAGATTGCTTTTCTCTAAAATCTTTTCAAGCCAACTCATGGAAGACCTTTTCTCTCAACTCTTCCGCTTCATTGCGAAAGATATAAATTCGACATAATACCGACGGATTAAACCATATCTTGCAGCTACTGTAGATAAAAAACTGGTTGTACCTATTTTTGATATCGTAAATAGCGTATGTTTTCCGTTCACATTCAATGTAAACACTACCGATATTTTGAAATAAGTTTGTAAAATTAGTTCAAATTATCTGGTAAAAACAGTGGACCGATCGGCACTTCAGGTAACCCAAACTCTTCTGGGTAGTCTACATCTACCAGGTACAGACCTTCCGCTTTCGCTGTCGCACCCGCTAGTTTGCGATCTTTGGCTTCTAATAACCACTTGATCCATTCAGGACTCTCTTCGCCACGTCCAACTTTTATCAAGCTACCCGTGATATTACGAACCATATGATGCACGAACGCATTGGCTTTAATATCAATAACCACATAGTTCCCATGGCGCGTAACGTTCAGATGCATCAAGTTTCGAAATGGGCTGCGAGACTGACAATGCGCCGCGCGAAACGACGTAAAATCATTTTCGCCGAGTAGGAACTGCCCTGCTTCATGCATTTTTTTCTCGTCGAGCTCACCATGATAGTGACTAACCCCCGAGTTTAGGATGCCTGGACGTAAAGCATGATTGAAAATAATGTAACGATAACGGCGAGCTGTCGCTGAGAATCTTGCATGGAAATCATCTGAAACTTCCTTAGCCCAACGAACCGCTATATCGCTTGGCATGTTCGCGTTTGCGCCCATGGTCCAAGCTACCATTTTTCGAGTAACGTTGGTATCAAAGTGCACAACTTGTCCCGTGCCATGCACGCCTGCGTCTGTCCGACCAGCACACTGAACTTCAACTGGGTGATTAGCGACGACGGACAATGCTTTCTCTAGCTCTTCTTGGACACTTTTCACTTCTCTTTGGCGCTGCCAACCAAAGTAGTTTGTACCGTTGTACTCGATACCTAATGCGATTCTCATCTTAACCTTCGAACTCTAAAATGGGGCGGGAAGTATATACTCAAGTCACCTCAAGTTGCCAGTTTCACCAAGGGTAACATAAAGGTAGCATCCTACTAACGGGACACAAAAAGGGTAGCAAACGCTACCCTTTTGTTTCGGTTTATCGGCCATTAATGGCATCAATCAGGCTTTTTGCTTCGCGGCGAATATCATCCTCACCGTAAACAATCGCCTCTTCTAGTAGTTTAATCGCCCCTTGAGAATCGTTCATCTCGAGATAGATTTTAGCCAAATCCAGTTTCCCAGCCGCTTCAGCATTGCTATCTACGTCAATATCGCCGATCTCGCCGATAACATCTGGAAACTCGTTCAATCCGACATCGAGCTTAAGGTCTTCCTCTTCGAACTCACCACCTTCTCTGTCGACCTGAGCCATCAATTCATCAATCGTCATAAATTGATTTTTCTTCGGGTCGAAGTCATCCAAGTCGCTTTGCTCTGCCCAGTTTTCTTGCGCGATCTTTGGCTGACTTAGTGCATCACTCGAATTCCAAACATCACGCTGGTCCTCAGGCACTTCTTCAGTAGAACTTACGTTATCAGCGGCGGGTTTAAAGCCATCCCAATCATCTCCAACATCAAGCATGGTTTCAAAATCCATACCTGCACTTGCGATGGTGTCACTGTCTAGTTTACCTTCAAATACTTCTGAGTTTGCGTCTTCCGCAAGAAGGTTAGCCATTGATGATTCATCATCCAAATTACTGAGCGGCTCACCCTCTGTCGCTGTTGGCTGCACTTCTGGGTCAGTATCAAAGCCGTTTTGCTGCGCAAAGACTTCAAACAAAGCATCATGATCGTTATCGGCTTGAATAGCTGGTCTCGATGTCTCTGCTTCAACCTTAGGGCTCTCTGGCGCACCCTCGTTCATTGACGCGAGAACATCTTCCTCATTGAACTCTGGAAGATCTTGGTCGTCAAAACTTAACTCTTCATCCTCACCGGAGATTGGTTCTATATCTGCAGTCTCAGAGCTCGGTAATTCTGGCTCTTCTTCCATCGACGCCAATGCGTCTTCTTCACTGAATTCTGGAAGATCCAGCTCATCAAAATTGAACTCTTCTTCGGACTCAGCTGGCAAGTCGGCTTCAACCTGTTCTGGCTCAACGGACTCGGACGTTTCTAACGCAGGTTCGCCAGCCATAGACGCCAGTGCATCTTCTTCACTGAACTCTGGCAAATCGAGCTCATCAAAATTGAACTCTTCTTCGGACTCAGTTGGCAAGTCGGCTTCAACTTGTTCTGGCTCAACGGACTCGGACGTTTCTAACGCAGGTTCGCCAGCCATAGACGCCAATGCGTCGTCTTCACTAAACTCAGGAAGATCCAGCTCATCAAAATTGAACTCTTCTTCGGACTCGGTTGGTAAGTCAGCTTCGACTTGCTCTGGTTTAACGGACTCGGACGTTTCTAACTCCGGCTCATCCGTCATAGACGCCAATGCGTCGTCTTCACTAAACTCAGGAAGATCCAGCTCATCAAAATTGAACTCTTCTTCGGACTCAGCTGGCAAGTCGGCTTCAATTTGTTCTGGTTCAACGGACTCGGACGTTTCTAACGCAGGTTCGCCAGCCATAGATGCTAGAGCATCTTCTTCGCTGAATTCTGGAAGATCTAGCTCATCAAAATTGAATTCTTCTTCTGAATCGTTGGTCGACTCAGTTTCCGGCTCCAATTCAGGCTCATCCAGTAGCCAATCTTCTTCTTGTGGAACACCGAATTCATTTTCTATTGTATTTGGTGTCGGCGTGAAGGCTGGAATGTCTTCCTCTTGCTCAACGTGAGGCTGTACCTCAGCATCGGACTCCACGTATGGTTCTTGTGTTGAATCAGTATCGGTAGCCTCTTGTTGTAGTGATGAAGCTTCCTCTATCTCCGTTTGTGTTTTTTCAACTTGCTGCGGTAAATCGTCTTCACTATCAAATAGAGCGTCAAGTTCAGCAGAAAAATCCGCTTTTTCTTGTTCTGTTGGCAGAAGTTCTTCACTGTCTGACTCAAATAGGTCGTCTAGCTCGCTCATTAAAGGATCATTCTCTGGTGAGAGGTCCTCTAAATCACCAAGAAATTCATCGCTGCTAAATGGCTCTGAAGCAGCCTCTGGCTCGGTTAATGGTTGATCTTTTGCAGCGTCTGGTTGGCTTTCACTTAATAAAGCGTCGATGTCCAATCCAGACTCAATGTCCTGATCTTCATGAGTTTGTTCTGACTCAACTACGGAAGATGGCTTTTCGTCGGCGTCTGATTCACCAAAACCAAGTGATTTCAGTAACTCTTCCTCTTCCGATTTATTCTGCTCTGGGCTCTCGTCCTCTCGAATCAGATCATCAAACGGATCTAAATCAGCTTCAGTCTCTTCATCAAGTTCAGAGGTAACATCATCAATGAGTTCATCCAGTAAGTCTGTGCTATCTGCGTCTAACTCTTCGATCGAGTCATCACCTTCAAAACCAGAGATTGCTTCTAGCTCGTTTAGTGGATCAAACTCGTCTGTGTCATCTTCATCAAAATCAATGAGTTCATCGAGTAGCTCTGTACTGTTTTCATCTAGAACAGGACCTTCATTGGCGTCAGCTTCTCGAACTTCCGATTCACTAGCCGGTTGTTCATACTGGGCCAATAGTTTATCGATATCGTCGTCAGATGCCTCTCCAACACTAAAGTCATCATCCGAAACGGGCTGTTTTAACTCAGGCTCATCAGTATCTAAATCGAAGTCATCGTTGCCAAGTTCAGCAAACAAGTCATCAAGCATATCCTGGTCGACAGTGTCACTTGGTAACTCTTCTGACGGCTCATCGGCTGCAAGTAACTCGGCAAATGCGTCGTCTGAAAGTGAGTCTGATTTCTCATTCGTATCATCCGAAAGATCGAAGCCAGACTCATCGTCATCGAGCACTTCTAGTTCTGGAGCAACCTCATCTAAGGCTCGCTCCATTTCTTCTAAACCAAGCGCTTTTTCTTCGCCGTTGACTTGGATACCATTGTTCGATGACTCAAACTCATCCAGACCAACATCTAGGTCACCGTCATCGCCAATATCTGCAAATGGGTCATCGTCCCCTTCCAGATTGAAATCAAGTTCTTCATCGTCGAGGTTAGCAAAGACGTCTTCTTCTAAATCTGACTTCTCTTCTTGTAAAGACTGTGTGTTGATATCTTCATCTGCAAACAATTCATCATCAAGCGTGAGCTCTTCATCAAGCTCATCCGCCGCCGCTAAACCGATTGTCGCCGCAAGAGGATCAACGTTTTGCTGTTCCTGTGCAGCCGCATCTTCCTCTTTCGCTTTAGAGCGTCGACCAAGAAGCATAACAACTAGCAACGCAATCAAAGCACCAGGAATTAATGCCGCAAGACCAACAAGCCAACCATTCGACAAAATTTTGTCCATGGTGCTTGGTTGCATGCGTTGTTGTTCAGCAAGGCGCTGGCGTTCTTCAGCAAGCAGCTTCTCGACTTCCGAGCGAATGCGTTCTTCGTCATTCAGCTCGCTTTTCAAAGTTTCGACTTCGCTTTGCACTTCTGACAGCATCAATCGAAGACGATGATTCTTCTCTTCTAATGACTCTAATTCACTTTGTGAGCCTTGAAGTTTGTCCTTTAGCGCACTGACCTGCTTTTCACCCTGCGGAGAGGTGGTTACTGGTGGCGCAGGGATGACGGGTATTGTTTTCGGAGTTGGTTTTGGCTCCGTTGCTGCCACTGTCTCTCGCTTAGCCGCAGGCTTGGGTTCTACTTTAATTTGTGGCTTTGGTTGCTCGGTGACTCGTTGTGCTGGCGTCGCTCTATTTGTCGGCTTCGGCTGTTTTAACTTAGCTTCATGCGCCTTCATAATCGCAACAGCTTGCGCTGTGGTCGCGCTTTGCACTTGCTCTAGAGAAGGTACTCGTAGCCGACTACCTGGGATCAATTCATGAATGTTTTGGTTCTCAAACGCTTGAGGGTTAATTCGGTAAATGGCAAGAAGCGTTTGTTGAACGGTAACACCGCGTGAAGGTCGTAATTCTGAAGCGATCGACCATAGTGTTTGATTTTCACCAGTCGGACCAAAGAAACGTGACGGTTGAGTATTCGCAGGAGGAGCAGGTAATGCTCGCTCAATATCTTCAGCATAGCTCGGAGATGATTGCACTTCACCAGACGGTCCAACAAGACGAATTCCTTCGGCTTGAACCACTGATGATGTCTGAGTCGCGCTCATCAACACAAGGGCTGCTAACAAACGCTTATAATTTTGACGCATAGAAGGCTCAGTTTTGTGCTAAATACAATTTGAAATGGTGATCGGTTAAATATATCGGATATCGCATGCAAAACTATAGCGTTGAGAATAAAAAATGTGTGGCTCTCGCCATATTCGTACTAATCTCACACTATTTTGTTTCGTTCGTACAAAAAAGCCTCGCACTGTGCGAGGCTTTGAAATGAATTGTAAACGACTTAGTAGTAATCGCGGATCAGAACTTCTGCGATTTGCACCGCGTTAGTTGCCGCGCCTTTACGCACGTTGTCAGCAACAACCCACAGGTTTACTCCGCTATGATGGCTGATATCGTTACGGATACGGCCAACCATTACATGATCTTTACCGCCCGCATCGCGAACTTGTGTAGGGAAGTCTTCACCGTGGAACACTTCGATACCGTCAGTTTGTTCAAGCAAGTTAACGACTTCTTGTGCATCGATAGGTGAACGAGTCTCAATGTGGAGTGCTTCTGCGTGACCGTAGAATACAGGAACACGTACACACGTTGGATTGACTGTGATTGATGGATCGTTAAAGATCTTCTGTGTTTCCCACACCATTTTCATTTCTTCTTTGGTGTAGCCGTTTTCCATCATTTGATCGATTTGTGGAATACAGTTAAACGCGATCTGTTGAGAGAATTGCTTCTTGTCTGCAGGCAGACCGTTTAGCAGCTTCGCCGTTTGACCTGCTAGCTCATCAATACCCGCTTTTCCTGCACCAGATACCGATTGGTAAGTTGATACGTTAATACGCTCAATGCCCACCGCATCGTGAATTGGTTTTAGTGCCACCAGCATTTGGATGGTTGAACAGTTCGGGTTCGCGATGATGTTACGGTTACGAAACTCTGCAATCGCTTCTGGGTTTACTTCTGGCACAACAAGAGGAATGTCGTACTCGTAACGGAAGTGTGATGTATTGTCGATAACAATCACGCCTTCATCAGCGGCAATTGGAGCCCACTTGGCTGATAGCTCACCACCAGCAGAAAACAGTGCGATATGCGCTTGAGACCAATCGAACTCTTCTACGTTTTGAACGCGTACCGTTTTACCATTGAAGCGGTAAGTCTTGCCTTCGCTGCGCTCACTCGCGAGTAGGAAGATTTCGCCTACTGGGAATTTGCGCTCTTGAAGCACATCCAAAATTGTTTCACCGACCGCACCGGTCGCACCTAAAATGGCAACATTATATTGCTGGCTCATTGACTTACCTCAATCTGAAAACCTAGTTCTGCTAATGGAGCAAGGTTACATGTTTTGTTACCCACTAGCGTGACAGCACTGTATTCACGGCGATCCCAGTAGTTTTTACGCATCAGGTCAAAAGCGCCTGGCTTACTGATTTCACGGCGGAAAAGAGCGTCATCTCTACGCACATCATAGATTAACTGCGTGATGTTATGCAGTGTTGCTTCGTCCCAAGCTCTGTCCAATACCATAGTAGGAACAGGCGCGGTTGGCAGTAAATCGCTGGCATGCGCACGTAATTCGTTATTTAAGAACTCACAGTAGCTGTTGAAAATCATCGTTGTACCGCGAGCTTTCCCTTCCAAGCCGTAGCCTGCAACGTGAGGGGTTGCGAATGCTAGCAGAGGCAGAAGCTCCATATCAACCTCTGGTTCAAATTCAAATACGTCGAGTGCCGCTGTAAAGCCATCATTTTTCAAAAGACGTTGCTTCAAAGCAGCGTTGTCAACGATGGGACCTCGAGCCGCGTTAATCAAAATTTGATCGCTGCGGAGACCATTTAATACCTTCTCATCAATCAAATGATGCGTTGGGTATGGGCCATCTTTGGTGATTGGCGTATGTAGTGTAATGATGTCTGAGCTTTCAATCAGTTCTGTCAACGGAGTAAAGCTACGAGGATCACCAGCCTCTTGTTTGAATGGGTCATTGATGAGAACTTTAATACCCATGCCTTTCAAACATTTCTCTAGGTAGCTACCTACTTGGCCTGCACCAATAATACCTACCGTCTTGTCAAATACCGAGAAACCTTGTTGCTGAGCGAGCACCATCATCACGCTGAACGCGTATTCCGCTACACCCACTTTGTTACACCCTGGCGCAGCAGTGAAGAAAATGCCTTTCTCTTTTAAGAGTGCTTGGTCAACATGATCCATGCCTGCCGTGGCCGTACCAACAAACTTCAGCTTGTTTGCTTTGCTGATCAGGTCAGCATTCACTTTGGTGACTGAGCGAATCATTAGGGCATCAACATCCACTAAATCATCGGCGGTCAGTGTACGACCTGGTTTTAGAATTACGTTACCGAGTTGGCTGAATAGCTCTTCAGCATACGGCATATTTTCATCAACAATAATTTTCATAGCGCCAGCGTTCTAACATCCATTTGTAAGAGTTCGTTTATTCGCAAGATGCGAAACTAAAGCGATTGTGCCCTTTTCCCGAAAAATCTCAAGATATAACACCAATAAACCTCAAGGAGGTAACTTCTATAGAATCAATTGACGGGAAGCCTAGAGAAAAGCAGAAACAGAGAAAAGAAAAAGCCCGGCTAAATAGCCGGGCAAAGTTCCAGAACAAAAGGATCCTATCCCGCTCTCCATGGGATAGAGTCTGCGTCTGTTCGATCAGTGTGACTGATCAAGCTCTGGAAACTGGATTGTTGGCGTTTACAGTACTCTCGCAAGGCGCCAACAAATTCAGTTAACCTTGGTACTTTTTAATAACCAAAGTTGCGTTTGTGCCGCCAAAGCCAAAGCTGTTTGACATTACGGTCGTTAGCTCTGCATCACGTGCTTCTGTCACGATGTCCAGACCTTGTGCTGCTTCGTCCAAGTTTGAAATATTGATGCTTGGAGCAATGAAGTTTTTGTCTAGCATAAGTGTTGAGTAAATTGCTTCGTGCACGCCCGCTGCGCCGAGTGCGTGGCCAGTCATTGCTTTTGTTGCAGAGATTGCAGGGCTGTTCTCACCAAACAATTGTTGGATAGCACCAAGCTCTTTCACGTCACCAACTGGTGTCGATGTGCCGTGCGTGTTGATGTAATCCACACCATCAACGTCTTGCATCGCCATCTTCATACAACGAATTGCGCCTTCACCTGATGGCGCTACCATGTCGTAGCCATCTGATGTCGCACCGTAACCTACGATTTCACCGTAGATTTTCGCACCACGTGCCAGTGCGTGCTCTAGTTCTTCAATAACCAGCATGCCGCCGCCGCCCGAGATAACAAAACCGTCACGGTCTGCATCGTATGTACGAGATGCTTTGTCTGGCGTGTCATTGTATTTGGTTGACAGTGCGCCCATCGCATCAAACATCATAGTTTGAGACCAATCTAGCTCTTCGCCGCCACCAGCAAAAACAATATCTTGTTTGCCTAGTTGAATAAGCTCCATAGCATGGCCGATACAGTGTGCAGATGTTGCACATGCAGAGCTCATTGAGTAGTTCACGCCACGAATCTTAAATGGCGTAGCAAGACAGGCAGAAACAGTAGAAGACATAGTACGAGGAACCATGTAAGGACCAACTCGCTTTACGCCTTTGGCGCGCATCGTGTCTGTCGCTACCGTTTGATTGTATGCAGAAGCACCGCCAGAACCTGCAACGATACCGGTACGATCGTTTGAAACCTGCTCTTCTGTAAGACCAGCGTCTGCGATTGCCTGCTCCATTGATAGGTATGCATAAGCAGCCGCATCACCCATAAAGCGCATCTGCTTACGGTCGATGTGTTCCGCCGGGTTGATTTTTAGGTCACCCCATACTTGCGAACGAAGACCGTGTTCTTTGAACTGCTCAGATGCAGTGATGCCAGATTTGCCCGCTTTAAGAGACGCTAGAACTTCTTCGACGTTGTTACCGATACTTGAAACAATACCCATACCGGTGATTACGACTCGTTTCATTATGACATTCCTATAATTCAAAAATCCGCTAGATGATAACTAAGATAGTCAACAAAAGTGGTCAGCTTTCCCATAAATTCGTACAATCGCCCCATTCTTACCGCGCCAAATCACAAATTTGCACCATTATGACTTCAATAAAAAACGCAGAACTTGGTTGGAACGAAGCTGGTACTCCGGTTTCAGACCAATTTGATGATGTTTACTTCTCTAACGTAAACGGTCTTGAAGAGACACGCTACGTTTTCTTAAAACAAAATCATCTCCCAGAAAGATGGCAGGAATTTGACCAAAGACGTTTTGTCATTGGTGAAACAGGATTTGGCACGGGATTAAACTTCTTAGCAGTATGCCAGTGGTTTAGTGAGTTTCGTCGTCAGCATCCGGACGCAACATTGAAAGAGCTGCATTTTATTAGCTTTGAAAAATACCCATTAAGCAAAGCCGATTTAAAGAAGGCGCATGAAGCTTGGCCTGAGCTAGCTGAATACGCGGAAAAGTTACAAAAGCACTACCCTGCCGCTGTGCCGGAGTGTCATCGCATTGTTTTAGAAGACGGCGCAATCACACTCGACCTTTGGTTTGGTGACATTAAAGACTGCATGCCGCAAGTCCCATACAACGAACAAGGTTTGATTGATGCTTGGTTCTTAGATGGATTCGCGCCAAGCAAAAACCCAGAGATGTGGAACCAAGGCCTGTTCAACAACATGGCAAAGCTAGCCAAGCAAGATTGTACAGTTGCCACGTTTACCGCAGCAGGCTTTGTACGTCGTGGTTTGAACGAAGCTGGCTTTACAATGAAAAAGGTGAAAGGTTTCGGCACTAAACGAGAAATGATCGCCGGCTCTATGGAGCAACGTGAAAAGCAGTCGAACCATCTCCCTTGGTTCAATCGCACAGCATCTAGCAATCTTGATTCGATAGCCATCATTGGTGGTGGTATAGCCAGCGCGGCGTTAGCGAAAACGTTAGTTCGTCGTGGCCAAAACGTCACCCTTTACTGTAAAGACAAACAACCAGCCAAAGGAGCTTCAGGCAATCGACAAGGAGCCGTTTATCCACTGCTTAATGGCCCGCACACGGGTGTTTCACGAGTGTTTGCTCCTGCATTTTTGTTCGCACGTCAGTTTGTTGAACAAGCAGCACAAGAGATCGATTTTGATCATGACTGGTGTGGCGTGACTCAGTTGATGTGGGATGACAAATCCACAGACAAACTGGAGAAAATACTTGCGGGTAACTTCACACCAGAGCTCATTCACAAGCTGTCCGCCGAGGAGACTGCGAACACTATCGGGTTACCTATTGATATGGCATCTGTGCACTACCCAATGGGAGGGTGGCTGTGCCCTGCCGAGTTAACTCGTGGGTTAATTAAACAATTGGAGCAGACGTCGTTACTCTCAACGAAGTTTGAACACCATGTTGAGGCATTAGATTGGGATGCAAAGCGTCAGCTCTGGCTACTAACGGCGAGTGGTCAAACATTTGAGCACTCAACGGTTGTGATTGCGAACGGCCATGAGTTCCAGACATTGAGTCAAACCGCTTCCCTACCAATGGGACAAGTGAAAGGACAAGTCAGTCATGCGCCAGCAACCGAAACGCTGAGTCAGCTGAAAACGGTGTTGTGTTACGACGGTTACATGACACCTGTTAACCCAAGTAATCAACACTTGTGTATCGGTGCAAGCTACGACCGCAGTCACCTTGACTACGAATTTGATGAAAACGCCCAAAAAGATAATGCGGAAAAGCTAGTGAAATGTGTACCGAATCAAACATGGGCAAAAGAGGTAGATATCACTGGTAATCAATCTCGCCAAGGTATTCGTTGTGTTAGCCGAGATCACTTACCATTTGTCGGAAATGTGGGTGACTTTGAGACGATCAAAACGCAATACGCCAACTTACAAAATCAAAAAGCAGAAGAGGTAGAAACCATTCATCAGTACCCTAACCTATTCTGCTTCTTAGGTTTAGGATCTCGTGGACTGAGCTCTGCACCACTATTAGCTGAAGTGTTGGCCTCCCAGATCTGTGGGGACCCGCTGCCATTACCTGTTGATGTATTAACCGAACTTCACCCAAGTCGAATGTGGGTTCGTAAACTAAGAAAAGGCAAAGCCATTACCGAGCTGTAAGAGTATTCTCTCGTTTTAATTCCCGACACAGATACGTGTCGGGAATCGCTAACTCACTAAGTTGCTCGTACTGAGATTACTTCAGCAGTGCAACTGCCTGTTTCACTTGCTCTGCCACTTCTGGGTTTACAACCTTACCCGATTCCACGTCAAAATTTTCGTAGAAGCTCGGCACCGATAACGATGCCTTTACATCCGCGCCAAAAAATTGTGCAGAACCTGTCGCCGCCGCAAGAACACTTTGTGCACCACCGGGACCTGGGGAAGTTGCTAAATAAACGACAGGTTTGTTTTGAAATACATTACGCTCAATGCGCGTCGCCCAATCGAACAAGTTTTTATAGGCCGCTGGGTACGAACCGTTGTGCTCTGCGAAGGAAACAACGAGAGCGTCAGCCTCCGCCAAGTCACGTAAAAACGCGACAGCCCCTTCAGCTTGACCTATTTCTTTCTCTTTGTCCTCGCTAAACATTGGCGCTTGATAATCGTTTAAGTCTAGAACATTCACTTGAGCGCCTTCGACTTGATTTGCTGCGTATGTAGCAAGTAGTTTGTTGATTGAGGTAGAGCTGGTAGATGCACCAAATGCGACAATTTTCATGGTTGTAATCCTTTGTTCACGTTTTATGCTGATCAGAATAAAAGTTGAACAGTTTCGCTACAACCACAAAAATTTTATGGAGAGGTTCGAATTTTTCGAAGTAGTAAATGACTAGGATTAAATAAAGGGAGAACGCTGCTTAGGGATTAAGCCTGAGCCTGGAGCTCTTGCCACAAATCACTGACAATCACGCGATCGGCCGGGCTTAACTCGGTACGCGCATCTTCTAAGCTGCTCTCAATGCGTGACTTCAGCTCAGTAATATCGCTAATCCCTTCTTCTTCACAAGACGCCGCGGATAAAGAGATGTGACCACGTAAATAACCACCAGCAAACAATTCATCGTCAGATGCTGTTTCAATTCGAGCATCAATCAGTTCCAGTAGTTTTTCTTCAAATTCAATAATCATGGTGTATCTCTGAGGTTATTAGTGGTTATTTAACGCAAAAGTCCGACGCTTCCAGTGGCTTAGTTTGATAAAATGCGCGCAGGGCATCAGAAAGCATTTTCACTCGCAAAGGCAAGCCAACGTCCAAAATACCTAGCACTTCTTTATGCACTTTTTTCATAAAGCCGAGCCTATCTGGTTCAAAATCGCCGTGTAGATTGTCACAACTCACCGTAAAAGGGAAGCCAGCGCTTTGTGCCAGAATCCATTCATAAGCTTGAGGTCGCACTTCAACTTTCTCAAACTCCGCTTGAACTTCTGCTGTTCGCCCATCGGGTTCATACCAATAGCCAAAATCTTCCAGCAAACGACGCTCTGGACCAGCCACACACCAATGCGAAATCTCGTGTAAAGCAGAGGCGTAAAAACCCCGAGCAAAAATAATCCGATGATGAGGGTGTTCATCATCAGCAGGAAGATAAATAGGCTCATCACCACCTAACTCTAATTTCGTATTAAATTGTTCTAAAAAGGTGTCATTAAAAATGGTGATTAAGTCTTGGTATTCGTGGGTCATCGTCGAGTTTGTACTTCAGTTTGACATGCGCTGCATATTGTCGCTGTTTTTAGCTATGAGGTAAAGGCAACCCCACATTTTTGGTTATTAGTTGAATTTATCTGAACATCGCTTTCTCCATACAATTTCTCATTCGTCAGCGTACTTATTTACCACTACACTCTCGCCTTATTTTGATGCCGTTCAAACCGCTATTTTTAAGCCGTTTGATTACAAGCATGTTGCTGGTTTTAATCACTTTTTAAGAGAGATAGAACCGTTTGTAAGTGTTGTTACTTCGCCTACGCTGATTCTCGTAGAACGTAGTGACTTTTTACGTTGAGTGTTTCCCTATGTTGCTAAGTGTGTTGTATATCATTGGTATCACGGCTGAAGCCATGACAGGTGCGTTAAGTGCTGGTAGAAGAAAGATGGACTGGTTTGGTGTTATGTTGGTGGCCAGCGCAACGGCCATTGGTGGTGGCACCGTACGTGACATTCTATTAGGCCACTACCCTCTTGGTTGGGTAAAAAACCCAGAGTTCCTTGCAATTACGTGTGTTGCAGGTGTGCTAACAACAGGTTTAGCGAAATGGGTGATTAAGCTGAAAGGTCTGTTCATTCGCCTCGATGCATTAGGTTTAATCGTGTTTAGTATCATCGGAACAAAAATTGCGATGGGCATGGGCTTGCACCCTGGTATTTGTATGGTTTCAGCGTTAGTAACTGGTGTATTCGGTGGGCTACTTCGCGACTTAATCTGTCGCCAAACACCATTGGTACTGCATGAAGAGCTTTACGCTTCTGTCGCTCTTATCGCATCAGGAATGTACTTAGCGCTATTAGAATTCAATGTTCCCGATGTCACTGCCACTATTATTACACTGGTTACTGGTTACATGTTGCGTATGGCTGCGGTACGCTTTAAGTGGCGTCTGCCTTCTTTCCATTTGGAAACCGAAGGCTCGATTCATTAAGCAAAAACTACTTAAACAAAAAAGGTTGCCTGATAAAATTGTGCCACCCGCGATTCAGTGAGTGGCATAATTTTATATTCAGTCATCCTGAACAGCGACGAAGGAGCATGATTCAGGATCTATTATCCGAGCACTCTGTTGTCAGAGATGTTTCTTTCTCTTTTCATCGTGCTGAAATTAGATTCCTAGTCTCGCTATAGCTCGCTGGAATGACACAAAGCTCTTAAATCTTCGGTGTTTCAGTTGTTACGCCATGGTTTTGACCACGGTGGCGTAGTAAATGATCCATCACCACAATAGCCAGCATCGCTTCTGCGATAGGCACAGCACGAATACCCACACATGGGTCATGACGACCTTTGGTGATCAACTGAGTTGGTTCACCTTCTTTTGTGATGGTCTCACCCGGCACAGTGATACTTGATGTTGGCTTAAGCGCAATGTTAGCGACAATGTCTTGACCAGTCGAGATACCGCCAAGAATGCCACCCGCATGATTACTACCAAAACCTTCAGGAGCAAGCGTATCACGGTGCTGACTGCCTTTTTGGTTTACCACGTCGAAACCGTCTCCGATTTCCACGCCTTTCACCGCGTTGATGCTCATTAGTGCGTGCGCGATGTCTGCATCCAAACGGTCAAATACGGGTTCCCCAAGACCAACAGGCACGTTAGTTGCCACAACCTGGATTTTTGCGCCAATAGAGTCGCCTTCTTTTTTCAGGTCACGGATAAGTTGGTCAAATGCTTCTACTTTGTCAGCATCAGGGCAGAAGAATGCATTGTTCTCGATTTCGTTCCAATCTACCTTGTCGATAGATACATCACCCATTTGTGACAAGTAAGCACGAATCTCAACACCAAACTCATCTTTTAAGTATTTCTTCGCGATTGCACCAGCAGCCACACGCATTGCGGTTTCACGAGCTGAAGAACGGCCGCCACCGCGATAGTCGCGGATGCCATATTTTTGGTGGTAAGTGTAATCAGCATGACCCGGTCTGAACTTATCTTTGATGTCAGAGTAGTCTTTTGAGCGCTGATCGGTGTTTTCAATTAGCAAACCGATCGATGTGCCCGTGGTTTTGCCTTCAAAAACGCCAGAAAGAATTTTAACTTCATCCGGTTCACGACGTTGTGTGGTGTAACGTGATGTGCCTGGACGACGGCGGTCGAGATCGATTTGTAGATCTGCTTCTGTAATTTCCAACCCCGGAGGACATCCGTCTACGATACATCCCAGTGCGATACCGTGACTTTCCCCGAATGTCGTCACTCGGAAATGTTGTCCGATACTGTTTCCTGCCATTACTTCCTCAAGTTTTTATCGCCACGCTCTCTCAAAACAGAGCATAGCTGCTTTCCAATTCTTCGTGGATTCATAGTGGCTTTATTACGTTTTGATGTAAAGAGTTAATATCGGCGAGGTATGCATAAAAAAAACACCGAGCATAAAGCTCGGTGTTTTGATGTTTAGTGCAAGACTCTATTAGTCTTTGTACAGTTTAAACTCTTCTGCACACTCAACCAGCTGGTCACGCGTTAGCATAAATACGCCATGACCGCCGTTCTCGAACTCAATCCAAGTAAATGGAATCTCTGGGTACTGTTCCATCATATGAATCATTGAGTTTCCGACTTCACAAATAAGAATGCCGTTATCTGTTAGATAATCTGGCGCGTTAGCAAGAATACGACGCACTAGTTTTAGACCATCTGTACCCGCAGCTAGCCCAAGCTCAGGCTCATGCGTGAACTCATCTGGCAGGCTGTTCATGTCTTCTTCATCCACATATGGTGGGTTGGACACGATTAGATTGTATTTCTCTTTTGGAAGATCACGGAACAAATCAGAGCGAATTGGGAACACTTGCTGCTCCATGCCGTGATCTTGTACGTTTTGCTCAGCCACTTGTAGAGCATCTGTAGAGATGTCGATAGCATCCACTTCTGCTTCAGGGAAAGCGTGCGCACAAGCAATCGCGATACAACCAGAACCCGTACATAGGTCCATGATGCGCGTAGGCTCTTCCACCAACCAAGGTTGGAATTCCGCTTGAATCAATTCGCCGATAGGAGAACGTGGCACAAGTACACGCTCATCAACGAAGAACTCAAGACCGCAGAACCATGCTTTGTTTGTTAGGTATGCTGTTGGCGTACGCTCGTTGATGCGTTTTACTACGCGCTCAACAATACGCAGACGCTCGCTTGTCGTTAGGCGAGAGTTCAATACGTGCGGAGGCACATCAATCGGCAAGTATAAGGTTGGCAGGATAAGCTGAACAGCTTCATCCCACGCATTATCAGTACCATGACCGTAAAACAGGTTCGCTGCATTAAAGCGGCTTACCGTCCAACGAATCATATCTTGAAGGGTATGCAGTTCCGATACCGCTTCTTCTACAAAAATCTTATCCAAAATTGCCTCCGAAAAGCGCTACAATACTGCCAATAAAGTTTATTAATGAAATTGTTTACCTAATGAGCAAAAAAGACACCGAGAACGATGACGATTTCGCCTTGTTTCAGGAAGCAGTACAGGGCGTAAAAAAGTTGCGACAGGATACCATAATCCAGCAACCAAAAAAAAATACTAAGCAAAAAGAAATCAAGCGCTCCAACCGTGAAGCGAGTGACTCTGAATTTTACTTTTCAGACGAGTTTGTCCCTCTATTAAACGATGAAGGTCCAACTCGTTATGCACGTGACGACGTCTCCACTTATGAAGTCAAACGTCTACGTCGTGGCGTGTATGTACCGGACGTGTTCCTCGATATGCACGGCATGACACAGCAAGAAGCAAAACGCGAGCTTGGTGCGATGATAGCCTATTGCATCAAAAACGAGATTCATTGTGCGTGTGTGCAACATGGTATTGGGAAACACATCCTGAAACAGAAAGCCCCACTTTGGTTAGCACAGCATCCTGACGTTATGGCTTTTCACCAAGCGCCACTAGAATTTGGTGGTGATGGTGCGTTGTTAGTGTTGCTTTCTATTCCTGAAAAGTAACAGGCTTGCTGTAGACACGACGAAACGAAAAGGCAGGGATCTCCTGCCTTTCTTATTCTGTCTCTAATTTGCAAACGCTTATCTTGGTTTAGACACTTATGGCGTAATATGCCAAAGCACTTCACCATTTTGTGTTTGTAAATCATATTCAATGCACACTAGCCCTGATGTAGGAAACATCGGTGGTGTCATGTCTTTTACAAACTCTGAAGTCAGATAACCGACCAAAGGCAAATGCGATACGAACAAAAGCGAGTCCAATTGTTCGACTTCGATTAATGCACTTGCGAAATCGAAGACATGCTCGGACTGGCCATAAGGTGTAATATCTTCACAAGTTTCAATGCTTTTTGCAGAGAAATACGCACTGATCTCTTGCCAAGTTTGTTGAGCTCTAATGTACGGACTCACCAACACTTTATCGAATTGCGCAAAACCCTGTTCTTTACAGGCTCTCGCAACCGCTTCTGATTCGACTCTGCCTCTTGGGGTCAATTGTCGTGCTGCGTCTGAATCTGCAAAATGCTCGGCTTCACCGTGACGCATGATGAATATTTTCATGTTATTTCCTAGGGATAGCTAACGCTACCAAAAGGTTGACTGCTATCTTTATTAGATAGACGGGGCTAACTTTAACAATGACGAAACAAAAATACTGATATAATTATCTGTTCATTATACCAATTAGCTTGTTAAAGATAGCGACTTTCTTAACAATCTATTAAAAGAATGTACTCAGTTCATCACACTATTTAACTGTGCAATGAGTTCAGAGCATTCACTCAAACAGTTCTTCCCCATACGCAAACGCGATGGGCCTGTGCAGAAGTCTACGAATAACAAAAATACGGCAAGCAGTATTTGTCGAAACGCAAACTTTGCGCCCCCCGCGAGGGGAGCCTAAATTACTGTAATGCGAAATCTGGAGACGCATCGTGCATCTAAGTCCTAACGATTCAAATCAATACCGCTACATTACCTTGAGCAATGAACTGCGTGTACTGCTGATTCATTCCGATACAGCTCAACAGTCGGCAGCTGCTCTGGCAGTGAACGTTGGACACTTCGACGACCCAAACGATCGCCAAGGTCTGGCACACTATTTAGAACACATGCTTTTTTTGGGTACGGAAAAATACCCTAAAGTGGGCGAGTTTCAAAGCTATATTAGCCAACACGGTGGAACAAACAACGCTTGGACTGGTACAGAGCACACTTGTTTCTTTTTCAATATTGCTCCAAATGCCTTTGAAAGTGCCTTAGATCGATTTAGCCAATTTTTTACCGCACCTTTGTTTAACGAAGAAGCATTAGACAAAGAACGCCAGGCTGTCGACTCCGAATACAAGCTCAAACTCAATGATGATTCTCGTCGCCTGTATCAAGTTAACAAAGAAGTCATCAATCCAGAGCACCCGTTTTCAAAATTCTCTGTCGGAAACTTAGATACTCTTGGCGACCGAGATGGTAAATCCATCCGCGACGAAATTGTGGAGTTTCACCACTCTCAGTATTCCGCCGATTTGATGACACTGACTCTATTTGGGCCACAGTCGCTCGATGAACAGCAAGCTTGGGTAGAAACCATGTTTGCCGACATCCCAAATCACCACCTTCGTGGAAAATCGATTGATGTACCGATAGGCACTGAGGAAAGCACGGGCATTTTGGTTCAAGTCGAGCCGCTCAAAGAGTTCCGTAAACTGATTCTCACATTCCCCATGCCGGGAATGGATGCGCATTATAGCGTGAAGCCACTCTCCTACTTTGCTCACCTGTTGGGTTATGAAGGAGAAGGCAGTTTGATGCTTCAACTCAAAGAAAAAGGCTGGATTACCTCTCTCTCAGCGGGCGGCGGCGCGAGTGGCAGTAACTACCGAGACTTTACCGTAAGCTGCACCCTGACGCCAAACGGCTTAGATCATGTTGATGATATCGTTCAAGCGGTTTTTCAATACCTCTCGATGATCAAACAAGACGGGTTAGATGAATGGCGCTATCTCGAAAAACAAGCGGTATTAGAATCGGCTTTCCGCTTCCAAGAGCCATCGCGCCCAATGGATCTCGTCAGCCATCTGGTGATCAACATGCAGCACTATCAACCGGAAGACACGGTTTATGGTGACTACAAAATGGCGGGCTACGATGAGGAGTTACAGCGTTCATTGCTGCGATACTTAACCATCGATAATGTACGCGTCACTTTGATTGCTAAAGGCCTGGAATACAACCGTACTGCCGAATGGTACTTTACCCCGTACTCCGTCACACCTTTTAGTGAGGACCAACGTCGTTTCTATCAACAAATCGACCCAAGCTGGCAATTCGTCTTACCGAAAAAGAACCCTTATATTTGCTACGACCTCGACCCCATGCCACTCGAAAATGGTGATTCGCTGCCAGAGTTGATTGAGGATCTCGAAGGGTTTCGGCTGTGGCATTTGCAAGATGACGAATTTCGCGTGCCTAAAGGTGTCGTTTATGTCGCTATCGACAGCTCTCATGCCGTTGCATCACCAAAGAACATCGTCAAAACGCGCTTATGTGTAGAGATGTTCCTCGATTCGCTAGCAAAAGAAACCTATCAAGCAGAAATCGCAGGGATGGGTTACAACATGTACGCTCACCAAGGTGGCGTGACCTTAACCCTCTCAGGGTTCAGTCAAAAGCTGCCTCAGTTGCTAGAAATGATTCTGCACCGTTTTGCTTCTCGAGATTTCAGCCCTGCTCGCTTTGAAACCATCAAACAACAACTGTTACGAAACTGGAGAAATGCTTCACAAGATCGCCCTATTTCGCAGCTGTTTAACGCACTTACTGGGTTACTTCAACCCAATAACCCGCCTTTCGCAACCTTAGTCGAAGCGCTAGAAGAAATCGAAGTCGATGAACTCTCGGTATTCGTAGAATCCATTCTTGCAGAACTGCACGTTGAAATGTTTGTTTACGGAGACTGGCAACGCCAGCAAGCCCATGACATGGCTACGACCTTGAAGGATGCTCTAAGAGTTAACGAGCAACGTTATGAAGAGGCACTTCGTCCGCTCATTATGCTAGGTAAAAATGGCAGTTTTCAACGTGAGGTGCATTGTAACCAGCAAGATTCCGCGGTCGTTATTTACCACCAGTGCGAGGATATTGAGCCTCGTAGTATCGCGCTATACTCATTGGCCAATCACCTTATGTCGGCAACGTTTTTCCACGAAATCCGCACCAAGCAGCAATTAGGTTACATGGTAGGCACTGGCAATATGCCGCTAAATCGTCACCCTGGTATTGTACTGTATGTGCAGTCACCTAATGCAGCACCTGCCGAGCTGGTTACCTCAATCGATGAGTTTTTAAATGCCTTTTATATGGTGCTGTTAGAGTTAAACGATTACCAATGGCACAGCAGTAAGCGCGGCTTGTGGAACCAAATAGCAACGCCGGACACCACACTTCGAGGACGGGCTCAACGTCTTTGGGTTGCGATAGGAAATAAGGACACTGAGTTTAACCAACGTGACAAGGTACTGGCGGAGTTGAAGAAGCTGACGCGCGCAGACATGATTCGCTTCGTTGTGAACGAATTGAAACCTCGTACTGCAAATCGTTTGATCATGCACTCTCAAGGTCAAGCGCATTCGGAGGCTCCGCGCATCCATCTAGGACAAGAAATAGGATCGATTGAAGAGTTCCAACTTCGGCCAAAAGATTGCGGCTTGGGGTGAGCTAGTTGCGCAGAAATAAAATTGTCGATTACTAGAATGAACCTACAAACCCATGAGGTTGTCGGTCTCATAGATTGAATCGGCACCATAATTGGCAGAAAATTGAAATTGCGCCATTGCGGCTTATGCTCTAATTACCGCACTAAAAATAACTTAATGAGGTAATCATGAAAAAAGCACTTTTACTTGTGGCTCTTATACTGCCATTGGCATCTGCTCACGCTGAAATCTCAGTCAAAGGCGATGGCTTCGAACTAAGTGACGACTGTGTGCGCCTTAGCGGAGACAATGTATCCATCAAATCAGATGATTGCTCTTCAAAACAGTGGAATGATAAAGACAAAAAAGGTAATAGCAGCGTTCATGGGGACGACAACCCTGGTAAAGGCCACAATAAAGATAAGAAAGACAAGAAGAAGTAACCATTTCTTCTTTATGAAAAAGGCTTGCCACTGGCAAGCCTTTTTCTCTACCGAAGCAACGTTTAATAGAACGTTGTCCCTTCACCAGCTCGAGTAAGCAAACCATCACATGGCGCGTAACGATCGCCATACTTCGATGCAAACTCATTCATTTTCTCTACGAGCTCTTTAATGCCAAATTGGTCCATGTAACGGAACGGACCACCCAAGAACGGTGGGAAACCAATACCAAATATCGCGCCAATATCACCGTCACGTGGCGAGCGAATGATGCCATCATCCAAACAACGTACCGCTTCATTCAACATTGGCAGCACACAGCGCAACGCAATATCGTTATCGCTTAGCTTAGATTCAGGGTCGAGCTTAAGCAGTTTGTAAACTGATTTGTCGACATCTTTCTTCTTGCCCTTGTAAGTGTAAAAGCCCTTACCACTCTTGCGTCCTTTACGTCCATCATTTAACAAGATATCAAACACATCCGGGCCTTTGAATCGGTCACCTAACTCATTAACCAGAATCGGCATAATTTTCGCGCCAATGTCGACACCGACTTCATCCAGTAAGGTAATCGGGCCGACAGGGAAACCAAAGTCAAGCAACGCCGTATCAATCTTTTCGATCGGTTCGTTAGCCAGCAGAATATGCGCCGCTTCGTTCATGTATGGCGCAAGAATGCGGTTCACGTAAAAGCCCGCTTTGTCTTTCACTACGATCGGGGTTTTACCTTGCTTCTTAGCAAGTGCAACAACTGTTGAAACGGTTTCATCTGACGTCGTTTCATGCGGAATCACTTCCACCAACGGCATTTTTTCTACCGGGCTGAAGTAATGCAAACCCACTACGTTTTCTGGACGCTCCGCTTTTTCTGCAATTTTGTGGATAGGCAACGAAGAAGTATTGGTCGCAAAGATAGTTTCTGTCTTAGCGTTCGCTTCAATGTCCGCCACCATTTTTTGCTTAAGATCTAGGTCTTCAAAAACGGCTTCAATTACGACATCAATATGATTAAAACTGGTAAAGTCGACACCACCAGACAGTTGCAGCATTTTCGCTTGCAGATCGGCCTTGGATAGAATGCGACGTTTGCGCTGTTTCTCAAATAACTTGTAGTTGTAGTTGAGCGCATTTAAAACGCCATCGTTGCTAACGTCTTTGATGCGAACAGGTACTTTTGCTTTTGCAACAGACACATGGCTGATTCCGGCGCCCATCAGACCACCACCAAGCACACCAACTTTATGAACTGGTGCTGGTTTCGCATCCGTGCCATTTTCTTTCTTCATTTCTGTTGTGGCAAAGAAGATCGAACGGAGCGCTTTTGACTCTGAGCTCATCACAAGCTCACCAAAGCGCTTCGCTTCAAGTTCTTGGCCTTTAGCGAAGCCTTTCTCTAAGCCATGTTGAATAACTTCTAGAATTGCAACCGTTGCTGGATAGTTACCGCGAGTTTTTTGATTCGTTTTCTTCGCAGCTTGCTCAAATACAAACTTGCGCCCTAGCCCGCTACCAGACATCACCTTTTCTTTCGTCGATAGCTTTTTCGTGCCCTTGTTTTTACCTTTGTCGATAAACTGTTTTGCTACGTCGAGCAAAATGGTGTCAGGCACACAGGCGTCCACAACGCCCAATTTTTTAGCTTTCTTCGCACGAAGTTGTTTACCCGTCAGGATCAAGTCCAACGACGGTAACAGGCCAATCAAACGTGGCAGACGCTGAGTACCACCAGAACCTGGCAATAAACCAAGTTGTACTTCTGGCAGACCTAAACGCGTTTTGTCAGAATCCGTACAAACACGATAATCACATGCAAGAGCCAGTTCTAAACCACCGCCCAAACATGGGCCATGAATAGCCGCAACGACAGGATAAGGTAAGTCCGATAGCTGCTGGAACAACTCCTGACCTTGCCTTGCTAAGGCTTCCGCTTCACTTGCTGTGGTGCATGCTTCTAGCATTCGAACATCAGCACCCGCAACAAAATTGTCCGGTTTTAGGGAGTGGATGATCATCCCTTTAATACCACTGGAGTCTTTTAGCTGAGCAAAAATTTCTTTCATTTCGTCAGCAAAAGCCGCCTGCAGCGTATTCATTTTTTCATTAGGAACATCGATGGCTAACCAAGCAATATTTTGCTCATCAACCTTTAAACTAAATGCTTTTTGCTCGCTCATTACTCAACCTCCAGAATCATTGCCGCACCAAGACCACCAGCAGCACATGCGGTATTCAATGCAATACCACCGCCACGGCGTTTTAGCTCTCGTAGGGTTTGCGTCATCATACGCGCACCAGTCGCAGCAAATGGGTGACCATAAGCAATTGATCCGCCAAGCACGTTGAACTTATCCATGTCAATTTCACCAATCGCTTTTGAGCGACCAAGGTTTTCTTGAGCAAACTTATCGGAAGCAAACATCTTCACATTCGCCAATGCTTGAGCAGCAAAGGCCTCGTGCATGTCGATCAACGTCAGGTCTGACAGTTCCAAGCCTGTATTTTCAAGCACTTTCGCTGTGGCATAAGTCGGCCCCATCAGCATGTCCTTTTCCACGCCGATAGCAGAGAATGCATAACCTCGGATGTAACCAAGAATCTCCATTCCGAGCTCTTTCGCTTTACCTTCTCGCATCAACATCACTGCCGCACCACCATCAGTCAATGGCGTACTGTTCGCAGCCGTAACACTGCCATACTGACGATCAAACGCAGGTCGCAATTTCGCGTATCCCTCAACCGTTGAGTCATGACGGATATTGTTGTCTTCCGAAATCCACTTTTTGTATGGTTCAGGGAAAGCCGTCATCACTTCATCTTGGATTTTTCCTTCTTTCCAAGCTTGAGAAGCCAGCGTATGAGAACGATGTGCAAGCGCATCCTGTTCTGCGCGAGAAATACCATGTGTTTTAGCCATTTGCTCTGCAGTTTGTCCCATGGATAAACCCGTAGAGTACTCTGCTACTGCTGGTGGCACTGGCATCAGGTCTTTAAAGCTCAAGTTTTTGAGGATACTAAGCTTCTGACCCATTGTTTTTGTCTTACTAAGAGCAAGCAGATTAGAAGCCAATTTCTTTGATACGCCAATAGGCAGGACGGAAGAAGAGTCTGCACCGCCAGCAATACCAATATCGATGGTTCCCGCCATGATGCTTTCTGCGACATTAACCGCCGCTTGAAAACTCGTCGCACACGCTCGAGTCACACTGTAAGCATCAGTATGGATGTTCATACCGGTGCCTAACACGATTTCTCGTGCGATGTTTGGCGCTTCAGGCATTTGTACTACTTGTCCAAATACCACTTGTTCGATTAGCTTCGGATCAATATCTGTTCGAGCAAGCATTTCGCTTACTACCATTTTCCCTAAATCGACCGCTGGCACTTGGCTAAATTCCGTGCTTTGACGAGCAAAGGGAGTTCGAAGCCCCGCGACAATAGCGACACGCTCACCATTGCGTGTTTTTACTTCCTGCTTGCCCATTGTTTCTCCTTAAATACAAGAGGTCTGACCTGATGCATTGTAATGAATTTGTTAAATTTATCAAACGTGCGTTTAAATAAACGTGAAGCAAGTAGTTCAATTACTCTACTTCTTTGATTCTTATGCGATTACTAATGGTTAACTATAGAGAGTTAAAACGGTAAGAGGTATACGGAAAGTAAAATCGAAGCAAAAAAAAACCACACATAACTGTGTGGTCGGAATATCTATAAAACAATTAACTTACGCCAATTGAAAAGTAATCAGTTTCCTGATTAGGAGAAAGTAAAGTCAGCCTTCAAAAGGAAGTGTCATCTTGCTCAACATGTTAGTCGCAATGACTAACGAGATGACAAGGTGTACTATAACCCCTTCACTGCTTGATATTTTGAAATAGATCAATTTTATAGTGATTTTACGAGTTTTAAGCTCACCTAAAGCGATTATTGATTCAAAACAATTCAAGAATCCACCATCAGAAGTCCCTTTTAATGCTCCATCGAGTGAACTTATCCAAGCCATTGATTACTAATGATGATATTGTTAACAATATATATCAATTCGTGTTCGATGATATCTGACATTTGCGTATACACTTTTAGGTAACCACATGGCTTATTGTGTCAAAGGGGTTGCATGACAAATCCTGCAACCAAAACCGCTAAGCGATGAAGCAAGTAAAGTCATGCTCAGAACAAGTAAGAAACTCACAGAGCGAGGATGGAGGCTCCTGTGGCCATATTAAAAATGTTTGGAAAGAAAAATTCCAACAGTCCGGTCAACTCTGATATGGACAAGCAAAGAAAATACGAAGCGCTCGTCCGAGGGTATCATCGTGACTTGTACCGCTACGCATATTGGTTGTGCAAAGATAAAGCGGTCGCGGAAGATCTAGTTCAGGAAACCTGTCTTAGAGCTTGGAAGTCACTCGATAGCCTCCAAGACGAAAAAGCTGCCAAGTCTTGGCTCATCACAATATTGAGACGAGAAAATGCGCGCCGCTTCGAACGTAAACAATTTGATTTAGTTGATATCGATGATTACGGCAATGATGCTAAAGTCAGCGATGACTCACATCATCAGCAAGAATGGCTGCAGGCACAGATCATGAAGCTCGATGTTGAATACCGTGAGCCTTTATTTCTCCAAGTTGTCGGTGGTTTCAGTGGAGAAGAAATTGGCGACATTCTTGATTTAAATAAAAACACAGTGATGACTCGACTATTTCGCGCTCGTAATCAACTTAAAGAGATGTTGGATTCTCAAGATACTAAGAGAGGACAAAAGAATGGATGATTTAGAATTTCGTCGTCGTATTTTGTCGGATCCAAAACAAAAGGATGAAGAGATTCTGCAAGCTTTAGCTGGTAGCGACGCCAACAATAAGTTTGTTGATGACGTTTTGGATCTCGATGTAAAAATTAAACAAGCCATGAATGTGGATGTACCCGAAGATCTCGCAGATAAGATTTTATTTAGCCAGACGTCGAGTGCACTTGATGAAGAGAAGGTCGTAAGACCAAACTTTGTCCGCAAAGCAATGGCACTTGCCGCTTCTATTGCGTTCACCGCAGGGTTATTAGTTGGCCAAGTAAACTGGGGAAATGTTTTGGTATCTCCAGCACAAGCCAGTTTAGCGGATACCGCGATGAAACACATTATTCATGAAGAACCGTTTGTTCGTCATCTTGATGAGGATGTACCGAGCTCGCAAATTAATGCGAAAATGTCGCCATTTCATTACCAGTTTAGTGAAAACTTTCCATATCACGTTTACTACCTAAACCACTGCGGTTTTGGTGAATCCAATGCGGTGCATATGGTGTTCCAAGGTCCAAAAGGTAAAGTAACGTTATTTATTACTGGTATTCCAAGCGAACAAAGTACCGACTTTAATAAGGATGGCATGACCGGAATCGTTCAGCCCGTCGGGAGTTCAAGCCTGATTTTAGTCGGGGAAGAAGGTGAAAATATTGATGCTATCGCTACGACTCTTGCATCAATGATTAAGCCGATGTAACAACTTCGACGATTTCCAGCCTTCAAAAGGTTAAATGCCGCTAAATGATCTTATTTAGCGGCATTTTTGTATAAATAGAACGCAAAACATTCACCATCGCTATACCATTTAGAGCTTAAACTCTAAGTTATGCATTTTAAGTGCAATTTCCCGTCTTTTAGACATCATTTCTGCAATTTTTATTCAATTTTATCCAATGGTCGGATTTGTCCAAGCAATTATTGATACTACTATCTGCGCCACTGAGCAAAAGCTCAATTTATCGTCCAAAGAGACGAATCTAATAAGGAAAAACAAATGACTCAGAACACGCGTCTGTTTAAAAAGACTCTCCTAGCAGTAACGGTAGCTTTTGCCTCAGGTCAATCGATGGCAGCGGGTTTCCAAATCAACGCTCAATCAGCAACTGGCATCGGCCGTGCATTTGCTGGTGATGCAGTAATCGCAGATAATGCAGCAGTAATGGCTCGTAACCCAGCAGCAATGGCTCTGTTTGATAAAATGGAACTTTCGCTAGGTTTCGAAAGCATTACTTCAATGATTGAAGTGAAAGATGCGAAATATTGTGGTTCAACGTGCCAAGTAGCACCAACACTGTTCAAGCCTGTCGACTCAAACTATGACGACGCTGGCGATACTTCTATTGCACCGAACATTCATCTAATCGTTCCTGTAAATGACAAGTTTGCATGGGGCGTAAACGCATACTCTAATTTCGGTACTAAAACAGAATTCGACAATAGCTTTGCGGCAAAAGAATATGGCGGCTTAACTGATGTTAAGAGCGTAAACTTTGGCCTTGCAGGTTCTTACCGTCTCAATGAACAATGGAGCTTTGGTGCTGGTTTAGATTTAATCTACGGCCAAGGTACAATGAAGCGTGAACATGCTGCAATAGGCACACTCGTCGATGTAGACGAAGCTGATGGTTGGGCTGTAGGTTTCAATGTTGGTACTGTGTACGAGCTAGATGAAAACAATCGATTTGGTCTTGCATACCGTCATAGTCCAGAAATGGAAGCAAAAGACGATAAAGGTCAAAAAATCACACTACCTTTACCAGATATGGCCGAGTTCTCCGGCTTCCACAAAATTCAAGACACTAAGTTTGCTGTACACTACAGCATCCAATACATTGGCTGGGAAACTTTCGATCAAATTGAATTCTCTAACTTAAAAGGCTCTCCTCTTGGCTCATCGTACGATAAACAGTACCAGTGGCAAGATGGGTGGCACTACTCGATTGGTGGTACATATTACCTAAGTAATAACTGGACACTTCGTGCTGGTTACATGTACGACACGAGCGCCCAAGCTGACTTAACGTCTGTTTCCGTTCCTGACTCAGATCGCCAATGGTTCTCTACTGGCTTTACTTATCACATTGATAGTAAATCAAATGTCGACTTTGGCTTTACGTACCTAATGGGTAAAGATGTTGAGGTAAATGAATCAACACCTAACCCAATGTACAACCCAAGTGACGCTCAAAGCCCTCAAAATATCTCGAGCTTGTCAGCAACAACACGCGCTGATGCTATTCTATTCGGCTTACAATACAGCCGTAGCTTCTAAACGCTTCGCTGTTAGTTAGTAGAAAAATACTTTATATAAAAGGCTGGATTTCCAGCCTTTTTTCATATCTGCGATTTATTGCTCACTCAATTTGAGTGAACACGTGTATCTAAATCTCACAATTAGGACGCACAGCTGTTCGCTGAATTCCGTTTACAAGCCTTTCACAGTTAGATTATTAAACCAAAAAAATAACATTTGAAAGGATAATATTTCAAATGACCACTTACGCTGGATTTTCATTTCTAAAGTAAAAACTCTACCTTTAAACTTTCGTCCCACGTTATAAACAAATCAGCGAACATTCGAATGAAAACCAACAAGACTCTTCTATCAACAGCAGTGGCATTAAGCCTACTTGGCACAACGGGCATGGCTAACGCAGCAGGTTTCCAACTTGCTGAATATTCTGCAACAGGCCTAGGTCGAGCATATGCTGGTGAAGCTGCAATGGCTGACAACGCAAGTGCACAATGGCGTAACCCAGCAATGCTAACTTATTTGGAAGGCACTCAAGTGTCCGTTGGTGCAATCTATGTGAACCCAAATATTGATATTGAAGGTGATGTAAACTTCCACGGTAGCACTTCTTCTGCATCTTCAGATGACTTCGCACATGATGCAATCATTCCAAACTTCTACCTATCACACCAATATAATGAGAAATTCGCGATTGGTTTGGCATTTGGCACCAACTACGGCATGGAAACCGATTTAGGTAAAGGCTTTGGTGCCTCGCACTTCGGTAACGAAGCAAGCGTAACGACAATGGAAGCGAACTTGAACGCAGCTTACAAAGTCAATGAATCAATCAGCGTTGGTGGTGGTATCCGTTACATCATCGGCGAAGGCAGCTTTGGCGCAGCAGCTCCTAAGAATAACGTTGTAGGGTTAAATCCTGAAACTAATCAACCAATCAGTGTTCCTCAAGGTACCGCTCTAAAATACATGGAAGGTGACGATACCGCTTGGGGCTGGCAAGTTGGTACAGCATGGCAGATCAATGAAAATAACCGTATCGGCTTCGCGTACAAATCTGAAGTTGAACTAAAGCTTGAAGGCCATGCTGAAGGTCTTGGTTTTGGCTTCGGTACTTCTGAACGCGACAACGGCTACATGTATCTAAACCTGCCTGCAACGGCTGAGTTGGCAAGCTTCCACCAAGTAACAGACCAACTTGCATTACACGCAAGCGTTAACTGGACGGATTGGAGCTCTTTCGAGAAATTGGAAGCACGTCTAGATACTGCTGGCACGCATATGGTTAAAGTAGAAAACTGGGAAGACAACTATCGCTTTGCTGTTGGTGCCACTTACCAGCTTGATCCTAAGCTAGCGCTACGCACTGGTATTGCATACGATACTTCAGCGGTAAGCGACAAAAACCGTACGATCACTATTCCAGAAACTGACCGCACTTGGCTAAGTATTGGCGCAACGTACGATTGGACGAAAGACTTCAGCCTAGACGCTGGCTTCACCTATATTTTTGCGAAAGACGCACCAATCGTTGAGTCTCGTGGTTACAAGTCAGACGACACTGCAGAACAAGTCGGCGGCCAATTTGTAGGCGAAACTACGGGTAATGTTTGGCTAATCGGTGTTCAAGCAAACTACCGTTTCTAACCAAGCTGCAAAATACAAAAAAGGCTTAGCATCAGCTAAGCCTTTTTTCATTTCTCTATTGTGAAGAACAACGCTTAAAAGTCTTCTAGATATTCATCTAAATACTCTTCTTCTTCGATGTTAACTTCTTCTACCGTTTCAACTTCTGCTTTAAAGTTTTGACGCTGGATATAAACATCGCGAGTTAGAATATATGGATCCGGCGACGAGTCTAGCTGCGCTTCTTGCGGTACTAATAAAGCACGCTTCTCCATTCCTTCAAACGCCCACTTACCCAAACTCGCCCAGAAGTTGAGATAAGAGAGGGGTAAATACGTACTATCTACGGTATCTGTCACTTCACGTAAGGTATACGGACCATAACCTGGAACCATGAAGTAAGGACCATTTCCAACACCATAGTGGCCTACTGCATCACTGAACGCTTTCTCGTCGTACTTCGTAATACCCGCGGCACTTGCAATATCGAATAAACCGAAAATACCGAACGTCGAGTTAATCCAAAAACGGTTAAAGTGGTCCACGGCTTTCGTACCATTACCCATGATTAAGTTATTAACCATGCTTGCTGGCTCATCTAAGTTCGATAAGAAGTTAGCAATACCAGAACGAATAGGAACTGGCGTGTATTCTACATACGCAAGTGATACAGGACGAACCAAATACGGATCTAAATATTCGTAGTTGAGTTCCCACATGGTTCGGTTAAAGCCTTCCAACGGGTCATACACATCAGAAGTCGTTTGATTTGTTTCTTGTCCTGTTACTGCTTCATCAGGCGCACTTGAACAGCCAACCAGTCCAACGGCTAACAGCAACAAGAAGGTAGATTTACCCTTGTTATACATTTTATTTTCCATAACGACTATTAATGTACCTAAGTCACCCCGATTAACCATTGTACGTATGTTGAGCAGGATACATAGTAAAGATGACTCAGATATGGGAATAAATAAAGGCCAGCAATCGCTGGCCTTCGGTATTCTACTCGATCGTTTAGAGTCATACCACTAAAGGCAACTGACTCTACCTCGTTGTCATGTTTCAGAGACAGATGTTAACAATTAATACTGCTGATCAATGGTCACTTCTACTGGTGCGCCAAATTCAACGACGTCACTTTCTCCGTGCCAATCTTGATCACGCGTTGCTACGTTACCGTCAGAATCTAGACGCACACGGACGATTAGCTTATCGAGTGAAGATAACTTTTGCCCTTGCATCATGGCATTGCCATCATCTAATACGACTGTGCGAGGGAAAGTACCTAGCGGATAACGAGCAGCAGCCACAGGCATTGGGGAGCCATCTGAACGATGTACTGACACAATCAGAACTGCGTTTGGATCCAACTGAGCATTTGGTGCCACATCAATTGTCACAGCTACACTCTTATCCTGTGAAACCGCTTCGCCCATTTGCTTACGAGCACTCTCAATACTGCGTGACAACATCTCGTAGCGGCTATCTTCTGGACCAATCATTTGCTGCATGATTCCCCAGTACTTGATGGCAGCCGGGAAGTCTTGACGCTCAAACGCATCGAACGCTAACAAAGAAAACACACGCAGATCGACATAGTCTTGCTGCATCAGCTTGCCGAGTAATGAGCGAGCCGTCGCTTGATCCATTTCCTCTTGAGACAGCATCAGAGCTTGTGCATAACCCAACATCACATCAGGATCTTTGGGCTCTAGGCGGTACGATTTTTCCATCGCATCGATAGCTGTGGTGACATCACGATTTGCTAACGCAATACGACCTAGCAGTAACCAACCTGTCGAGTCTTCCGGCTGGTAATGTAAGCGAGTTCGAAGGGCAAGGGTCAAATCCGCCATTTCATCGTCACTCAGCGGCTCAGAAGAAGCCGACATCAGCTTTTTCGATAACTCAGGTAGATTTGCAGACACTTCTTGCCATTGAACAATATCGTCTGACGCGCCAAATTTATAATACAAACCATAGCTCAGCACCACCGTCAGAATTACCGATGGAACTAAAACCGCGATTGGAGAAACCTTAGTTTCTTTTTGCGCTTTATCACCAGGGATATCGTCAAGCAGTGATTGCTTTAGATCAGAAATCAGTTCGTCTTCACTTTCAACTAGACCTTCGTCAGTTTCTTCTGCAAGCTCAGATAGTCGGTCTTTATAAAATGCCTTGTTAAGCTCATCGCGTAACACATCATCATTGTTCGCTTTTTGTTTAAGCAGCGGCAAAGCCACCAGCGCACAAGCAATAAGCGTGAGAACAACGGTGAAAATCCAAAATAGTGTCATTACTTCTTATCTCCGTTGTTCTCTTCTTCAAGCAATGCTTTTAAACGAGCTTCTTTTTGCTCATCCCATTGCTCGTCACTGCTCGCTTTTGCCTTAACTTTAGATTTACGGCTACGCAGCACAATCAAACCAAAACCACCCAGTACTACAGCGAGTGGCCCTAGCCACAAAATCGCAGTCGCGACCGTAAATGGTGGGTTGTAAGTCACGAAGTTACCGTAACGGGCGATCATGTAATCAACAATCTCATCTTTGGACTTACCTTCTTTGGTCATTTCATACACCTTATGGCGTAAGTCCTGAGCAAGTTCAGCGTTAGAATCCGAGATCGTGTTGTTCTGACATTTAGGGCAACGGAGCGTATGGCTTAACTCTTTGAACTGCTGTTCTTGTTCCAAATTATCAAACTCGTACACTTCAATGGCCGCATGAGCAGCAAGAGATAATGTCATCGCAGCAAAAACGGCAAGAATTAGCTTTCTCATTGCTTCGCCTCCTCAACCAATTTGTTGTAAAGCGGCTCCAGTGTTTCTGACCAATTACGTGGGTTTACATCCCCTACATGGCGATAGCGAATCACACCATTTGCATCAATAATGAATGTTTCTGGAGCACCATAAACGCCAAGGTCAAGGCCAAGCATACCACTGCCATCAAATAGGCTGATCAAGTACGGGTTGCCGAGATCATTCAGCCAACCTATTGCTTTATTACGATCATCTTTGTAATTCATACCGATGATCTTAACGCCCTTACCCGCCAATTCGTTTAGGTATTTATGCTCTGCATAACACGTTGGGCACCACGTTGCCCAAACGTTCAAGAGCAACGGTTCACCTTTAAAAATTGATTGGTCGTACTGTTTTCCAGGCTCAGCCAGGTCTTCTAAATGAAACTCAGGAACTGGCTTGCCAACCAAAACCGACTCCAATTTAGTTGGATCATCGCCCTCTTGGTTACGCATTAATTGGGTCGCGAAAATGCCCGCTAGAATCATGAAAGCGACAAGCGGAATAAATAAGATTTTCTTATTCATGTTATGCCTCCTGCTCTTTTGACTTCGTATTTTTCTTCGGCGATTTACGGAAGCGGTAGCGTTTATCAGAAATCGCTAGTGCGCCGCCTAATGCCATAATCAAAGAGCCAGCCCAAATCCAACGAACGAACGGTTTATAGTAAATACGAACAGCCCAAGATCGGTTGTCGTCTAAACGTTCACCCATTGCAATGTATAAGTCGCGGCTAATACCACGGTCAATGGCTGCTTCAGTCATCATAGACTTAGCCGTACGGTAGAAGCGCTTCTCTGCGTGAAGCGTATTCACGTATTTGCCATCGTGTGTGATCTCAAAGTCTGCGATGTAGCCATCGTAGTTTGGACCATCTTTATCACGCAAGCCTGAGAAGTAGAAATCATAGCCTTGAATTTGGAAGTGTTCGCCAGGTGCTAAACGTACATCACGCTCGATGCTGTAGTTCTGTACCATCGCAATACCGATAACAGATACCGCCAGACCAACATGACCCAACATCATTGCCCAGTGGCTACGTTGCAGCTTGCGAACACCTTCACTAAAGCTATGACGGTGCGTTGCGCGCTCGTACAGTTCAAAGCCATGCATCGCAATAATCCAAATCGCCATCACCCAACCAATGTAAGCCATGGTTGAGAAGAAATCGGCAAACAGGTACACGCATAGCGCGGCCAAGGCGAAAGCAAGCACACCTGAAACGAGCATTGGTTTCACAAGTTTAGATAAATTGTCTCGCTTCCAACGAATAAGAGGACCAATACCAAGCAGGAAAGCGAATGGCATCATTAACCACGCAAACAGCATGTCAAAGAATGGCGCACCGATAGAAACCGACCCCAAACCAAGCTGCTTGTGTACGAGCGGCAACAGTGTCCCCACTAACACCACAACAAGAGCGGCGATAAGTAATACGTTGTTGGCTAAGAGCGCATTTTCACGTGAGACTAAGTCGAAGTTACCTCGTACACGCACTGCTGCCCCTTTTACGGCAAACAGCAATAAAGAGCCACCGATAACGAAAACGAGGAAGCCTAGAATAAACATACCGCGCGACGGGTCAGACGCGAACGCGTGCACCGATACTAAAATACCGGAACGGACTAAGAAGGTGCCCAACAAACTCAACGAAAATGCAGAGATTGCCAATAGTACCGTCCACGCTTTAAATGTGCCGCGTTTTTCTGTCACGGCAAGAGAGTGCATTAATGCGGTACCCGCTAACCAAGGCATGAATGATGCGTTTTCTACTGGGTCCCAGAACCACCAGCCACCCCAGCCAAGTTCGTAGTAAGCCCACCAAGAACCTAGTGCGATACCAAGTGTTAAAAATACCCATGCAGCGGTTGTCCAAGGACGAGACCAACGAGCCCAAGCCGTATCAAGGCGTCCGGTCATTAGGGATGCGATCGCAAAAGAGAATGCAACCGAGAAACCAACATAGCCCATGTAAAGCATTGGCGGGTGAACAATCAAACCAGGGTCTTGAAGCAGAGGGTTCAAGTCACGTCCGTCAACCGGGAAGAACGGTAACGTACGTAGGAATGGGTTCGACGTTAGGATGATAAACAGTAGGAAACCCACTGAGATCATGCCCATAACAGCAAGTACACGTGCAACCGACTCTTGCGGCATACCACGACTAAACGTCGCTACAGCGACAGTCCAAGCAGCTTGGATTAAAACCCATAGCAACAGTGAACCTTCGTGCGCACCCCATACTGCGGTTAAACGGTAGTACCAAGGAAGCTGACTATTCGAGTTGCTCGCTACATACTGTAACGTGAAGTCGTTGGTATAAAATCCCCAACATAAAATGGCGAAAGAGAACAACAGCATCAGGAACATAGACCAAGATAGCGGTCGCGCTGTGTTCATGAGCATGGTGTTATTATTCGATGCTCCCCACAATGGCAATACGCTCAACAGCACTGCCATTGCAAGCGAAAGAATGAGAGCAAAGTGACCGATTTCAGCAATCATTGGCCGCTTCCTTGTTTCTGTTCGGTGCTGTATTGAAGCGGTTCATGCGTTTTCTTCATCGCTTCTGCAATTTCTGGTGGCATGTATTCTTCATCGTGCTTCGCTAGGACCTCAAATGCCTCAACTGTCGTGGCATCTTTCAGTACACCTTGAGCAACAATACCCTGCCCTTCACGGAACAAGTCAGGAAGAATACCGTCATAGGTAATCGTCACTTTCGGACCGACATCGTGCAGGTCAAAACTCACTTTCAAAGAATTAGGATCTCGACGAACTGAGCCCACAACCACCATTCCACCGATACGCAGACGCTGGCCTACTTCTGGCTTGGTGCCATCTGGCTTACCATTAACCAATTCCGTTGGAGTGTAGAAAAGGTCCATATTTTGGTTAAGCGCATAAAGTATCAAACCAATGGTGGCACTAATACCGATAAAGATCGCTAGTACAATACCTAGCCTCTTTTTACGTCTCGGGTTCATAAGGTGTTCTCCATGTTCTTCGCTGCGTCGATACGAGCTTGACGGTCAATTTTTGCTTTCACTTCTTTCAATAATGCATCACCGCGGCGAAGGCTAGTGATTAGAAGAATCAGCATGGATAAGAAAGTAATACCAAACGCACTCCATACGTATGATGCGTAGCCACCCATGGCAAAAAAGTCGCTCAGAGATTCAAAATGCATAATCAGTTACCTCACTGAGTTTGTTCTGTTGCGAGTTTGCGCACCCAGGGGCGGTGACTTTCTTTACTGATGATTTCGTTACGAAAACGGACCATCGTCACGGCACCAAAGAAAAACGCAAAGCCAAAGATGTTCAGCAATAACGGCCAAAGCATGTCGGATGAAATAGAAGGTTGTTCAAATTTCGTGATCGTCGCACCTTGATGAAGCGTGTTCCACCATTCCACTGAAAAGTGAATGATAGGTAGGTTTACTACGCCTACGATCGCTAAAATACCAGCAGCTTTTGCGGCGGTTTTTTGATCGTCAAACGCATGGTAAAGCGCAATCACACCAAGGTAGAGAAATAGAAGAATCAATTCAGATGTAAGACGGGCATCCCATACCCACCAAGTGCCCCACATAGGCTTGCCCCAAACAGCACCTGTAAGTAGAGCAATAAAAGTAAATACTGCACCAATCGGAGCCATCGCAAGTGCCGCCATATCAGATAGGCGAACTTGCCACACTAGGCCAATAAATGCAGCGATCGCCATCGACATATAAACTCCCATAGACCAAATAGCTGATGGGACATGAATGTAGATGATTCGGAAACTATCACCTTGTTGGTAATCTGAAGGCGCAAATGCAAGCCCCCAAACCGTACCAACCGATAAGCATACGAGGGCCAATACAGAAAACCAAGGCAGAAACTTACCACTCAAACGATAAGCTGCTTCTGGCTTGGCATAAGGATGTAGCCATTTCCACATGTTTTGTTCTCACTCTTACTTCAGGGACACTGTCTAAAGGGTTGAGACCGTAGCAGTGCTTTAATAATAATTCTTTGATCAAGCGCCGCTTCATTGGCACTTTATTGAGTTAGTTAACACTAACTCGCAATGCGGCACTAATGGCAAAAGGCGTTAATGTCATCGCCCCCATTAGCATCGCACCTAAAATCGCTAGTTGACCGTTATACGCCATACCGAGTGCGGCGGCATCAATTGCCGATGTTGCGAAAATCAAAATTGGGATGTAGAGCGGAAGAATAAGCAAACTCAAAAGAACGCCACCCTTTTGCAACCCAACAGTCAACGCCACACCAATGGCGCCAATAAAACTTAGTGTTGGTGTACCGATCATTAAGGTTAATACAACCGATAGCCAAGTATTGAAGTCGAGCGAAAGTAAAACCGCCAATAATGGGCTAATTAAAATCAGAGGTAACCCTGTTAACAACCAATGTGCTATGACCTTTGAAACCACTACAAGTTGCAATGGAATCGGCATTAGCATCATTTGTTCTAGTGCACCGTCTTGAAAATCATCACGAAATAGACGCTCTAATGATAATAAGGCGGACAGCAATGCGGCAACCCAAACGATGCCCGCTGCAATACGTGCTAACAAATTAGGTTCTGGTCCAATACTCAGAGGAAAGAGAGTAATGACAATAATAAAGAACCACAGCGGGTTCAGAATGTCTGCCTGACGGCGAAATGCGATTAGGAGCTCACGACGAATGATGGTGGTCATCGAGGAAATCATATCAGTCACCCAGCTTTATTTTTCTAAGTTTCGGGCTGTCCGCAAACATATCTTGATGCGTCGTCAACACAACAATACCGCCATTATCAGCATGACTTGCGAACAAAGATTCAAGCACCTTGACACCTTGCTTATCAATGGCAGTCAACGGCTCATCTAAAATCCATAAAATTTGCTTACTGAGCCATAACCTTGCCAATGCGACTCGTCGTTGCTGACCTGCGGAAAGTTGTGCTACAGGCACATCTTCTCGACCAGCTAATCCTACTTGAGTCAAAGCGATAAAGATTTCTTCGTCTGAAGAGCGATTATTTTGAATAGATTGATAAAAACGTAAGTTTTCTAATGCGGTAAGCTCTCGTTTCACTCCTGTTTGATGTCCTAAGAAAAGCAGATCTTGATGGAAAACATCACGAGATTTTTCAACCTCTTCGCCTTTCCATTTAATGACACCTTCTTCTCTATCACCTAACCCTGTCACAATCCGTAGCAATGTAGTTTTACCAGTACCATTACGCCCTTCGATCTGGACCAATTCACCAGGCTTAATTTCAAACTGCAGGTTTTCAAACAGAACCCTTTCATCACGGATTGCTGTCAGGTTAGACACTTCTAACATAGAGCTTCAACTAAAAAATGAACGAGCCGCTATATTAGCACAGCTTAGTTATGACAAAACAGGATAAGAGGGCTAGGTTACATGTAAGTTCATGTATTTTTGTTAATTAATCATCACACTTTAATAAAATTAACTATAAGTAGTTATAAGCGCTCATTTTGAATTTGAGAGGCCAGAGCTAAGAGCAAGATCGACTGAAGGTTATCTAGGGGTGTATTTAAGAAGAGCATTAACGGCTAAAAACAAAAAAAGAGGCGTAATAACGCCTCTTTTTTATCGCTTGATAACCTTTAGCGTCGACGACGTCCACGCGTTGGATATTCTGCATCATCTGATGGCTGACCACTTAATGGTGGAATCTTCTCTTTCCCCGCCAGTTTCTTCTGCAGTGAAAGCATCAACTCAGCTTCGGCTTTTGGTAGTTCGCACTCTTCAATCAGCTCGTTGATATCAGCGCCAAGCTGTACCATTTTAGAAGCGCGACTGTACAAGCGACCATCAGTATCAGCGTGTTCGAGTTCGCGAATTCTCTCGTTTAAGTGCTGAATAATGTCTTGTTGCTCCGTCACTTTTTGTCCAAGACCAACGACAACCGAGCGCACTTCGAGTAACTGCTTACTCAACTTTTGCACTTCTTTATCTGCGTGTCGAGATTGAGCTCGTTGTTGGTCTAACTGCTTTTGTAACCCCGAGCGAATCCGCAGTTGCAAAACAACCAATACTAACACGATAAAAGCGACGCCACCCGCAAGGAATGGAGCAGATAAAAGAGTCTCTTCAGCCATCATCATTCAGCCATTAAAGGTGAGCCATCTCGTCCCACTCGTCATCTGTTAGCAGCTTGTTCAAATCCACAAGGATAAGAAGCTTGCCGTCACGGTTGCTCACACCCTGGATGAACTTCGCACTCTCGTCGGTACCAACTGAAGGCGTCGTATCAATTTCAGAAGAACGCAGATAAACGACTTCTGCCACGCTATCTACTAAGATACCAATCACTTGACGCTCAGACTCGATCACAATAATACGAGTGTTGTCGGTGACTTCGCCTTCCATCAGGCCAAAACGTGAACGTGTATCGATAACAGTAACTACATTACCGCGTAGGTTGATGATACCAAGTACATAATCTGGTGCACCTGGAACAGGGGCAATTTCAGTATAACGAAGTACTTCACGAACTTGCATTACGTTGATGCCGTACGTTTCTTCTTCTAGCTGGAACGTCACCCACTGAAGAACTTCGTCATTCGATGCATCTTTCTTCACTTCTACTTCAAAAGCTTGAGACATAGTTAATCCTCGTTAATGTCGTTCCCGACTTAAATCTAATTCAGTGATTTGACATCTAAACCGGCGTTTAGCATGTCAATGAGCGCCTGGACATGAATTAAGGCACACATTTTTTCTTTTACCATGCCCGCTAGCCAAGGGCGTTTACCCGCCTGCTCACGCCAGCGAACCTTGTCGATATTAAGCGTTTCAGTCCCCATTAATTGGTTACTGGCCAACCCCCACATGCTCTCACCAAGCATGACGACATATTGGTAGTTATCTTTATAGCTATCATCACGAAGCTTATCTGCCATCACCCATTTCGCGGTATCGACGACATCAAACTGTTGCTCGCGATTTGTTTGTAGCCCCAAATACCAGGCGGGTTTTCCTATCAAATGGTTAAGCTCGCTAATGCGATGAATACCACCTAACTCATCAAGAGGTACAGCAAACGTGACACCATTCACATCAAAGTAAAGAACTTGGAAGTCCTCACTTCGCTTCGTACTCTCCCAGGCCGTTGGTATATCGGAATCTGCTTGTGTTTCGAGTTCAGTATCGACGTTCGATTCTATATTGATACTTTGTTCGATCACTGCGTGAGGTTCATCCACCTCTGGTTGCGCTTCCTCAAAAACTGGCTCATCAATCACCCAGTCCTGTATTTCCTCAACACCCTGAAGCTCAGGCACCTCACTAAAGGTTTGTACCTCAGGCTCAGCCGCTTTTATCTCTGCTGCAATATCAATCGTATTTTGTTCAAGAATACTATCAATATCCAACTCAGCCACTGGGTTGCTTGCTTCAAGCTGACTTAATAGCCTTTGAACATCTTCCAGGTTTGGAGCTTCCAACTCTGGCGGATATGTTTCTTGAAACTGGTACGTTTCTGGCTCCGAGTATTGTAGCTGTAATTCTGGCTCTGGCTCTGGCTCTGGCTCTGGCTCTGGCTCTGGCTCTGGCTCTGGCTCTGCAGATGATACCTCTTGAGCCAACAGGTCAAGGTCTTCCTCAAGAGTCGTTATTTCAGTTTCATCATCCAGTAATGCATTAAAGTAGTCATCAAGTGCTTGTTCACTGGACAGCACATCATTACTGCTCATCGAACGCCAACCTCTCCAGGTAAATCAGTAGCTGTTTATAGGCAAACACACCACGGCTACCAGATGCAAAATGCGAAGCTGGCAAGTGCTTTAAACTGGCATCGCGGAACTTGGTATCAATAGGCACCGCTGAGGTCCACACTTGATTTGGGTAATCTTTTTTCAGTTGCATCAATGTCTGCAATGACGCTTTCGTGCGCTTATCGTACATGGTTGGGACGATAGTCACTTTGAAACCGCCCGGGCGAGATTTTTGCATAATGGTTAGCGTACGCATCATGCGCTCTAGACCTTTCATCGCCAAAAACTCTGTTTGAACAGGAATCAAAATTCGGTCACTGGCTGCCAACGCGTTCACCATCATCACGCCAAGGATTGGCGGACAGTCAATCAACACATAGTCATAGTCTTGTGAGACAGTTTGCAGCGCCCGTTTTAAGATTAATCCCATACCACTGCGATTACCCATTACGCGATCAAGCGTGGCAAGGGACATATGCGCGGGAATGATATCCATTCCTTCCAGCTCTGTTTCTAAAATCAACGGCTTAACCGTCTCACGAGAAAACGTCTTCAACTGGAATAAATCAAATAGGCTCGAAGTTACTGCATCAGGATCATAACCGAGATAAGTAGTCAGTGAGGCGTGAGGATCAGTATCAACCATCAATACTCGATGGCCTTTCTGGCTCAATAAGCCCGCTAATGTCACTGTTGAGGTGGTTTTACCCACGCCTCCTTTCTGGTTAGCTACACTCCAAACAATCATGATGAATCCTAAGCTAGGCCAACTTCCACCAACATGCGTTCAGCAATGCGGTCAAGCGGTAAATCTTCTGAAGAAATGCCTGCTTTAGCAACCGCTTGGGGCATGCCATAAACAACACAACTTTCTTCATCTTGTGCCCAAATAGTTGAGCCTGAAGACTTCAACATGCGAGCGCCCTCACGACCGTCTGCACCCATGCCTGTCAACACTAAAGAGAGCACTTTGTCGCCATATACTTTTGCGGCAGAACCAAAAGTCACATCCACACATGGTTTGTAGTTCATGCGGTCGCCGCCATCAATAATGCGAAGACGAGCAGCGCCCGCTCGTCCATCCACCATCATTTGTTTCCCACCTGGTGCAAGGTATGCCACACCGGGCTGTAACACATCGCCATCTTGTGCTTCTTTCACTTGAATCTTACACAAGGTGTTCAAACGACTGGCAAACGCAGCAGTAAACGTTGCTGGCATGTGTTGAATCAATACAATCGGATGCGGATAGTTCATCGGCAAACGCGTCAGAATTTTTTGTAGAGCAACGGGGCCACCTGTTGATGTGCCAATTGCCGTCAGTTGATACTTCTTACCAGAAGCACGGTACTTTGTCGCAGCAGGTCGAGTTGGTGTTGGAGTCACAGGTGAAGCCGTTCTTGAACCTAATGATCGAGTAGTCGTGCTGGTACTCGCTGTTGGGCGAGCGATAGGTCGACGCATGAAAGCGCGCTTCGAGGCAATCTGAATCACACGCTGTTGAAGTAATGACACCGCTTCTTCACGGTTACGCGCAATGTCCTCAAACTTTTTCGGTAAGAAGTCCAATGCGCCTGCATCTAGCGCATCAAGCGTAGCTTTCGCCCCGTCGTGGGTCAGGGACGAAAACATTAGAATTGGCGTTGGAGCAGCGGCCATAATTTCACGTACAGCTGTAATGCCATCCATCACTGGCATTTCAATATCCATCGTGATGACGTCAGGTTTGAGAGATTTGGCTTTCTCAACCGCCTCTCTACCATTTACCGCAACGTCAATCACTTCTAGGCGCGATTCTGAGTTGATGATTTCGCTCACGCGACGTCGGAAAAAACTCGAATCATCAACGACTAGTACTTTAATCGCCATCTTATTCCTTTTAATAACGTCAGCTTTGCTTAAAGGCGTGAAGCCGCAGCATATCGCTTAAGTAAATCAGGCACATCTAGAATTAATGCAATATGGCCATCGCTAGTAATTGTCGCACCAGCCATACCTGGAGTGCCCTGTAATAGATTATCGAGTGGCTTAATAACCACTTCTTCTTGACCAATAAGCGTATCCACAACAAAACCAACGCGCTGGTTACCAATCTGTACAATCACCACGTGACCGTGACCAGTACGCTCTTGGACGTTTTGCGATTTGGATGCCAACCAGTTTTGTAAGTAAAATAGTGGGATAGATTTCTCACGCACAATGATCGTCAGTTGACCATCTACCACGTTTGTACGACTAAGATCCAAGTGGAAAATTTCACTCACCGAAGCCAGTGGTAGAGCAAAAGGATGACCGCCAACACCAACCATCAGAGTCGGTAAAATCGCTAACGTTAGTGGTACTTTGATCGTAATCTTAGTGCCCTTGCCTAGCTCAGAATCGATATCGATTGAACCGTTTAAGGTATTGATCGCCGTCTTAACCACGTCCATACCCACACCACGACCAGAGATGTCAGAAATTTTATCTTTACTTGAGAAACCAGGTGCGAAGATAAGGTTGAAGCACTCTTTGTCCGTTAAACGTGCCGCCGCATCTTCATCCATCATGCCACGCTTCACCGCGATGCCACGCAGTTTGTTCGGGTCCATACCGCCACCATCATCTACGATGGATAGTTCAATATGGTCCCCTTCTTGCGATGCTGACAAAATCACTTTACCTGTGCGTGATTTGCCTGCCTTCGCGCGTGCGTCTGGCATTTCAATACCGTGATCAACCGAGTTACGCACCAAGTGAATCAACGGATCGGCCAATGCTTCTACAAGGTTTTTATCGAGATCGGTTTCTTCACCGCGCATTTCTAGCACGATGTCTTTATTTAGGTTACGAGCCAAGTCACGGACAACGCGTGGGAAACGGCCAAACACTTTCTTAATTGGCTGCATACGCGTTTTCATTACCGCGCCTTGTAGATCCGCAGTTACCACATCAAGGTTAGCGACCGCTTTGGACATCTCTTCGTTGTCGCTATTCAAACCAAGGCTTAGTAGACGGTTACGCACCAATACGAGCTCACCCACCATGTTCATGATGGTATCAAGCGTCGAGGTATCAACACGAACGGTTGCTTCAGCCTGAGGTTTTTTAACCGCTGGTGTTTTGGCTTCTTCTTTTACCGCGACTGGTTTAGATTCTGGCTTTGGTGCTGGCGCTGCTTGAACGGGTGCTGGCTTAGCAACAGGCTCAGGTTTCGCAGGGCTTTGCTCTACGTTTGCTGACGCTGGCTTCGTTGCCATATCCAATTCTTCTAGCGTTGGACCTTTACCTGAACCATGTAGCTCATCGAGTAACTTTTCGAACTCTTCGTCCGTCATTAAGTCACTGTCTTGATTTGATGAAGATGACACTGGAGCGGAAGGCTCTGCCGCTTTAGGTGGCTCTACTGGTACGGATGCAGATGCAGATGCAGCAGCCTCTGCCGTAGAAGGGCTTTTTCCTACACCGTGCAGTTCATCGAGTAAACGTTCAAACTCATCATCAGTGATATCACCACTTTCAACTGATGGTGCACTCGATTGAGGCGGTTCAGATGGCGTTGTAGATGTCGCAGACATTGAGGCGCCTGGCGCTGAACCTTTACCATGAAGCTCATCAAGTAGCTTTTCGAATTCGTCTTGGGTAATTTCATCAACAGAGCCGACACTTGATGGTGCTGACGGCGCAGCAGGTTCTTCGATGATAGGCTCGGGAATAATAGGCTCTGGAGTAGCCACTGGTTCTTCAACTACGGTTGCCGCTACTTCATCTTCTGACTCAGGTTTGCATAGACGATGAAGTTCTTCAAGAAGCTCAGGGTCCGCAGCTTCTAACGGCTCACGATCTTGAACAGCCTGGAACTGGGTATTAACCGTATCCAAGGCTTTTAGCATCGTATCCATTAAGTTTTGCGTTACCGTGCGTTGACCGTTTCGTAAAACGTCGAACACGTTCTCCGCACCATGACAAGTATCGACTAGCTCTGCCAATGAAAGGAAGCCGGCACCGCCTTTTACGGTATGAAACCCGCGGAAAATAGCATTAAGTAAGTCTTTGTCTTCTGGGTTATTTTCCAATTCAACCAACTGCTCAGAAAGCAGCTCGAGAATTTCCCCAGCCTCAATGAGAAAGTCCTGAAGAATATCTTCGTCTAAATCGTAGCTCATACGTTACCTTTAAAATCCAAGACTGGACAACAAGTCATCGACTTCGTCCTGCGATGAAACCGCATCTTCTCTCAGTTCTGGATGAAGAATCGGGCCTTCGGCTTCGCTTGTTTGTGTATTCTTTTTATCTGCCGGTTCTGACAAAACTTGAATATGTTCTTCAAGTTTATTTCCAGAGAATACGGTTAGGATTTCCACTAAGCGGCCTTCAACTTCATTAACCAACGTAATTACGCGGCGAATGATTTGGCCAGTTAGGTCTTGGAAGTCTTGCGCCATGAGAATTTCGGTCAATTGGCCGCGCAATTCAGTGCTGTCACCTTCGACTTGCACTAATAGCCCGTCGATTCGGTGACACAGTGCTTTAAATTCGCTTAATTCTATGCGCCCGTGCATGAGTTCATTCCATTGAGGACGAACTTTTAGAAGGCAATCATGCAGGTTGTCAGCGATAGGAAGGCAGCAGTCGACCGCATCCATTGTTTTGTTGGCTGCAAGCTCTGTCTTCTCGATCACATAATTGAGACGATCCCTAGCATTAGGGATTTCGTCTTTCGCAATTTCGGTCATGCGCTGATCGAGACTGAACTGCTTGAGTGATTCGTGAAGGTCTCGAGTTAACGCTCCAATTTCTTGCAGCATTGGGTTATCGGCACCTTCGTAGATCGAGGCAACAAGCATATTGGCTTGGTCTTGTTCCCCGTTTTCTAGCATTTGAACGAGTGACTTCGCCTGCTCTAGTGAGATCATTCTGAATAGACCCTTTTACGTTTAGTTCTTCTTATCACTTTGAAAACGCTAAACGAGTCATTTAATAGGTATTTAATAATTGGTATGAATGACTCGAATAACAAAGAGAAAGAGAGAGTTATAAACGCTCGAAAATTTTATCTAATTTTTCTTTTAATGTTGCAGCAGTAAATGGCTTAACAATGTAGCCGTTTACACCTGCTTGAGCAGCTTCAATGATCTGCTCACGCTTCGCTTCAGCCGTGATCATTAGAACTGGCAGATGCTTAAGTTCTGCATCCGCGCGGATGTGTTTAAGCAAATCGATGCCTTGCATACCTGGCATGTTCCAGTCAGTTACAACAAAATCGAAGTCACCTTTTTTCAGCATTGGTAATGCGGTTAAACCATCGTCCGCTTCTTGAGTGTTATTGAAACCCAAGTCACGAAGCAGGTTTTTAACAATACGGCGCATTGTTGAGAAATCATCAACAATAAGGATCTTCATGTTTTTATTCAAAATTGCCTCCACTGAATCGTAAAATCAGTGTTTTTAGTCATTTTGTGTCCACGCACTGAGCTTGGTACGTAAACGTTGCATCGCTTGACTCAGTATTTGACTTACGCGAGATTCGCTTACGCCTAACACATCGCCAATTTCTTTCAAATTGAGTTCTTCATCATAATAAAGCGAAAGAACCAAAGCTTCACGCTCTGGAAGCTGTTTTATTGATTCAACCAGTGCTTTTCGAAATGATTCATCAACTACCCCTTTGAATGGGTTGCTGTCATCGGTTTCATCCGCCGGTGAAATCACATCATCAGAAACGCCTAAATCTTCAATACCGACTAATTTTGAGCAGTTGATATCGGTAAGAGCACTATGATATTGATCCAGTGTCATACCGAGATGCGTGGCTACTTCAGAATCAGTAGGATCTCGATTTAATTCGCCTTCCAGCTCCGCAATCGCTTGGTTAATCTCTCGATTATTTTTATGAACAGAACGCGGTACCCAATCGCCTTTACGCATGTCATCTAACATTGCGCCACGAATACGGATACCTGCATAAGTTTCAAAGCTCGCACCTTTAGAACCATCATAATTCTGCTGAGCTTCGATAAGACCGATCATGCCGGCCTGAATTAAATCCTCTACCTGAACACTCGGCGGTAAACGGCCTAGTAGGTGGTGGGCAATGCGCTTAACCAACACTGAATAACGTTCAATGAACGCCTGCTGGCTATTAAATTTGCCATGTTGGTCATAGGTTATCGCTTTATTCACCAAAAGGGTCCTCTGCGAATTCGGTACGATTTAGCAACCTTTCCACAAAAAATTCCAAGTGTCCACTTGGTGTTTTCGGTAGTGGCCACGTCAACGCTTTGTTTGCTAGTGAGCTGATAGCTAAAGCGGCAGGCGAGCGTGGGAACGCATCAACGACAATTTTTTGTCTTTTTACAGCCTGTCGTACTTTATCATCTAATGGAATACATGCTACGAGTTCAAGGCTAACATTCAAGAATCGCTCTGTGACTAGTGTCAACTTTGCAAACAATTCTCGCCCTTCACGGTAGCTTCTGACCATATTTGCTACAACTTTAAAGCGTTGAACTTGGTGTTCTTTACTCAACAGCTTGATTAATGCATAGGCATCTGTGATTGACGTCGGTTCATCACACACAACTACAACCACATCTTGAGCTGCTCGCGAAAAACTGATTACCATGTCAGAGATACCAGCAGCGGTATCAATCAGCAGGACATCCATTTCGTCTTCAAGACTACCAAATGCTCGGATGAGTCCGGCATGCTGAGCGTGAGAAAGCTCTGTCATGCTCTGTGTGCCAGAAGTTGCAGGAATTATCTTTATACCATAAGGCCCTTCGACAATCGCATCTTTTAGCTCACATTCACCCGCTAAGACATGTCCTAGATTACGTTTTGCACGAATTCCGAGCATCACGTCCACATTGGCCAGACCTAAATCAGCGTCGAGAACCATCACCTTCTTGCCTTGGCGAGCCATACAAATCGCCAGACCCAGTGTTACGTTTGATTTCCCCACACCACCTTTGCCGCCAGTAACAGCAATCACTTTGGTCAACGATGGTTGTGTTAAGCGACGGAGGCCGCTTGCTTGATCGTGTATCATATTCTCAGTCATAGTAGTCCGCCGCCTTAGAGTCCTTCACTGTCACTGTTCCAAAAGTGAGGTTCGTTCTCTGTCGACTTCTCTAACAGTTCATTTGCTTTCGCAAGCATATATTTTGGTTGCGCTATCACAATGTCTTCTGGTACGCGCTGACCATTAGCGATGTAAGCTACTGGCATTGCGTTTTGAATCACTACACTGATGAATTCGCCTAGGCTTAATGACTCATCAAGCTTCGTCATAATACAACCCGAAAGTGGTATACGTCGGAAGTGATCCAGCGTTTCTTGTAGAACACGACGTTGTGCGGTAGCCGGCAAAACAAGGTAGCTGTGAATCACTTCTCCGCTCTCTTGCATTAGAGTGTCGAGCTGCTCGGAAAGCCTCACATCTCGTTGCCCCATCCCTGCCGTATCGACCAAAATCAGTCTTCTGTTTCTTAGCTGATATATAACATCGGCTAACTCGTTAGAATCTTTAGCAACTCTTACGGGACAACCCATGATTCTTCCGTAAATTGAGAGTTGCTCATGTGCACCTATGCGATATGTATCTGTTGTCACAAGGGCCACATTGTCGGCACCGTATTCCATGGCTGCGCGTGCTGCGAGTTTCGCTACGGTTGTTGTTTTCCCAACCCCAGTCGGACCCAACAATGCGACTACGCCACCACGTTTTAAAATGTCCTGTTTAGGAATATTGATTTGATCCGCCACCAGCGACAATAACGCTTTCCACGCTCGCGCTGGCTTTGTATCTTCCGGAATATAACAGGCCATCTGGTCTGCTAACTCCGGAGAAACGCCCATTCGCTCTAAGCGCTTAATCAGCATTGCTCTTAGCGGCTCACGGCGTTCTACTTCTTGCCACATCAGGCCAGAAACTTGGTGCTCCAACAGACGACGAATTGACGTCATCTCTTCGCGCATGCTTTCTAGCTCATCGGCCGATTCGTCACGCTCATCACTTGGGCGACGTCGGTCATAGCGCGTCGGGTCCAGCTTGGGCGTCGGACGTTCAAATCGATTGTCCTGTGCGATTAGCTTCGCCAAAGGTGAATCTGGTTGATATGGCGCTGGCTTTTCTTGGTTGTAGCCGTCGCGATGCTTATTTTGGCGTTGCAGCAAAGCAGAGAGCGAATCTTCATTTTCCGCTACGTGGTCGTCAGCATCTGCTGCACCACCGCTATATTGCTTAAGCATATTAGCGAATCGCTGCGTCATTGAGCCTGTTTTTTCATTGTTACTGTTATTACTGTTCAGGCTAATTTTATCTTCATCTAAATGACGATCTTGGTAACGATCAGCAGAAGACGATGACATTTGACGATGTTCGTTATAGCGATTCGATTGAGAAGCACCGCGATTTTGCTGTGACGCTGCGCTTGCTTGAGGCGGATTAGATTCACTATCTATCGCCGCAACAATCGCTACTCCACCAGCCACTTTCTTGTTTGACATGATCACCGCTTCCGCGCCTAACTCCTCTTTCACTTGGAGCAGCGCCGTTCTCATGTCTTTGGCAAAAAATCGCTTTATTTTCAAACTATGAATCCATTAATGATGCGTGAGATCAGTTACCCACGGCTTGCACAATTCTGATCTGTTTTTCATCCGGTATTTCTTGGTAAGACAGTACCCGGAGATTAGGTATTGTGTTCTTCACAAATTTTGCCAATGTCGAGCGTAATACACCGGAAGTAAGCAGAACGGCAGGTTCGCCTTTCAGTTCTTGTTCCTGTGTCGCTTGGCTTAGTGAAGATTGCAATCGCTCAGCGAGTCCCGGTTCAATCCCCGCGGATTCGCCTCCTGATGCTTGCATAGTTTGATGCAATATTTGTTCCAGTTCGGGTATCAAAGTAATCACTGGTAGCTCAGGCTCTATACCATTGATTTCTTGAACAATTAGGCGTTTAAGACTAATTCGAACTGCTGCCGTCAATATGTCAGCTTCTTGACTCTTACTTGAGTACTCAGCCAAAGTTTGAACAATCGTGCGAATATCGCGGATTGGAATGGCCTCGTTTAACAAGTTTTGTAGGACTTTCACCACCACACCTAATGGTAATTGGTCAGGAACAAAGTTCTCGACCAACTTAGGCGCGCTGCGTCCCAACATTTCTAATAAATTCTCTACTTCTTCATGGCCAATTAGCTGTGATGCGTTGTTGGTCAATAGCTGGCTTAGGTGCGTCGCTAATACCGTTGATGAATCAACAACCGTATAACCCAGAGCCTGCGCGTGCTCTCGCTGATCTTCTCGGATCCATACGGCTTCCAGTCCAAAAGCAGGGTCAATGGTTGGCTCACCATCAATCATGCCATACACCTGACCTGGGTTAATCGCTAGCTCTTGATCCGGACGAATCTCTGCTTCGCCCACCGCAACTCCCATCAATGTAATTCGGTAACTGTTTGGGGTCAGCTCAAGATTGTCACGAATATGAACCGCTGGAATTAGGAACCCAAAATCTTGCGATAACTTTTTACGCACGCCTTTTACGCGCTCTAACAGTTCCCCACCTTGGTCTCTGTCCACCAAAGGGATTAAGCGATAACCGACTTCCAAGCCAATAATATCGACTGGCTGGACGTCATCCCAAGACAGTTCGCGCTGTGAGGAAGGTTCTGCACCTTCGTCTGCTGTTGCTGGTAAAGCGGGCTCTTTCGCTTTCTGCTTCTGCCGTTTGTCGATGAAATATGCCGCTGCACCGGCCGCGACTGCAAGGCTCAAAAACGCAAAGTGTGGCATGCCCGGTACGATGCCCATCACACCAAGAATAGCCGCAGTAATCATCAGCGCTTTTGGGTTGTCGAACATCTGGAAGACCAGTTGTTCCCCCATGTCTTCATCGGTGTTTTGGCGCGTCACCATCATTGCCGCTGCAATCGACAGCAATAGCGATGGGATTTGTGCGACCAAACCATCACCGATTGTCAGTAAGGTATAGATTTCAATCGCTTCACCGAAACCCAATCCATACTGCGCCATACCGATAGACAGACCGCCGACGATGTTGATAAACAGAATCAAAATACCGGCAATCGCGTCACCTTTTACGAACTTCGAGGCACCATCCATCGAGCCATAGAAATCCGCTTCTTTGGTCACTTCAAAACGACGAACTCTTGCCTGCTCTTGGTCTATCAATCCGGCATTCAAGTCGGCATCAATCGCCATTTGCTTACCCGGCAACGCATCAAGCGTAAAGCGAGCACTTACCTCAGAGATACGACCCGCACCTTTGGTCACCACCATAAAGTTGATGATCATTAAGATGAGGAAAACCACTAGGCCGACCGCGTAGTTACCACCAATAACGACGTTACCGAACGCCTCAATTACGTTACCTGCCGCATTACCGCCTTCATGACCATGCAGTAAGACGACACGAGTCGAGGCAACGTTCAAAGCCAAGCGGAGCAACGTGGCGATCAGCAATACCGTTGGAAAAGCAGCGAAGTCCAAAGGGCGACGTGTGTAAACGGTCACTAACAACACCACCATCGACAGCGCGATGTTAAAGGTGAAGAACATATCCAGCAAAAATGCTGGAATCGGCAGTACCACCATCGCTAGGGTGGCCAAAACCATCACCGGAGCACCAATAGCTGGCATTTCACGTTGAGGGATTCGTGGCAATTTATCTGCAAACGGCAGGCTTAACTTCATACTGCGAGAGATCTCAATCGATTGAAGCGTCACGTAAGCTCTTACTATTAATACGCGACCGCTTTAGCCTAAAAGTTTAGGTAGGGTTGATAATTAAAGCGTTTTAAGCAATCTATGTACCATAATTAGCGCCAAAATAATGACTAAACACTCAAATAGAGCTTAGCTTTTGATCAAACGAGCTTTTTTAAGGCTTTACCGCTTTTCGTATCAATGGCGGTGCTCGGGCGGGATTGGCAAATCATAATCTTGAATTTTCGGGCGCTGTCCACCTCGTTTTCGGTATTGCTTCAATTGGAATACAAATGCCAAAACCTGAGCGACGGCAGTAAATAACCCATCGGGGATCTCTTGCTCGAGCTCTGTCGTGTGGTACAACGCACGAGCCAAAGGTGGTGCGGGCACAATCGTAATGTCATGTTCGCGGGCGACTTCTCGAATCTTCATCGCCATGTGGTCAGTACCTTTAGCGATCACGACTGGCGCACGGTCTGTCTTCTGCTTATAACGAAGCGCTACCGAGAAGTGCTCAGGGTTAGTAACAATAACATCAGCTTGAGGAACATCCGCCATCATTCGACGTTGAGCCGCTTCCCTTTGCAACATACGAATACGGCCTTTCACTTCCGGCTTACCTTCAGTCTCTTTGTATTCGTCTTTGACTTCTTGCTTGGTCATTTTTAACTGATCGGCGTGCTGCCAAATTTGAAATGGAATATCGATGGCAACCACAATCAATAGCGAGCAACTGATCAGCAAAATAAAGTTCAGCAAAATATCTAAAGCATGGAAGATGTTTTGCGGATACACATCCATGCTCAATTGAATCAGATCGGCCTGCGATGCTTGGATCAAATAGATGGCGACACCAGTGACCAGAACCACTTTAAGGATTGATTTGATCAACTCTACCCAGCTTTGCATGCCAACCATTCGCTTTAAGCCGCTAAGCGGATTCATTTTCGACAGCTTGGGCATGGCCGCTTGGGCAGAAAAACTGATTCCTCCCACACCTGCTGCTCCAATCATGGCGGCGGTAAACAATGTCGCTAACACCAAAAATAGTGGGAACAACAAATCACTCATCGCGCCCAAAGCGATATCAAACAGTTTTGCAGTATCGAAAATCTCTTCTCGTTGAAGATCAAATAAACGGCTCATGATGGAAAACAATGAACGTGCTAACGCCTCGCCAAACCACATCAATGAAATGGCGCCAACGATCAGCACAGATGCTGATGCAAGCTCTTTAGATCGAGCGACCTGCCCCTTTTCTCTGGCTTGTTGTAACCGTCGGGGCGTGGCTTCTTCGGTGCGTTCCTGACCGTCTGATTCTGCCAAATCTTAGCACTCCAAGCGAATGAGCCGACAAATCTGCGCCTCACCCACTGTCCAGAACATTTCATAATGACTGTATAGACCAGCCAGTATGTACCAACAAAGTAATAGACCCACCATCAAAGCAAAAGCAAAACCAAGCGAGAAGATATTCAGCTGTGGTGCGGCACGGGTCATTACACCAAACGACAAGTTAATGGTCAGTAGTGCAATAATGCCGGATAGAGACATACTCAATGCAGTTTGGAACATAATACCAAGCCAGCCTGCCATTTCACGGAAATCAACCGCGTTGAGCGAGCCGGAGCCAATCGGCAAAGTTTTAAAACTGAACACCACCAATTGCAGCATTTTTAAGTGTCCATCGGTGGCAAGGAAAAACATTGTCGTTAAGAACATGAATAACTGACCAAGCAATGGCGTGTTCTGACCATTTGCGGGATCGACCATAGAAGCAAAGCCCAAACTTGATTGCATACCCAATATTTGACCCAGCAGGACAAAGGTTTGAATCATAAATTGAGTAACCATACCCATCGCTATGCCGATGATCATTTGCTCGGCAATGGTCATGAAGCCACGAAACGAGAGTAGCTCAATGTCTTGAGGTACGGCGGGGATAGCTGGCATGACAGCGAAAGTGATGGCTAAACCGAGGTAAAGGCGGATTCTTGGCGAAACAAATCGGGCCCCGGTTACTGTCATCACCATCAACATGGATGAGATACGAACATAGGGCCAGAAGTAGTTTGCGATCCAATCTAAGACAACGCTAGTGGGGTACTCCATAGGCGCCTCTAATAAAGCACCTGAGGTAAGCGTTCAATCAAGCCATAGAAATATTCCATCAACATTTGCGTCATCCAATGCCCAAACAGCATCAGGGCCAAAAGCGTGACAATCAAACGCGGTAAGAAGCTCAATGTTTGTTCGTTGATGGATGTCGCAGCTTGAAAAATCGCAACTACAAGGCCGATCAGCAAGCTTGGGATGATAATAGCGCAGACCATGATAAGCACCATCCAAAGTGCTTCACGGAAAAGCTCGACAAACATTTCTGGTGTCATGTCTTATCCTCTATCTGCGCTTATCTAAAGGGCAAAGCTGCCCGCAAGTGTCGAGAGTATCAAGTTCCAACCATCGACCAATACGAACAACATCAACTTGAACGGCAACGAAACAATCATTGGTGACAACATCATCATACCCATTGCCATCAGTACCGAAGCGACTACAAGGTCAATAATCAAAAACGGCAAGAAGAGCATAAAGCCAATTTGGAATGCAGTTTTTAGCTCTGAGGTGATAAAAGCCGGAATCAACACCGCCATCGACACATCTTCTGGATTCTCGACTTGCTCTCCTGACATGGTTACGAACGTCTCCAAATCTTTGATTCGGGTCTGCTTAAGCATAAATGCTTTCATTGGCGCTTGTGCAGCATCAAACGCTTCTCGCGCCGTAACTTGCTCGTTCAAATAAGGCTGAACAGCTTTGTCGTTGATTTCGTTCAGGACAGGAGACATAACAAAAAAGGTCAAAAACAGCGCAATACCAATAATGACCTGATTAGAAGGCGTTTGTTGCAAACCCATTGCCTGACGCAATATCGACATCACCACCACAATTCGAGTGAACGAGGTCATCAGAATCACCATGGCAGGCAAGAAGCCAAGCATGGTCATTAACGCTAAAATTTGTAGTGTAACCGAGTAGTCTTCACTGCCATCAGGGTTCGTGGTCATGGTGAATGCTGGAATACCACCGCCACTAGAAACGGACATAGCACGGCTAGCACCAGTATCACTTTGCATAGCCTGAACTGTAACACCACTTCCATCGGCTAAGTTATCTGGCAGCGCTGACTCCTCTGCTTCAGCAAAGGTAAATGAAGAAAACAGCACGCCGACAAAAAGTAACGACGTACTCAGGAGCAAACGAATTGGATTACCCTTTGTCATGTTTTTTGATCAGCTGGCTAAATTGAGTCGCAAAAGCATTGGTCGCCAACTCTTCCTCTTTCAGTGGCTTATCTAACTTGGCTAAAGTTTGGATCGATTGGCTAGTAATCCCAACCAAAAACTGTTCTTCACCCACTTGAACTACTGCGATTCTTTCTTTTGTACCCACTGGCAACTGACTCACTATACGCAAGCCCTTTTGTTGTCCCATCGCTGGCACTTGCATACGTTTCAGCAACCAAGCCAGCAAAAGAATCACGCCGATTACAAGCACAAGCGAGCCAAGTGTCGTCGCAAGATCCAGATTATTTGGTGCGGCAGCGAATGCATAAGGAGCACTTAGCATTAAGCTCAGTGCTCCAGTGATTTGCTTCAATCGCATTTTGATTGAACGACTCATCTTAACGCAGCTTCTTAATTCGTTCAGTTTGGCTGATCACATCCGTCAAACGGATACCAAACTTATCGTTGACGACCACGACTTCGCCGTGAGCAATCAAAGTACCGTTAACCAATACGTCGAGCGACTCACCGGCTAGACGATCCAACTCAACAACCGAACCTTGGTTAAGCTGCAACAGGTTCCGAATGCTAATTTGAGAACGACCGACTTCCATCGAAATCGTCACCGGGATATCCATAATAGTGTCGAGTTTACGACGCTCATCTTCGCTAATTGGGCTTGAAGTGTCTTTTAGCTCTTCCAGTGGCGCAGCCAATACTTCATCTACGTCTACAGAAGGGGCAGACGGGTCTTCGCCAAGAGCGGCTGCCCATTCGTCTGCTAGCTTTTGATCGTCACTTGGTTCCATTTTTCTATCCTGTGTTACGCCTAACTCATGCCATAGCATGTCTGTTTAATAAGGTATCTTAATGGTCTATATCGTCTTCACTCTCAAGCTCGGACATGATGTCTTTACCTAAGAAAGCTAAATCTGTTTTGACGACATGTGGGCGCTCAATTTCCTCAGAAATTTGCACCGCTAATTTGTCTTCCGAACGACCCATTTTTACGCGATAGGTCGGTAGGTCTTCTACAAACATCGTCGCATGTTCTGGCATTTCAATCGGGATGATATCGCCCGGTTGCAGCTCCATGAGATCACGCAAAGAAATGTCTTTTTCGAGCAAGTTCACGCGGAAGTTAACCGGACAATCCATGATCTCTTCACGTAGTGCTGAGCTCCAGCGAACGTCCGTTTCCATCTTGTCGGACTGAACACCTGCATCCAATAGTTCACGGATAGGCTCAACCATGGAGTAAGGCATAACGACATGAAAATCGCCGCCACCGCCGTCAACTTCTATATGGAAGGAACTCACGACAATCACTTCTGTCGGGCTGACAATGTTTGCCATACTTGGGTTTACTTCAGAGTCGAGATATTCGAACTCTACCCCCATCACTGGCGACCACGCTTCTTTATAATCTTCAAATACAATTTTCAGTAACAACTGAATGATGCGGCGTTCCGTTGGGGTAAATTCACGGCCTTCTATTTTGGCGTGGAATCGACCATCACCGCCAAAGAAGTTTTCTACCAGAATAAAGACTAAACGAGCCTCCATGGTGATCAACGCAGTGCCTTTTAACGGACGAAAACGCACCATGTTCAAACTGGTTGGCACGTACAATGTGTTCTGGTATTCACCAAACTTCATCATCTGCACGCCATTGATCGACACCTCTGCCGTTTTACGCAGCATATTAAACAGACTAATACGCATGTGCCGTGCGAAGCGCTCGTTGATAAGTTCGAGCGTCGGCATTCGACCACGTACGATTCTGTCTTGCGACGAGAAATCAAAATTGACGGCGCCCTCAGTGTCGTTTTCTATCGGTTCATCGACGTCATCAACATCGTCAACCCCATGCAATAGCGCATCAATTTCGTCTTGGCTTAATAGATCGGTCACGTTTTACCTATTGAATAACAAAATCTGTAAACAGTACTTTTTCAATCACTGGCTTACCGACCGCAGCATTCAGCGCTGCTTTGATATCTTCGGAAGCACGATCGCGCAATTCCACTCGTCCTGTAGGAGAGCGCAATTGATCAACCGTCGCGGAAGCAAACGTTGATAGCATAGAGCTTTCAATCAGTGGCGAATGATACCGCGCCAACTCTTCATTTTCTGCACCGCGAACCATTAACTGCGCTTTAATTTGAACCAACCTATCGCGGCTATCCCCAGTAACGTTAAATACAAATGCCTGAGGAAGATTCACATACGCGATGGGCGCAGCATCCGATGCCTTCACTTGAGCCTGTTGAGACGATTCAGCCTGAGCAGGTTCATCAGAGCCCATTAGAAAAAATGCCGCTGCCCCGCCACCAAGTAGTAATACTACAACAGCGATGATGATGATAAGTAACTTGCTTTTTCCTTTCGGCGCATCGGCCCCTTGTAACTGTTCTTCTGCCATTCTTGTCTCTTATTGTTCTTTTGAGTTACCAAGACGTTTTAGTGAGTTGCTTGGTAACCGTATGCCATTGCCGTTAAACGGCCTTTTATGCGTAAAAACTAATTCCATCACGCTTTGAAGCGACATTCAAATCCAGATTGACATCAGATTCAAAACCCTCTTCGGACTGTCCAGAAAAACCGCCACTTTGCGCGCTTTGACCATGTTGTTCAGCAGTATACCTACCTTGCTGTTGCCCGCTGTTTTGTTGCTGGACGGAAGAATCAGCCAGCTGCATACCTTGTTGCGCTAGCATTTCTCTCAAACGAGGGAGCGTCTGTTCAATAATGTCACGAGCTTGCGGGTTGTTCACTGTAAAATGTACATTGGCAACGTCGTTATTCATGGTCATACGAATTTGCATACGACCTAACTCTGGTGGATCAAGACGAATATCGAGATTTTTCAGATTCTTCGACATCATCATTTGCACTTTTTCCGCAACTTGCTCGTTGGCTAGCTCTTTAGTTAGTTGCAACGGAAGCTGAGCTTGTTGTGCAGCATCAATACGCGCTTGTTGCTGCACATTAATTCCTTGCTGACCTGCCATAGCCTGAAGTTGTCCAGCGAAGCCATGTTGGAGGTCCGGCTTATCTTGTTTATCCGCAGTCGCCTTTAGCGCACCAGTCTCCAATGCTGCGTTCATCACTTTCTGGCTAATCTCTCCGTCTTTCACACCTTGAAGCGACGTCGGCACTTGCGCGGCTATCAACGTATCAGGCGTTGGAGATAATGCGACTTTTTCTCCACTATGAGCAGTTTGTGGCTGGGGTACTTGAGCCGCTGTATGCTGGATTTGCTGAGACACTGCCATAGGTCCAGCCTGGCGAGTTAAATTATGTTGTACTTGTTGCTCTGCGAGAATCTGTTTAATGTCATTAGGGAGCGCAACAAATTGGGCAAGGTCTTGATCAGGAATATCCGCCGTGATCCTTCCTTGTTTCAACCCTTCAATGATCTGAGCTTCTTGCTGAGTCAGTGGTTTTCCTTGCGCCAACTTAGTATCTATAACTTCAAGTTCATCCAAGGATACTCGTGGAAGCGCGTCGATGTTGGAACCATCAACGTCTGTTAACAACGGCGACAGATCATTAGCTACTTCACCACTGACTGCGCTCTTAGCCGTCGGATGGCTGGCTTGTTTCGCTAGCTCTTGCCAAGCAGCAAACTCAGGCGAAAGTTTGTCGACATCGATAGGTTGACCATTCTTATCTAAAATTGGCTCTAAGTCTTGTCCTGGGATCATCTGTGCTTGTTCAAGCGAATGAACTGATGGCGTTTCATTCAAAGCAAGCTCATCAAGGTGTGTCGAAACGGTTGCTTGCTCGTGGAACGAATGCACTAAATTCGCGCTCTGAGGCAAAACTTTGCCACTATCGATGGATGCATTACTCGCATTCAGGGTTTGATTCGCTTGTTCAATTCGACCAAGAAGCTGTTGTCCTTCGCCCATCGTGCTTTTTACGTCCATTGTATTTGATGGGTTACTCGTATCAATTGATGTTGATTTCACTTTTTCAATAGCTTCAACATCATGCTCCAAAGGTGTGCTGTTACTCGCCTTTTGTAAACTTACTTCTTCACTTAAGGTTGCATTCGGTTTGTTTGCTGATATTTCATCAAAATCATGGGTCCCGTCACTGACGGATCCTTGGCTTTCTTGCGCCAACAATTCGTCCGAGACGTTAGCAGAAGAAGTACTGCCTACATCCGCTCTTTCTTTTTCTTCAACCACTGTCGATTCTGTTGCTACTTTTTCGGGCTTTTGTTTACCAGCAAACGCATCGGTTAACGTTTCTAAAAATCCCTTGCTTTCAGTGCTCTCTGCGGACGCTTTAGCGGACACATCAGAAACTGGCGTCTTGGTAGTCGCAGATACATGGGACAAATTCACACTCATTTAGAAACTCTCGTTCTCGTGGCTCTGAGCGTATCGCTGACAGACAGCAATACTGGCGGCAAACAAAGGTCAAAAAGACCCGACACTGACAGCTAAAATGCAAAAATCACACCACAATATTGAGCCAATTCTCGGTAAGCTAATAGATGGCATGTTTATGGAACAAACATCAACAGTACTATCCGAGAACCTGGTTCCTAACATGATGTACAGCTACTTGATTGACTTTGAAAAACGATAAGCGTAAACAGACATTTGACTTAACAATTAAGGAATCACTTTGAAGATCACAGAATTACGCCAATATAGAATCAGAGCAGGCAAAACAGAACAGTGGCTAAGTTGGATGAAGGAAGAACTGTTGCCCTATCAACGTTCACAAGGCATGCGTGTACTGAATACTTACGTCCACACTGGTGATGATGGACATGACTATTTTGTTTGGCTTAGAGAGTTCGACAATGAACAAGCACGCCAGGCTCTCTACGAAAAAACATACAACGAGTGGTGGGTTCGCGAGATTCGACCGAAGGTGTTTGAGTTAATTGAACAAGACTCAATCAAAGTTACCTTACTTGAATCGGTAGAGATGTAGTCAGCTGCAACACCGTAATGCAATATCGAACCGATAACGTTTAGAAACGATGTGGTTTTCGACTGTAAAGTAAGGTGGAAAACTCGTCCATTTGCTTTTGTTCGCGCTTAGCTTCAGCAAGTTGTTTCTCTTTTTCGCGTTTGTCTATCATCCACTCATAGGATTTGCGTTCTTTACGCACGGTTAACCAATATTCTTTACAGTTTTCAACCTGCTCTTTGAAATGACTTTCTGCTTGCTTTTGCTTAGATAAAGTTTCATCTAGCTGGGTAAGGAATCGATTTAAGTGTCCATATTGACTTGCCGTTAGGCCCGCCTGACCACGGTCGACGAGTTGCTGGCAATAATCAAGCCGATACTTTTCAATTTGTTCAACCTGACGGTAATAATCTTCGAGTTCAGAACGCGCTTTGTTCAGTGCAAGCACAGCTTGGTCTTCACGATCCTTAGTTTGCTCAAGTAGAAACTCCATCGCATTATTCATGCGCTATCACCCACCCAAAATGTTTCTAAGCATATTGACGCACATATCGTATGGCACCGATTCTTTCATGCTCTGCTGCAAGTATTCATCTAACTTCGGTTTCAAAGTAAATGCGCCATCAATAGCAGGATCGGTACCCGGTTTGTACGCTCCAATCGAGACCAAATCTTGATTCTTGCGACAAATAGACAAGACCTGTCGCACCGCTTTTGACATCAAAACGTGCTCTTCAGTCGTGATTTGCGGCATAACACGGCTCACCGACTTCTCGACATCAATCGCCGGATAATGGCCTGCATCCGCCATTTCACGAGAAAGTACAATATGGCCATCAAGAATGGCTCGCGATGCATCCGCTATCGGATCTTGCAAATCATCCCCTTCGGTCAACACGGTAAAGAACGCCGTAATCGAGCCTTGTTCGGCACTTCCATTACCCGCTCGCTCGACCAGCGCTGGCAGCTTGGCAAATACAGAAGGCGGGTAACCTTTCGTCGCTGGCGGCTCACCAACAGAAAGTGCGATTTCACGCTGTGCTTGTGCAAAACGAGTCAACGAGTCCATCAATAGCAGAACATCTAACCCTTGGTCCCTGAAGTATTCAGCAATCGTTAATGCCGTTTGGCACCCCTTTAAGCGCATTAGAGGTGAAGCATCGGCAGGCGCCGCGACCACCACTGAGCGGCGACGACCGTCCTCACCCAAGATCTCTTCGATGAACTCTTTAACTTCACGTCCACGCTCACCTATCAGGCCGACGACCACAACCTGTGCGGTGGTGCCTCGCGTCATCATGCCAAGCGTGACCGATTTACCCACACCAGAACCTGCAAACAGACCGATACGCTGACCTTTACCAACCGTCAACAAACCATTGATGGCTTTTAGGCCAACATCGAGCGGTTCAGAAATTGGCTTTCGAGCCAACGGGTTGATTGGTTCGGCATTAAAAGAGGCACGGTGATCGGTATACAAAGGGCCAAGTCCATCAAGTGGATTCCCAACCCCGTCTATCACGCGCCCAAGTAACTCCATGCCGACGGGTAAACCAGCGTCACTGGTTAAAGGGGTGACTCTCGCGCCAGGTAAAATGCCCGTAATTTGTTCGCTTGGCATTAAAAATAGGTTGTCACCTGAAAAGCCGACAACCTCGGCTTCCATCTGACCTGACATGGTTTCCACTAAGCATAAACTGCCAATTGGTGCGCGACAGCCAGTCGCTTCCAACGTTAACCCAACCACACGCACCAGTTTGCCAGAGGCGACAGGGCGCGTCGTAAGGCCTTCAACTTTGTAGCTTTTTAAGCGGTCAGCGAGTGCTTGCATGGATTACTCACCCTCTTGATGACGGTTTGCGCCACAAAAGCTGTGCAATACGCTTTTGACGCGTTCTTCCATGCGATAATTAATGCTTGATTCACCGGCTTCAATCTGGACGTCACCTCGATTGAGCGATGGTTCAGCAACTAACGTCCAGTTGCGACAATCAAGGTCTTCTTCACCATAAGCTGAACGAATAATCGCGACATCTTCTGGATTCAGGTGCAAGGTAATAGGGTGGCCTGATATTGGTAGCACTTCAACCGACTGCTTCACTGTATCTAAAATAATTTGAGGGTTGGTTTGTACTTCAACGTGCACCACTTCTTTAACTAAGCAGAGCACCATATCCACCAGCTGCTTTTCAACCTGAGCATTCATCAACTCCAAAGGTTGAGCAAACTGATTGGCCAAGTTCATAAAAGTTTCAACTTGCTGCTGAATGTATTCTTGCCCTGCAGTTACCCCTTCAGCTTTTCCGAGCTCGAGACCTTCAGCATGGCCGGCTTGCAACCCTTCTTCTTTACCTTTGTCGTAACCTTGCTTAAAGCCAGCTTCCTGACCTTGATGTAAGCCTTCTTGATAAGCACCTTGCTTAATCAGTTCAATTTGCTCTTCGGTTAGCGCAAGTGGCTGCTCTTCTTCAGGCTCATCAAAATTCGGCACCCATCCCGGGTCATAGTTGAACGCGGTTTGTTTTGCTTGTTTGGCTTTAGGCTCGCCATAATCAGGCAGCCCCCAACGTTGAGGTTCGATCATCGAATCATCTTCATCAGGACGGATAAATCCACGTTTTCTATCGCCAGCCATGGGTTACCTATTGTGTGTTCGATTAAGAAGTGAGGGTGCTCCGCAATAGGATAATTGCGAAGCAATAGAAATTATAAGAATTCGTCAGCACCGCCAGACAACATGAGCTCACCAGCATCCGCCATTCGACGGGCAATTGCTAAGATTTCTTTCTGAGCGGCTTCTACATCTGCCACTCGTACTGGCGGCATCGCTTCTATGTCATCACGCATCATATCAGCAGCACGTTTAGACATGTTCTTGAAGACTTTCTCACGTAACGAGTCATCTGCACCTTTGAGTGCTTTTTGCAACACGTCTTGTGGTACGTCACGCAGCAACTTCTGAATACCTTGGTCGTCCACTTCGACTAAGTTTTCGAAGACAAACATTAGGTCTTGGATTTGCGTCGCCATGTCTTCGTCCTGATCGCGAATTTGTTCCATCAACAAACCTTCGACGTTGTTGTCTAGGTAGTTCATGATCTCCGCTGCTGCTTTCAGGCCGCCAATTTTGGCTGCTTGTGCACCCGCTTGACCCGCGAACTGTTTCTCCATGATTTCGTTCAGCTCTGCCAATGCTGATGGCTGAACTTCTTCAAGGTTGGCAATACGCATCATCAGATCCAAACGCACGCGCTCAGGGAACTGAGACAAAATCTCTGCAGATTGGTCTGCTTCTAAATAAGACAATACGATAGTTTGAATCTGTGGGTGTTCATTGACAATAATGCTCGCCACTTGGCGTGGGTCCATCCATTTCAAAGAATCCAAACCTTTTGAGCCCGTACCAAGTAGGATCTGGTCAACTAAGTTGTTGGCTTTGTCTTCACCAAGAGCGGCAACCAGTGCATTACGCATAAAGTCTTCGCTGCCCATACCAATGTTGGTGTATTTCTGGATATCCTCCAAAAACGCACGATGAACAGCAGATACCTTGTCTTGGCTGAGATCCTTCGCGCGAGCCATCGCACTACCAACACGCTGAACCTGTTTTGGTTCTAGGTGACGGATAATGCCAGCTGCATCTTGTTCATTAAGGCTCAGTAGCAAAATTGCCGCTTTTTCTTCGCCAGTAATGGTTGAAACATCCAGCTCTACTGGCATTCCCGCGGCGTTGTCATCTTGAGGTACGATATCGTTAGCCATTGTCATTCATCCAGTTTTTCACTACTTGAGCAGCCAGTTCAGGTTCATTCGCAACCAGAGCGCGAACCGCTTTCAATACATCTTCATCTTTATGAAGGTTTGGCAAATCAATACTTGAGCCAAACTCGAACAGTTCGCTGCTTTCGATGTCACTGCCAATCAAGCTAGTTTCACCATCCGCACCAATCGGCAAGCCGTCTGGTCCGTACATTTCGTCTTCATCATCGCTGGTAGGGTTAAGCAATTTCTTCATTGCTGGGCGAACCAGAACCAACACAACCACAATAATCACTAATGCACTTGCGAACCAACGAACCCAATCACTGAAGTTAGGGTGCTCCCAAATTGGTGGTTCTTCTAGCTGCTCAGCCTCTGGCTCAGCAAACTTTACACTCAATACATTCAGCAAATCGCCACGGCCTTGATCAAAGCCAACAGTGCCAATTAATACTTGGCGAATGGCATTGATTTCAGATTCGGACATTGGGGTATAAGTCACTTCACCCGTATCAGGGTTAACTTGACGACGGTCTTTAATCGCAACAGAAACGGTCTGACGAGCCACCGTCCCGGTCTGCTTTCGCTCGTGGCTGATGGTGGTATCTAGCTCAAAGTTACGCGTGGACTCTTTACGAACTGACCCCTGCCCCATGACAGAACCATCTTTCATTTGAGCCACATCTTGCGGAATTGAGGCATCCGCTGGAGGCTGATTACTCAACGCACCCGGAATACCCGCTACCATGTTACCGTTATTGTAATCTTCGAGTGCGTACTCACTGCGGGTCGCAGGGGTGTTCGGATCAAAGCGTTTGCGAGTTTGTTCAACCGCACTGAAATCCATTTGGATGTCAACCTGCGCCGTATAGTTGCCATAACCTAAAATCGGTAATAGTACGGAATCAATTTTTTCGCGCAGCGCTTGTTCTTGGTTGCGTTCTAATTCTTGTTCTTTGCGTCGCGCCGCAGAAGCAGGATCTTGGGAGCCTGAGCTGAGTAAGCGGCCATGCTGATCTGTGACGGTAATTCGAGAAGTTTTCATTCCCGGCACGGCACTCGCTACCATGTCGACAATAGAATCCACTTCTTGCTGCTTAAGGTTCGTGCCTGTCGACAATGTCAAAAATACCGACGCAGACGCTTCTTGGTTATGACGCACAAATACGCTGTGCTTTGGCAGTGCCAATAACACTCGTGCTTTGCGAACTTGCTTCATTTCTTCAATTGCTTGAGCCAATTGGCGCTCTCGACTGAGTTTGAGACGCTCTTGCTCGAGACGTTGTGAAACACCAAAACCCATGTCTTGCAGCAAAATATCATCGCCTGCTTCTGTAGCTTGGTTAACGCCGGAACGAACCATGCCAAGTTTGATCGAGTTGTACTCACTCGATTCAACAGAAACAGTATTGCCATCAAGCTTATAATTGATTTTCTGCTGGTCCAGATAATCCAGAACGGGGATCAATTCTTCGGTCTCATACGCACCAAGTGGGCGCATCTCCGGTTCTTTGACCCAAAAGAACAGCATCACGATCAATGCAACACAGATGGATATCGACAGCACAAGCACAACCTGACGAAGTAAATCGAGGTCGCCCACTGCCATATCGAATTTTGACGCACTGCGCTCCTCTAGATCTGGATTTTGACTCTCCACATCCACATCGGAACTTGCTACCAGTGCACCATCTGAGCCGCCTTCAGTGACGGTTAAATCTGTAGACTTGTCTGCCACACTTATTACCTAAATTACACTGGCATGTTCATGAGGTCTTTATATGCCTCAACGAGTTTATTGCGAATTTGAACCGTCGCATCAAAAGCGACACTAGACTTGTTACGAGCGATCATAACGTCAGAAAGGGATACATCGGCATCACCACGATCAAAACGGGTTTGTAAATCACCAGATGCTTTTTGAAGTGTGTTCACGTTATTGATGGCTTTAGTTAGGAGATCGTTAAAATCCGCTCCAACTTTCGCCCCACTTGCAGTAGGAGCCGTATTGGTTGCTTCTACCATCATGGCGCGCATTTCTGCCTGAATACCATCAATTTTCATTAGCACCTCTAAGCCAAAAGATTGACTATTAACAAAACTGATTATTGACACAGCAATTAACGTGCCATAAGACATTAGCAATCAATTTACTTACACTTTTTGTCTTATGGCCGTTGTCTGTGTTAATTCGGGATATCTATACCAGCATCACGCATTTTGGCAAGCTTATAGCGCAAGGTTCGAGGGCTTATACCCAGTTTCTCCGCCATTTCTTTGCGTCGACCATTACACTCAACCAAAGTCTCTAAAATAATGGCGTATTCTTGATCGCGCAGCTCGCTGCCTAAGCCTTCTCCACCAGTTACGGGGCGGCTGACATTCTCAGCTTGCGCAACTGGCTTAACATTGGGCACGACCATATCTGCATTTTGCACCACGTGTTGTAAGCTATTGGCATCTTGCCAATCTACGCCCTCAAGCAAAATGTGCTCAGCATCGATGTCGCCATTTTCACTTAATATCAGCGCTCGTTGAACCACGTTATCCAATTCACGAACATTACCCGGCCAAGGGTATTGCAATAGTTTTTCTAACGCAACGGTCGAGAATTGAGGCACTGGCATGCCCATTTTGCTGCAATGACGCTCAGCAAGATGCTTGGCAAGCGGTGCAATATCGCCTTTACGTTCTTTAAGTGCAGGCCACGCAATTGGGAATACATTCAGGCGGTAATATAAGTCCTCTCTGAAGTTTCCTTCTGACACGTATTGCTTAAGATCACGGTTACTCGTCGCTAACACACGAACATCTAACTTGATGCTTTTGCGACTACCTAGGCGCTCTACTTCTCGCTCTTGCAAAACACGCAACAACTTCGCTTGCAGGTTCAAGTCCATCTCACTGATTTCATCAAGTAAGATTGTGCCACCTTGTGCTTGTTCAAACTTTCCTGGGCATGCCTGAACAGCACCAGTAAATGCGCCCTTTTCATAGCCAAACAGTGTTGCTTCGAGCATATTGTCAGGAATCGCGGCACAGTTAATTGCGACAAAAGGACCATTTTTACGATTTGACGCGTTGTGAATATAGCGCGACATGACTTCTTTACCTGAGCCACTAGGACCTAGCACCATAACATTCGCATCTGTACGTGCCACTTTATCGGCCAACGCAAGTAGACGCAGACTTTTTTCATCTGCCACGACCGCGTCACCATTGTCATCGCTTTTGATCGGTGCATATCGACTGACCATGTTCAGCAATACTTCTGGTGCAAATGGTTTCGCCATGTAGTCAATCGCGCCATCTTTCATTGCAGACACGGCATCTTCAATGTTGGCGTACGCCGTCATTAGCAATACTGGTAAGTTAGGCCAATTCTGCTTGATGCTTTTGAGCAGAGCTAAGCCACCCATACCCGCCATTTGCACATCAGAAACGACGATATCAACCGTATTCGATTTCAGCTTTAACAGTGCATCTTCAGCACAGTCCGCTTCCAACCACTCATACCCTGCCAGAGCCAGAGTATCGACTAGGGCTTCACGAAGACCTTCATCGTCTTCTACGATCAGCACTTTGCTTTGCGCCATTATGATTCTCCAGAAATTGTTATTACCAAAAGCCGCTTATTGCGCTTCTGTTTGCACTCGCTCTAGCGGAATGCACATGGTGAAGCAGGCTCCATCACCCTGCTCTGAAATAAGTTCCAATCGACCGTCATGGGCACGGCAAACCATTTGAACAACTGCCAACCCTAATCCAGTTCCTTGAGAACGTGTGGTAAAAAATGGCTCCATAATTTTGGCTTGCAGTTCTTCGGGCACTCCCGGTCCGCTGTCTTGCACAGAAATGCGTAACTCACCATTTACCGGGCGGAAAAAAATATCGACTTGCGATTCTTTACCAGACATTTGAATCGCATTCATGACCAGATTACTTAATGCGGATGCAATGGCGTTCGCATTGCCTAGTAGCTCAGTTTGTTCTTCTTCCACTTCTAGGCAGTAATCAATACTGTTGTTTTTTAGCGCGGTTTCGACCATCGGCTGATATTCCGCTACCAACTGGGCAATCGTAAATGGCTTAATGACCTTATTATCACCACCTTTAGCAAAAAGCAGCATATCATTAACCTGCTTTTCCAAATCGTGCAGTCGATCCATTAATTTGGTTTGGAAGCGATCTTTTGTCGCTGGAGGAAGATTTGGCGCTCCCAAATTGGATGCATATAACATAGCGCTCGACAGCGGCGTTCTTACTTGGTGAGCAAGCGACGCAACCATACGTCCTAACGACGATAAGCGCTGTAAATCACTGACACGAGCTTGAAGTAAACGGGTTTCGGTTAAATCGGTAATCAGGATCAATTGACCTGTTGTGGACGCCGAGATGGCGAGTCGAACTTTACGGCCATTACGTAATGAAACTTCGTGGCCATCATCTTCACGTGGGTCAAACACCGCCTGGATAACGTTGAACCATTTTTCGTTAACCAGTGGAATCTCAAGAATTCGGTGCGCTTCTGGATTTGCTTCACGCACTACTCCGTACGTATCGAGCAAAATCACTCCAGCAGGCATCACATCGAGCACCTGTTTGTAGCGCTCAACCTGATTCTCTACGGAATCTAAATGGGATTGATTGGTGTTGTTATCCATTACTGCCTGTCGAAATATCGCCGCTAAAACTAAAATAGCTTGGTAAGCAATTAGCGTACCAAGCTATTTTATATATTTATCAGGACGTTAAGCTATCGACAATAAGTTGACACTCAGAGGTGACGGTTTTGGATGCCAGAAAAACGATGTTAACTAGCACAAGTGATAATTCAGATATCGTCTTAAAACTTCACTTTACCTAGCGCTGTAAGTTGTACTTACGCATTTTTTCCACCAGCGTAGTACGTCGCATACCCAGCATGTCGGCCGCTCTTGCTACAACACCACCCTGCGCTTCTAATGCTTGGCTGATCATATTAACTTCTAAATCAGCCAGCAGCTCTTTCAAATTAACCCCTTCCGGTGGCAGCGCTTGCGGGGCGTTCATGCTGTGATCAAGGTCGTCTTGATCTTCAAAGCTAAAATCTTCAGAGAAGATATCTTGGAATACATCACGCTCTTGCTCTTCCACCGAAACAAATGGATTGCTCTCTGGTTGGAACTCTGGGATGTCACTGTAGCGATATTTGGTTGGTAGATGGTTTACATCCACCAAGCTATTTGGATACAAAATAATCATTCGCTCAACAAGATTAGCCAACTCGCGTACGTTGCCCGGCCAGTTATGCTCCATCAGTGAGTTGATTGCACGAGGTGTAAAGCAGATAGGTTGTCCGCCTTCCGCCTCTAAACGTGTCATCAGTTCTTGCAGCAGCAATGGTATATCTTGTTTGCGCTCTTTCAGCGCTGGCATCTCAATTGGAAACACGTTCAGACGATAGAACAAGTCTTCTCGGAACGTGCCTTCTTCAATCATATTTTCTAGATTACGGTGTGTCGCCGCCACCACTCGAACATTTACCTTGATGGTACTATTGCCACCTACACGTTCAAAGCAGCGTTCTTGCAATACACGAAGCAACTTTACTTGCATCGACATTGGCATATCGCCAATCTCATCAAGAAAGATCGTGCCACCGTCTGCGAGCTCAAATCGACCTTTACGGGCAGTTAACGCACCAGTAAACGCGCCTTTTTCGTGACCAAACAATTCGCTTTCTAGGAGCTCAGGCGGTATTGCACCACAGTTAATAGGTACAAATGCGCCATCGCGGTATGAAGAATGATAGTGGATGTTACGCGCAACAACTTCTTTACCCGTACCGGACTCACCTAAGATCAACACGTTTGCTTCTGTGTTTGATACTTGCTCAATCAGGTGTCGAACTTCTTGAATACCTCTACTTTGACCAACTAAGCTGCGAAAAAGCGTGTTTTTGCGTGCACTAGCAACAACATTCACTCCTTTTCGCCCCAGAAAATCTTTGCAGTGGCGTAACGCTTCACTAAGCTGTGGGTAATTAAGCGGCAGCTCTAGTTCACCAACAAAATTTGGAAGATCATCAACAGGCAAAGGAAAACGGCCCATGACTAGAAGAGGGATGTGGTAAGCGCTGTTTAAATGAGAGATAACCGTACTCGCCGCTTGACCTGCTGGAATATTACCAACAATACAGCACGACCATACGCTAGACCAATCAACATCGCTGAGCTGATCAGAACTGACCGCTTCGCAATTTTCTCCAACAAATTCCAATATATTGCTTAAATTTAAACGACTTGATGCGTCATCATCAATTACAAGCAGCTTTGCCAAACCATGCATAAGTAAGAATGATTGCCTTTATTTTAGGTGCGTTGCGGCCAAACCTTGATTTGCGCAATTGGGTGCTAAAGAAGGCAGAACCACCACACTCAATTTACGATAGACAAAATAGGAAAATCAGCAACAAAAAAGCCATTAGGGCTACTAATGGCTTCTATTTTATTTGAATATAAAAATAAGGCAACCAAGCAATGGAGAGGTGTGAGCTTGATAGAAACTTTGCTACACAACTCGTTGCGCAATTGACAAATATATTCGTCTAGTATCTTAACGCATTGTTTTGACTATTAAATACCAACTTCAGCAGCGGTAAGATTATGAAACTCTGTTGGGATTTGGTCCCAAGCGGACTTGATCTCACGGATAATATCGATAACGTCGTCGATCAGCTGAGGCTCATTTTGATGGTTAGCAGCAGAAATTTGCGTGATCATAAACTCATACAGTGAATCTAAGTTTGAAGCAATATCACCACCGTCATCCATAGATAGACAGCTGCGTAGCGCGATAATGATGTCTAACGCTTTACCTAAGCGCTCACCTTTTGCTGGAATATTGCCTGCTTGCATGGCTGCTTTACCTTGAATAAGGCGCTCAATCGCACCAGCCATAAGCATTTGAATGACTTTGTGCGGAGAAGCCGCGCTAAGCTGGCTGTCGACTGATACCTTTTTGTATGCTTGCAAAGAACCGCGCATAGTAATCCTCTTTTAAATAAATTTTTTGTACTGCTGAAGTGAACGCTGGCCATAACGAAACTTATGGAGCTCTTTTCCGACCTTTGACGTTTCCGATTGCATCAGCTCGACAATTCTTTTGGTACGAGTTAGCAATGCTTGCCACTCTGCATCCTGCTTAACCAAAGGATTTTGATGAATAATTGGTAACAGGTTTTGCAATAACCGTTCCCTGATATCGACCAAGCGAAGAATTTCTTCAGCATTAAAATCAATTTTTTCTAATTCTTGCGTAATTAGTTGATCTATATCACTAATTTCCATGAGTTCTTTTTGCATTTATTAACCCAACGCACTCATCAAAGCGCCCAACTGGCCCTGCATTTTACCGGTCGCATCTTGCATCGCGGTAAACTTCGCATGAGTACGCTTCTCTAGGCTTTCCATGCGGCGATCTAATGCCGCTTGATCGTCACTCAAACGGTAATTTTGTTCTGTGAGACTTTTTTCTCGAGTACGAATACTGCCTGTAATACCTGTGATACCGTGAATCGCATCTTCTACTCGTTTAGCAAAACCTGTGTTGCCACCGAAGAACTTTTCTAACTCGTTGAAGTTATTGTTCAACTGGCGGTCTAGCATGTCATAGTTGATTTCTAGTGTGCCTTGACGTGTGGTCGTAATGCCAAATTCTGTTAAGGACTTTAGGTTTTCAGGTGCTTTATCGATTCGAGTAGAAAAAACCGATTTTAATCGTGAATCTGCACTGCGTACGGTGCTGTCACCTGACAACGGCCCTTTTTGACCAGTTACCGGATCCACACTCGCCAACGCTTGGGAGGTTTGATAAAACGAGTTATACGCTGCCACAAAGTTTTCGATATCGTTGCGTACACTTTGACGGTCGTACTCGACACCAATTTCAGCAGGCGGTTTATTCGGTTCTGATTTGCCTTTTAGTGTTAAATCAACACCTTCGATCGCATCTTCAATCACATTGTTGTGGCTAGATAGCTTTGCCACGCCATCAAGCAGAACTTCTGAATCTTGCCCTGCTTGTACTTCTGTCATTCCAAGGTATTCTTCAAAAGCAGATTGTGCCTTTGCGATTTTCGCTTCTGCTTCATCAATTTTTTCCAGACGCTCACGTTCTTGAGGATCAAGTTTAGCGCGATGAATTTGCTTAGCTTGCGCTTCGGAAAGTTCACCACGTGCCACTTTTTCGTCTAACGCTTTCTTTTCACTCGCAATTTTTTGCTCGATTTCCGCTTTTTCTTGCTCAAGAAGCTGCTTAGCCTCTTTCGTCGTAACGTAAGAATCGGTTAGGGTGCCCGATGCGGCATTATTCCAGCCTGGTACATCTGGTGCCTTCTCTATTGCCTTTTCGTCGAGTTCGAGCTCTGGTTCTTCATAAGAGTCCAACAAAGTACCTGACGCAGTTTCTGTCCACCCTGGAATTCTGTCTTCAGGGCGTAAACTCGCGCGTCGGTTGGCTTCATCAATGGCTTCTTGACCAGCTTTGGCTGCTTCTGCACCCGCCGCAGAGATTGGCGCTTGCGATGCATCATCTTGTACATCGTCTGCCGCTTTTTGCTCTTCTGGAGGTAGAGGATTGCCGTTTGCATCCAGCTCTTCTGCTGGTTGTTCCGGAAATTTAAGAGGACCTAAGACATCTTCCGCCGCTGAACGAGCTTCTTCAAGCGCGTTGACGCGGTCTTCAAGTGTTTGGTATTCGAAATATTTAAGAGGGTTGCCTTTTTCTGCCTCCACACTGACTCTGATTTGATGATCCTTACCAGAGAGGTTAGAAGCAAGGATAAGGCGTGGACCTTCGACGTCGTTAATAAGAGATGCACGAACGCCAGGGTTATCTTTAGCGCCATTGATGCCACGTACGACATCGATGAGCTTAGATCGGGAACGAACATCGATATTAAAACGCTCATCACCAAGCGAAATCTGCAGCTTACCAGGGCCAAATTTTGCGTCTTCTGGCAATACGTCAGAAGCGACTTTATGGCTCTGAGCAAGCTGCAACACATCGATAGCATATTTGCCAGCGATAGCATCTGTGGTTGCCGTGGCAGATACGATATTGTCATCGGTCGTTTCGACAGTGCGAACGGCAAATGCTTTCTCCTGACGAAAGTTCGCCATGAGATTTTTCATCGTATCCAATGATTCTCTGAGTCGTCCGTAAGCACTGATACTGGCATTAATTGTCGTGCGTTCGTTGTCGATGCGTTGCTGCTTTGGTACGCGTTCGGCATCCACAATTTTGCTGACCATGGAATTAATATCCATGCCGCCAGACATCCCCAAAGGGCCTAAACTCATCAAATCACCTCTAAAAACGACTTACACTTTTTCAGTCAACAACCCGCTGTTGGCTGTGTGCTCAGCTAGGCGACGCAATACCACTAGCATTTCTTCATCAGGAATTTGACGAATCACGTCACCGGTATTGGCTTCATAAATCGTCACCACATCTCGTCCGGATTCTTCATCCACTCGAAATGCGACTCCTTTGTTTATGGACGTTACAAATTCATTCATTTGTGCGACCAATTTTTCACGTTCTTCTTTGTTCAGTTCTTGACGGCTTTCAGCCATCTCGATCGCAGCTTGAACAGAGAAGTCGTATTCGGTGTTTTTCGCTTTTTGCGGCGAAATCTCACCATTTGAATTTGCAGGGCTAGACGTGCCTATATCATTGCCATTTTTATTTGCAAACTTTGTGCCATTTGGCGTGCCGTAAGGCTGGATGTTCGATGCGTAGGAGGATATATCCATTACAATCTCCCTTCCACCTTATGGGCTAACGATAGAATCTATCGCTTTGGTGCCCCACCACTAAGGTGTTGACCTCAGGCTGGGTTTACCACTTAGCCCAACAAGCTTAGCGCTGCAGATGGAGACTGCTTCGCTTGAGCCAGGATTGAAGTACTTGCTTGCTGAAGAATTTGCGACTTAGTCATCGCAGTGGTTTCCTTCGCGTAATCAGTATCTTTAATACGGCTTTTAGACGCGTTAACGTTCTCGTTAATGTTGTCTAGGTTGCTGATTGCGTGGTTGAAGCGGTTTTGGAAAGCACCGAGTGAAGCTCGTTGGCTGTCTACGGACTTAAGAGCGCCGTCGATAACCGCTACTGCTTCTTGAGAGCCAGCTACTGTGGTTACGTCGATGTCTTTCACTGTTACGTCTTTCGGACCACCAAAGCCGATCTCGTCTGCTAGGTTGCCAGAAAACTCAACATCACCTTCAACTTTTTGAGAAGAAGCAAATACTTGTAGTTTGCCATCTTCGCCAACAGAGGCTTTTACATCATCGTTTTGACCGTTGATGTATGTCGCTAGCTGTTCAATATCATCGCCTTGCTTAGCGCTGATTGATAGCTCTTTCTCTTCACCCTGCTTGTTGGTGTAGCTCATTTTGAACTCTGTTTTCTCACCAACAGTCCAAGATGCGTCTTTACCCTCTTCTGCTGCGTAGCTCTTACCACCCATTGCTGAAGTGTCTGAGCGTAGGTTACCCATAGAAAGCATCACTGCTTCACCTGAGTCCGCACCGATTTGGAAAGATTGAGTACCGTAAGTACCGTTTAGAAGCTTGTTACCACCGAAAGAGGTAGTTTCAGCAATACGGTTTAGCTCGTCGTTTAGCGCTGTTACTTCTTCTTGGATCGCTACACGTTCTGCTTTTGAGTTAGAACCGTTCGCAGATTGAAGCGAAAGATCACGCATACGTTGTAGGATGTTGGTAGATTCATTCATTGCACCTTCAGCAACCTGTGCAATAGAAATACCGTCGTTTGCGTTTTTCACTGCCATGTCTAGGCCACGGCTCTGTGCATTCAAGCGGTTTGAAATCTGTAGACCTGCAGCATCGTCTTTCGCGCTATTGATTTTATAACCCGAAGACAAACGCTCCATTGATTTTTGTTGACCGTCAGCTGCCTGGTTTAGGTAACGCTGTGCAGTCATTGCAGAAACGTTAGTATTAACGTTAATCGCCATAATTGATCTCCTTAAGGCTTTAGTGAATGTACCGTCGTGTCTCTCACCTCACTTAGGTACATCTCATTTCTCTCAGTCCCTTTAACGGCGACCGATGAATATCCTTTAGAAGAAATTTTCAATTTTTTGCGATTATTTTCTTTGGCTTACTGAAATGTGATGAAGCTCTAATGTCGTGATTCGCAGAAACCCTGGGGCCCCAAAAGACAGAAAAAAACCCAGCCGAAGCTGGGTTTACTCGCTCATCTCTCACCACGAGCCAATGAGGTTCTCGTCTTAGGTTTGAAATTAACCTAGCAGACTTAGCGCTGAGTTTGGCGCTTGTTTCGCTTGCGCAAGGATTGAGCTTGACGCTTGCGATAGAATTTGTGACTTGGTCATTGCCGTCGTTTCTTTCGCGAAGTCAGTATCTTTGATACGGCTCTTCGACGCATTCACGTTCTCGTTAATGTTGTCCAAATTGCTGATTGCGTGGTTGAAACGGTTCTGGAATGCACCCAGCTCTGCGCGGTGGCTATCTACGTATTTCAGTGCCGCATCGATGATAGCAACAGATTCTTGTGCGCCACCAACTGAGGTTACGTCGATAGTATCTACCGTTACTTTTTTGCCTTCGCCCAGACCTAGTTCACCAGATAGACCGCCTGAAAACTCGACCTCGCCCTCAACTTTGTTGTTGCCAGCGAAGATTTGCAGTTTACCGTCTTGGTCTACTGAGGCTTTCACTAGGTCAGTTTGGCCGTTAATGTAAGTCGCAAGCTCTTCGATATCGTCACCCGCTTTTGCGCTGATGTTGATTTCTTGCTCTTGGCCGTAGCTGTCCGTTAGGTTGATTTTTAGGTCATTCTTGCCTTGGGCAACGTTCCAATCTTTACCTTTACCGCTTTCTGCTTGGTAGCTTACACCGCCCATCATTTTGTTGTCTGAGCGCATGTCTTTTAGCTCAAGCATTACCGCTTCGCCGTTATCCGCACCGATTTGGAACGATTTCGCGCCGTGGGTACCGTTTAGCAGCTTGTTACCACCGAAAGAGGTTGTTTCTGCGATGCGGTTTAGTTCGTCGTTGAGTGCGGTCACTTCTTCTTGAATCGCAACACGTTCTGCTTTCGAGTTTGAACCGTTTGCTGATTGCAGAGACAAATCACGCATACGTTGAAGAATGTTAGTGGTCTCGTTCATTGCACCTTCAGCAGTTTGTGCAATCGAGATACCGTCGTTCGCGTTGCGAACCGCTACATCCAAACCACGGCTTTGTACGTTCAAACGGTTCGAGATTTGTAGACCCGCAGCGTCATCTTTTGCGCTGTTGATTTTGAAACCCGAAGACAAACGCTCCATAGAAGTTTGTTGAGCTGAGTTTGCGTTGTTTAGGTAACGCTGAGCGGTCATCGCTGATACGTTAGTGTTTACATTCACTGCCATGGTGATTTCTCCAATTGATTTTCCGGTGTAGCGGTTTCCGACGTCTCGGAAAACCAAGTAGTTCTCTCAAAGTTACTTTTATTAACGGCGCATGCCCTGTTTTCTTTAGAGAAAATTTTGGATTTTTTTGAAAATAATTCGTTTGGAGGGGTAATCGTGACAAAGCGGATAAAAAAGCAAAAAAACTTTCATTTTTCGCTAAAGCTTCTTTTCGAATTGTCGATACAGGCAGGTTTTACGTTAAATTCGGGCAAGGCCGTTCATCAGCCAAGCAAGGTCAATGCTAGGTTTGGCGCTTGTTTTGCTTGCGCCAGAATAGAGGTACTGACCTGTTGTAAAATCTGTTGCTTCACCATTTGCGTAGTTTCTTTGGCATAGTCAGTGTCTTGGATACGACTGTTGGAAGCGGCTAAGTTTTCGTGGATATTATCGAGATTATTGATCGCATGATTAAAGCGGTTTTGATACGCGCCTAACTCCGCACGACTGCCATCTACCGTTTTCAAAGCATCATCTAAAATGCCGACCGCCATCTGAGCGCCACCGACCGTGCTAATATCAATACTATCTACCGTTCTATTTACGGTGACATACTTGCCAAGTTCTAACTCATCAGCCAGGCCACCACTGAAGGTTGGTCCAGGGTATTTTATGGCGTCCTTGTGGGACATGAGTAACTGCAGTTGCCCCTCTTCATTAACAGACGCTTTCACTTTATCGGTCTGCCCGTTAATGTAAGTCGCGAGTTCTTCTATATCGTCGCCAGCTTTAGCTTCAATACGGATCTCCTGCTCTTCAAAATTGTTATCACGGTAGCTGATAACAATTTCATTATTTCCGTTTTGAACCGTCCAATCTGAACTGACTCTTTGATATGAGCTCATTGAAAAGCTACCTAAAGATTCCGGCTGCATGGTCCGCAGGCCAATTTGTACCGCTTCACCAGCCGTTGCACCGATTTGAAAAGACGATGTACCGAATGTGCCATTCAGCAATTTACGTCCACCAAAAGATGTGGTTTCTGCAATACGACTTAACTCATCATTTAAAGCAGAGACTTCTTCTTGCAGTGCAGTGCGCTCCGCTTTGCTGTTTGAACCATTGGCTGACTGTAGCGACAAATCACGCATACGTTGCATGATATTGGTCACCTCATTCATCGCGCCTTCCGCAGTTTGCATGATGGAAATGCCGTCATTCGCGTTGCGAACCGCAACATCTAAACCACGCATTTGTGATTGCAAGCGGTTGGAAATTTGCAGACCCGCAGCGTCATCCTTTGCGCTATTAATACGCTTCCCTGAAGACAAACGCTCCATGGATTGATTCAGCATATCCGTTGCACTGGTCAAGTGACGCTGTGCGACAAGTGCTGCAACATTGGTATTAACGGTGATCGCCACGAATAAAGAGTCCTAAAATTAAGGCTTTGAGTACTTATCGACCAAGTAACAGAAAAGTTTAGTGTTTTTTGAAAAGAGATTGGAATAGAAATAGAAAACAAAAGCCCTCCATTGGAGGGCTTAAGAAATGAAGTCTGAGAACTTACTTGATGGCTAGCTCCGCGAGCATTTCTTGCGAAGGAGCGAAGAAGTACGCACCAGTTACCGCTGTTGTGAAACGAAGCATTTGGTCTGTTTTACCATCTGTCACGCCGTACATACTTTCTAGCATCACTTTAATGTTATGAAGTGTATTGCAGTAAGAAATAAACAGCAGGCCATGAGGCCCTGTCACCGTCCCGTATGGTAAGCTGTGGCGAACAATCTTCAAACCTTTACCTTCTTCTTTGATATCAACGCGACCAACGTGTGATGCAGCAGGAACGTCTTCTAGCTCGATAGAGTCTGACTTGGTACGACCAATCACTTTTTCTTGCGCTTTGACATTCAATCGATTCCAAGCGGCAAGGTTATGTTCAAAGCGCTGAGCCATAACATAACTGCCTCCAGCAAATGGGCCCTCTTTTACTAGAGCCACATCAGCGCGAGCCTCCCCTTTCGGGTTTTCTGTGCCATCAATGAAGTCTGTCATATCACGAGCATCAAGGTAACGGTACCCATATGTTTCGTCCACAATGGTGACATCTTGTGCCGTCTCTTCTAGGAACTTACGCAACACGTAAAAATGCAAGTCGTGACGAGTCGAGTGACAGTGAATCAGTACATCTACGTCTGTTGCTGGAGCAACGATGTCACCTTCGCCAAGTTGAGTAAAATCAATAAGCTCTTCTGGCGCGTCTACATTAAGGTGTTCCCAAAACGATTTTGTGAATGCGATAGAAAGCGTCAGCGCTGCACCCGGCTGGGTAATGTTTAACTCTTCCACCAACTTTGGTAGTGCTTTCAGTTTTTCTAATACGTTTTCACGGTTTTGGTTCACTTTGAGTTGAGTGTACAGTGCAAATGGCCCGGCTTCTGGCACGATCGCCGTTTGAGCTTGTGACATTGAGGTTTCCTCTATTACTTTGCCCCAGAGTGGGAAGTTATTGTTTTTAATTCTTTGAATGCTGCTGTTCATCGTGCGCCAATTGTGGCACTTGAAAACAGTCTTTTACCCATCTTCCATTTAGAAGATAGATCATAAACCAAGCTAATAAGGTAATGGTAAGGGCGTTTGCCCAATTAAACACTCCATGTTCTAGGTACACATGATACATGGTCTGAGCAAGTTGAATACCGCACAAGATCAAAGTGATCTCGCGACCATAGCGAGTAATTCTGTTTACCCATCCTCTGTCGGGATGACGAAGCCCCATTAACCACATAAGAAGCAAACTTGGAATGCCCATCGCCAAACCTAAATACAACGTACTTGAATATGGGTAAACAATAGCGAGTAGCTTACTGCCACTATCACGACTTACACCAGCCATGGCAAACACCACCCATGAACGCACAAGAAACATCCATCCCACCCATAAAATGATCGGCGCCTTTAAAAATCCATGGGCGTCATATTGGTCAAACGAATAGCGCACAACATCTTCTTCTTTATGTGATAAAAACGTCACTTTAACCTATCGTTTCAGAGTTGCAAGCCAACAAAGATGAGAACTGAAGTTCATTTCAGCACCTTACACAGGTAAACTAAACAAAGATTTACAGCGACGTTGATGAGAAACATGAAAAAAAGAACTCCTGCCACCCCTGTGCCTTCTCAAGAAACTCAAGCCGAAGCGATGAGAATTGCCAAATCCACGCAGAAACCGGGGCAAACCAAAGAGCAAACCAAACTCATCGCTCAAGGTATCGAAAAAGGCATCGCGCAATATAAGAAACAACAAAAAGAGCGCAACCGCCAAGCCGATAAAGCGAAGAAAAAACAGCAACGTGAAAAACAACGTCAGCATGAAGAGATTATCGAACAAGACAATATCACCGACGATGCGCCAAACCATTCATCAAGCAAACTGCCTTGGACACTACTTGTTCTGAGCTGGATTGGCTTTGCTGCTTACATAGTATTGGGGAAATAGCTAATGAAACGCCTGTTACTTGGACTTTTTGTCGTGCTTCTAACGGGTTGCACGATGCCTTCTCACCTTACTCATGCTCAAAGTCAAGATGTTCATATTCGCATTGACGCGCAATTCGACCCTGAGCGATGCGAATACAAAGGCGAAGTCACCGGAAGTGAAGGCCATTGGTATAACTACATTTTCATGACTAATGACGCGATGATGCAAGGCGCGATGAACGATTTAAAAAACAATGCAGCGGCTATCGATGCGGACACCGTTTTTATGGTTTCCCCACAAGATTTTATCACTTCATTTAGCGTACTGGGTTCCGCCTACCGCTGCAATGGATGAGGCCTGAATATGAAAAAAGCCAGCAATTGCTGGCTTATGCACGAAATCCAAGACTGCTAGCGATATCTCTCTCCCGCTCTAGAACCCATTGGCTATCAAAAGGCCCCCAATCTGAAAGTTGATAATAGCCGTCATTATGACGTCGGCCATCTTGAACGAATATGAGTTCAATGCCGATCCCAGGTAACGCCTTGAGTACATCTTGAATAGTACGACGAGGCCACCCCGTTTTTTCGATCAACTTTGGCACATTCGGCCTTTCTAGGTTTTCCACCAACAAGGCCAAATATAGCCGCCTTGCAAAAACAGGACTCAATTCCATTGACACCTCCTAAAATTGTGCTGATTCATTATTTCGTTTTTGCTCAGCGAGGTGTTGCGTTTGATCAATAACTCGACTTTTCCATTTGATTTAGACGAATTTTTATTCGATTTATAGCGCATTCATCGTAAATAAGTTGCGTGACATTAGTTATCTCAATCTATCTGAAAATATTTTCCACCGCATTTTGTCAGTTTGATTGCTTCTTGATAGGATGCTTTAACAGCCCAAATCACTTAAGTGCGTCTTAACCGCGCCAGTGAAAAATAGAACAAAGAAAAAGGAAAGACTATGTCGATTACCATGTTTGGTATTCCCAACTGCGATACGATCAAAAAAGCCAAGAAATGGTTAGAAGCCGAGGATATTGCTTACGACTTCCATGACTACCGTAAGCAAGGCATTGATGCAGAAATGGTAAGTGAATTTTGTCGCGCTTTAGGTTGGGAACAGGTGCTCAATAAACGTGGCACAACCTACCGCCAATTAGCGCAAGAGCAGAAAGACACACTTAACGAGGAAAACGCCATCGCTCTTTTGGTAGAAAACCCTGCGATGATTAAACGCCCAATTTTAAAAGTGAATGATCAACTTCATATCGGTTTTAAAGCTGATCAATACGCTAGCATTTTCAACTCTTAAATAAAGGAATACTCAAGGATGACAGACAGTCCAGTATTGGCACTTGCTAAAGATCTGATCAGTAGACAGTCCGTAACGCCGGAAGACGCAGGTTGTCAGGATTTGATGATCGAGCGCTTAAAAGCACTCGGGTTTGAAATTGAAGTGATGGTATTTGAAGACACCACGAACTTCTGGGCTCGACGTGGTTCAGAAGCGCCGCTATTTGCGTTTGCTGGCCACACCGATGTGGTACCAGCTGGCAAATTGGAACACTGGAATACACATCCGTTTGAACCGACCATTATTGATGGTTACTTGCATGGCCGCGGCGCAGCTGACATGAAAGGGTCGCTAGCTGCTATGGTCGTTGCTGTCGAACGCTTCATTGAAGAAAACCCAGACCACAAAGGCTCAATTGGCTTTTTGATTACGTCAGATGAAGAAGGGCCATTTATCAATGGTACCGTTCGCGTTGTAGAAACGTTGATGGAACGTGGTGAGAACATCGATATGTGTATTGTTGGTGAACCATCCAGCACCGACGTGGTTGGCGATGTAGTGAAAAATGGACGCCGTGGATCCATCACTGGTGATTTAACGGTAAAAGGAACACAAGGTCACGTGGCCTACCCTCACCTAGCCAGCAATCCAGTGCACGAGTCTCTACTCGCGATTCATGAACTCGCGACGACAGAATGGGACAAAGGGAATGATTACTTCCCACCGACTAGTTTTCAGATCCCGAATGTATCGGCTGGCACTGGTGCGTCTAATGTTATTCCTGGCGAGTTCCATGTTCAGTTCAACCTACGTTTTAGTACTGAGCTTAACAATGACGCAATTGTTCAGCGTGTTACCGAAACATTGGACAAGCATGAGCTGGACTACGACCTAAAATGGACATTCAACGGTGACCCATTCCTGACCGATACGGGCGCACTGCTAGACGCAGTTGTAGCTGCTGTGGCCGAAGTCAATGATACGAAGCCAGCGCTACTTACAACTGGCGGTACTTCTGATGGTCGTTTTATTGCTCGAATGGGAGGTCAAGTCGTAGAGTTAGGCCCTGTTAACGCTACGATTCATAAAGTGAACGAGTGTGTGAAAGTCGACGATCTTGAAAAGTTGACGGACATGTACGAAAACACGTTGAAGCACCTATTGGCGAAGTAATCAGCGAGAACACAATGACACCAGAGCAACTCACCGGAATCACTGATTCCCATCTTCAATCCACTTTAGTGGATCAAAAAGCGTTTCTACTCCACCCTGAAGTGGCTGACGATCTGCTAAAGATGATTGAAGCGGCAACAGAAGCAGGTTTCAAAATGGAAATCGCCAGTGGTTTTCGTGACTTTAATCGCCAAAAAGCCATCTGGAACGGGAAGTTTTCTGGTGAGTTGCCAATTCTCGACATCAACTCCCGCCCTTTGAATAAAACAGAGTTAAATGACAAAGAGAAATTGATGGCCATTTTGCGCTGGTCGGCATTGCCCGGAGGAAGTCGTCATCATTGGGGTTGTGATTTTGATGTCTATGCGCGCAATTTATTGCCTGCTGACACAAAACTCAAGTTGGAACCTTGGGAGTATCTTGAAGGCCACCAGCAGGCGTTCTACCAATGGTTAAAAGCCAACCTTGGTCGGTTCGGTTTCTTCTTTCCTTATCAGCATGATTTAGGTGGCGTTTCGATTGAGCCTTGGCACATTAGTCACCGCGCTGTCGGGCAGCAATGCCTCGAGCAGTTGACGCTTGATGTACTCAGAAGCCAGTTGATTAAACAAAATCAGACCGACAACATTGCAGGGATTGACGTCATACTGAATAATTTGGATAACGTCGTTGCCAAATTTATTCACAATATCACGCCGCCGGAGGCTCTATGATAGAAATACTAACCAATCCTTGGGTCATTATTATTGTAGTGTTGAGCGTGGTCATTGGTAATATTGCCGCACTCAAATATACCGCAAAAATGAAGTTTGGTCAGATGGATAAAAGCCGTAAGAACGATTTAGATAAGCTGAACACATTGGATAAACAGCGCTACGCTGAAGAAGATAAAAACAAAAACGAGCCTCGTTAGTTACTCACCAGCTTCATCTCGACACATTTAATCTAAACATCAAAAAAGGGACCACTAGGTCCCTTTTCTATCATTAAGTAAACACGCCGCGTTAAGCTCGCTTTGTTTACTGCTTCACTGTTGCAGCCAATACAGGCGCTAGTGATTTCAAAAACTCTTCTTCTACTGGCTTGCCAGAGGAGTCGGTGATATTGATAGACGTACGGTTGCCTAAATCACCAAGTAAGAATGTGTACTTACCAGCGGCTAACTCCACTGGTTTAACGCCGATATCGTTCCAGAATTCATCATCCGGAGATGCATATTTCGCAGTGATTGTGCCCTGAGACTGGCTACGCTCTTCAATCTTAAAGCCCATCTTAGGTAGAATATTAGGCAGACGTTGCCAAAGCATGTTGTATTGCGCACGCGCGATAATCACTGGAAGTCCGCTGCGGTCTTTACCCATTGTGATTGGGATCTGTTTAACCAACTCTTGCGCTTTACGCTGTGCTTCTTCACGCACTTCTTGATCGTAGCGAGCGGTGACCAAGTTCGTCATGAACACATTGTAGCGCTCACGGTTGGTCGCCGTTACTTCTTTCACTTGATTGCCTTCACGCCAGTCAATAAGGCTCACCTTAAAGCCGTGTCGACCATTTGCTTCAGCGCGTACGATTTCATATCGGCTGCCAATTTCTAGCTCTTCATCTGGCGAATCCCAAGTCACCCATCCTGTCTCGATGCGAGAGTCTGTTTGGCTTTCAACTGGAATCTCGTTAGCCGCGACCATGTTTTGCACCGTTTGCCAAACTTTATCTAGTTCATCTTTACGAAGTAGCCAAAGTGTCACTTCACCATCACTACTGCGGTCTAGACGTGCACCGGGAATAAGCTCTAGGACTTGTTGAGGTGGACGAATGTCGACATCTTTACCGACACCACCAGCGTAGTTACCCTGAGGGATCTCGTAGTTAGGGTAAAACTGAGGCTGTGCACCCTGTGGGACATTCCACTCACCCAAATTTGGGGAGTTCAAATACTCGAAGTCATCTTTTGCTTGACGACGTTGATTGGCACCACCTGAACAGGCAGTCAATACGAATACAGCTAATGAACTTAACACTAACTGGCTTGAAAGCTTCATCTATACTCCTAAAACACCGAGGGCGCTTTGGCCCCCAGTATGAACTTCAATCCTAGTAACTCAATCTTAATAGCTCAATCTTAATAAATATGGGCGTCTGTTAGCGCCTGCTCGACGATCGGCTGCGATTTTTCAGAAAGCGTAGTTAAAGGAAGACGCAAACCACCTTCTTCAATCAAACCAAGCTTTTGCGCTGCCCATTTTACTGGGATAGGGCTTGCTTCGATGAAAAGGTTTTTGTGTAGAGTCATCAAGCGTTGGTTAATCGCTTCTGCTTCTTCGTACTTACCTTCACTTGCCAAATGGAACATGTCTGCCATGTCTTTAGCTGCAATATTGTTCGTTACCGAGATAACACCATTGCCGCCAAGTTTCACAAAATCCAGCCCTGTCGCATCATCGCCACTTAGTAAGATAAAATCTTCGCCACAAAGTTCACGATGAATTGCAATTCGTTCCAAATCGCCCGTTGCATCTTTTAGAGCTACGATATTATCAAGCTTTGACAAGCGTGCCACTGTTTCTGGCTGCATATCAACAGCAGTACGGCCTGGTACGTTGTACAAAATTAGAGGCACATCACTCGCTTCGGCAATTGCCTTGTAATGTAGAAACAAACCCTCTTGAGTTGGTTTGTTGTAATACGGTGTCACACTCAGGAAGCCAGCAATACCAGAATCAGCCAGTAATTTGCTAAATGTTACTGCCTCATGGGTTGCATTTGCACCCGTGCCAGCAATCACAGGGATGCGACCGTCGGCAAACTCAACAGTTTTATTAACGACCTTTACATGCTCTTCAATGGTCAGTGTCGCTGACTCACCTGTTGTGCCTACTGCCACAATACCGTCTGTACCCGCTTCAACGTGGTACTCTACTAGCTTTTGCAGACCGTCAAAGTCTACTTCGCCATCTGCTTTGAATGGCGTAATCAGCGCTACGATACTTCCTGAAAACATGTTTATCTCCCTCATTTAACTCTTTCTGCATGGTACTGTAATGCGATTGAAAAACACAAGAGCGTAAACTCGCTTACAAAGTACAAATGAATGAATAATTACCAGTTGTTAGAGGTCTAGCAACTTAATTGCTCTATTTGGTTTGATTAACGGCAATATTGATAATCGTGTTGGGCTTTCGAGTGACTTTAGAATCTATCAGTGATTTGGAAAATACTGAAGAGCACAAGCAAGGAAAATATACTCTTTGGTCTTGTTAGCCAAGTCAGATCTAAGTGAATAAAACGGCCAGACAATAGGCAAGCACATCATGCAAACGTTTTGTTTATCCTGTAGCCTGCATTTACTGTTTATTTCCCCACCGCTCCCCTCAACATCCTCCTGCTTTTTATAGACTAAAAAAGAACTGGCTCGATATTTCTTCGCAATATCTGTGCTAACATCTCTCTATTGAAGAAAGGACAAGAAGCTCATTTATGAAGCAACATCTGGTACTTACAGCAGTTGGAACGGACCGTCCAGGCATTTGTAACCAAGTCGTACAGCTCGTTACTCAAGCTGGTTGTAACATAGTCGATAGCCGTATCGCTATCTTTGGCAGCGAATTTACGCTGATCATGCTCCTGACTGGGAACGCCAGCAGCGTGACTCGAGTTGAAACGCAATTGCCCCTGCTTGGCCAAGAACATGACCTTATTACGATCATGAAACGCACAGCGGCGCACGAACTGCTCGATAACAGCTACACCATGGAAGTGTTTATTGAGTCTGAAGACCGCCCTGGGCTAACTGAAAAATTTACTAAGTTCTTCGCTGATCAGCAGATTGGTTTAGACTCTCTTAGCGCGCAAACCATCAGCAAGTCGAAAATTCAACTCGATTCTGACCAGTTTCATATTGCGATTACTGCATCTGTAAGCGCGGATTTTAATTTGATGCAGTTACAAGAAGACTTCGATGAACTTTGTAAGTCGCTCAACGTACAAGGTTCTCTGAATTTCATTAAAAACACACTATAAAGTAAAGGAAATCAAAATGAATACGCTGACAGCAGGCTCGCCAGCGCCAGCCTTCTCTTTGCTCGACCAAGACGGAAATACCGTTTCTCTTGAAGACTTTAAAGGCAAGAAAGTACTTTTCTACTTTTACCCTAAGGCGATGACGCCGGGTTGTACTACACAAGCAAAAGGCCTTCGTGACATCAAAGCTGAACTCGATGCACATAACGTGGTAGTACTCGGCGTAAGCATCGACCCTGTAAAGCGCCTAGGCAAGTTCATCGAGCGCGATGATTTAAACTTCACTCTGCTTTCAGATGAAGATCATGCCGTTGCAGACCAGTTCGGCGTTTGGGGCGAAAAGAAATTCATGGGCAAAGTATACGACGGTCTTCACCGCATTAGCTTTCTGATCAATGAAGAAGGCGTGATCGAACACGTGTTTAACAAGTTCAAAACCAAAGATCACCACGAAGTCGTATTAAACTACTTAAACGAAAACGCTTAAACGCTATTGTTTTTCTACAAACAAAAAGCCCAGCAAACTGCTGGGCTTTCTTTTAACCATCGTACCTTTGGTAACAACTACTCTTGTTCGACAGGTTCGTTTTCTTCCGTGCTTGGTAATGCATGCCATACGGCTTTGACTAATGTCGCTAAAGGAATGGCGAAGAACACCCCCCAAAAACCCCACAGCCCACCAAAGACTAATACAGCCACAATGATAGCAACTGGGTGTAAGTTTACTGCCTCGGAAAACAGAACAGGAACCAAGACATTACCATCAAGCGCCTGGATAATACCGTAAGCAAGCAACAACCAATAAAACGGAGGCGTTAAACCCCATTGGAACAAACCAACGATAGCAACAGGTACAGTAACAGCCGCCGCACCGATATAAGGAATCAAAACCGACAGACCAACGGCTACGGCAAGCAACGCCGAGTAACGAAGGTCTAGAAGGGCAAAAGTCACGTAGCTCACACCGCCCACGATTAAAATCTCTAACACTTTACCGCGAATGTAATTTGATATCTGCTCGTTCATCTCATGCCAAACTTTATTCGCCAATTTACGGTTTTTCGGCAGAATACCGCTTGCGATTCGCAGCATTTCTTCTTTGTCTTTAAGCAAAAAGAAGATCAGAAGTGGCACTAAGATCAAATATACCGCTAGCGTTGCAATGCTAACTAATGAAGCAAGCGACCCTTTGACGACACTTTCACCCAGCCCCAATGCTTGGTTTTTGGCGTTCGTCACCACGGTTTCTACTATTTCTAAATTGGCTAGTTCAGGGTGGCGCTCTGGCAATGTGACAATAAACTTTTGTAGCCCGTTGTACATGTTCGGAATATCGTTAATTAGATTACCGACCTGAGTCCAAATCGTCGGAACCAAGCCAAACAAAGCAATTAACATCAACCCGACAAAGACCAAGATCACGATAATAACCGACAAGGTGCGCGGCACGCCTATACGACACATTTTGACAACTGGCCATTCAAGTAGATAAGCCAAAACGATCGCGACAAGTAATGGCGCAATCAAGTGTCCAAAGAAGTAAATGGTGATAAAGCCAAACAGCAAGATCGCGACGAGACTTACTGCGTGAGGGTCAGAGAAACGTCGTTTATACCAACGACTAACCATTTCAAACATCTTATGCGGATTCCTTATTGAAGACAGTCAATGTGTAGTGCTCTGATGTAGATTGGCAATCAACCGAGTACCCTTGGGCACTAAGATAGTTCACAATGTCTCGTTTAGAGCTGTTGTCCACCACTTGAATGACAAGTTGATGATACTGCTTTGCTTCTCCTTGAAAGACCTCAGCAGCATGACGCTTTGCAAGTAACAGTGCCATAGGACAACGTTGCTCACGCAAATCAAGTAACATGGATTCCATTGTATTGCTCTGCACTTATGATAGGGTTGTATTGTAACGGCTTTTTGAGCTGGTGCTAGCACTTCTGACATGATTTAACCACATGCTGAAATAGCTCGGATATAAAATAATTTACGAAACCAATTCATTTATTTCCGGTCTTACTGTTAGCTTATATCCTCACGGATAACCAAAACGTATGTGGCGCTGTTAATAGGCTCTCGACCTGTAACCACATGCTTATGTATTTTGGAGAACCTTTTAAACGTATGTTAAAACGCACTCGCTCGCTAGTTTGCTTATGTCTTGCTGCTGCCATCAGTTCGCCGACAACTTATGCCAATAGCATTGACTTGCCAGACATTGGCACAGCTGCTGGTGGCACGCTTTCAATAGACCAAGAGTTGATTTATGGCGACGCCTATATGCGTATGCTCAGAGCCAGTAAACCTATCGTTAATGACCCTGTCATCAATGAATATATTGACTCTCTTGGGCACAAATTAGTGGCCAATGCGAATGATGTAAAAACGCCGTTCCACTTCTTTATGATTCGCGACCGTAATATCAACGCGTTCGCGTTTTTTGGTGGCTATGTAGCGCTGCATTCTGGGTTGTTTCTTCATGCTCGTTCAGAAAGTGAGCTGGCCTCTGTTGTCGCTCACGAGATAGCGCACGTCACACAACGTCATCTTGCTCGGAGTATGGAAGAACAAGCACGCCGCTCTCCGGCCACATTAGCCGCACTTGCGGGGGCACTACTGCTTTCAATTGCCTCACCCGAAGCGGGGATGGCTGCAATTACAGCAGCAACCGCGGGCAACATGCAAAGTCAAATCAACTACACTCGTGCAAACGAAAAAGAAGCGGATCGCTTTGGTATTTCGACACTAGCAAAAGCCGGTTTTGATGTTCAAGCAATGCCAAGGTTTTTTGGCCGTCTTGCTGATGAGTATCGTTACGCGAGTAAACCGCCACCAATGCTCCTGACTCACCCTCTGCCTGAAGATCGAATTACCGATAGCCGTGCGCGAGCAAGAACCTATCCTCCAATGCGTGTTGTGCCTTCAATAGACTATCATCTAGCTCGCGCGCGCATTGTGGCTCGTTACGCTGGCATTGATGGACAAGCCGCCCTGAGCTGGTTTGAGAGAACCCAAAAGAAAGCCTCTGCGGACATTACACCTGCTTTTGATTATGGTCGAGCACTCGTGCATTTAGACAATAAACGCTTATCTCAAGCGGAACCAATTTTGAAAAAGTTACTGGAACAAGACCCAAGTAACCCGTTTTACTTGGACGCTATGACGGATTTATACATCGAGAAGAAGCAGCCAGAAAAAGCAACCGAGATGCTCCGCAAAGCGTTATCTCGTAACCCTCAAAATAAAGTATTGACCATTAACTACGCCAATGCGCTACTTGAGGACAATAAAAACGATCAAGCCACGCGAGTTCTTCAAAGATACACTCATGACTATCCTGAAGATACAAATGGCTGGCACCTAATATCGAAGAGCTACCACGCGCTGGGGCGTAGCGATGAAGAGTTGGCTACTCGAGCAGAAATTTTGGCATTGCGAGCAAATTGGAATAAAGCGATTCAATATTATAGTGAAGCAAGTAAAATGGCCAAGTTGGGCAGCTTAGAGCAAGCACGATACGATGCCCGTATCGACCAACTCATGATCCAAAGAGATCGATTCATGGCATTACAATAACGAAATGGAGAAAACCATGTCAGTCGTGATTTATCACAACCCTCGTTGCTCAAAGAGCCGTCAAACACTTGAACTGCTTGAGCAAAATGGTGTTACACCGGAAGTCGTCAAATACCTAGACACACCACTTAACGTGGATGAACTAAAAGCGCTGTACGCCCAGCTTGGCTTTTCATCTGTACGTGAAATGATGCGCACTAAAGAAAGTGAATATAAAGAGCTTGGCTTAGGCGAAGACTCCGTCAGCGATGAGCAATTATTCGAAGCAATGGCGAAGAATCCAAAGTTGTTTGAGCGTCCGGTTGTCGTTGCTAACGGCAAAGCAAAAATTGGTCGCCCACCAGAGCAAGTGTTGGATATTTTATAAATGGATTGCCAGATCCTTATTTTGTATTTCAGCCGTCATGGCTCGACAAAACAACTGGCAAGACAAATAGCAAGAGGAGTCGAATCGACTCCTCAATGCCAAGCAATTTTGCGTACAGTTGAAGAATTGTCACCTCACTCACACTCCCCTTCTGATCCAATTGTTACTCTAGAGGAACTAAAAACGTGCGACGGTCTAGCGTTTGGCAGTCCCGTCTGGTTTGGCAACATGGCTGCGCCTTTAAAGCACTTCTGGGATCAGACTACATCTTTATGGGTCAGTGGTGACTTAATCGATAAGCCTGCTTGTGTCTTTACCTCTTCGTCCTCAATGCATGGTGGTCAAGAAACAACGTTACAAAGCATGATGACCCCTTTATTACATCATGGGATGATGGTTTTGGGCATTCCTTATTCCGAGCCAGAGTTACACACTACGCAGTCCGGAGGCACTCCGTATGGCGCCAGCAGTGTAGGCCATGAGGCAACCCTAAGCAGTGAAGAGATTCGCCTGGCACAACAATTAGGCAAAAGGCTGGCAACTGCAGCGTTAAAACTAAAAGTCTGTTAGTAAAATCAAGGATAGTTAATCGATGTCTGACTCTTTAGACCAAACACCACTCGGTACACAGGCTAAAACCTATCGTTACCTGGCTTTATTTGGCAACTTAGCCTTATTAGCCTGGGTCGCTATTTGGCAGCTTGCGTTATCCCCTCACCCTCACCTCAGCAGCACAACACTTGCTATTGCTTGGTGTATTCCGCTACTACTTCCGTTGCCTGGTATTTTAGCTGGTAAGCCTTACACTCATGCTTGGGCTAACTTTGTTCTTATGCTGTATTTCTTGCATGCGCTGACCATCCTCTATGTGGATGGGGGTGAACGCTGGCTTGCGGCAGTGGAACTGATACTGACTTCACTCGGTTTCGCTGGCAATATTTTGTTTGCTAGAGCGAGAGGCAAAGAGCTAGGCCTTAAGTTGAAACGCCTCTCTCAAGTAGAAAAAGAAGAAAAAGCGAAATTCAATAAATAACGCCAATCGCAGTCAATCACTGATCATTGGTTCGAATACGAATTTAGAAAACAAAAAGAGTCGCTATTGCGACTCTTTTTTATGCTTACCACATTGGTGTTTGATCCTTGCGTTTCACGCCTGGAACGCTACCAAGGAGATTACGATGCCGAGCGCCACTCGTAGATCAAGTCATACTGTTCTCGGACAGGCTCCACAATCATCGGCTGAGTTGGTTGTGTTTCGTCACTTGCTTCTGCCACAACATTTACTGGTACTTCAGGCTGCGCTTCTTTTGGCGTCGCGGCGTCTTTTGCTTCATTACTCTGAACCAATGGCTCTTCTTCTTGAGTTGAAGCTGGGGCATCAACTTCACCTAAAGGATCTTCAAAAACCATTAATTGAGAAATAGAAGAAGCTTCTTTCTCAAAAGCTTGTTGTGATGCCAAAAGGTGGATGTTGAGCGTTAACTCGTCCCCTTGAACACGCTTAATCTCTGTACCCGCAACCGAATTAAGTTGTTTTAACGCATTCTCTAAACGGAAGAAGTCCGTTGCAGAGGTTACATTAAGGACTTTCACTGCTAGCGCTTTTGAAGACTTTCCTGAAACCACAACTGCACTCTTACTTGCATAGTAGTCTGCGATGCCATCCACCATTTCTGCAATAGCATTAGCACCTGATGCAGACCCGCTACGCGGAGAACGTTGCGCTTCTACAATTCTCGTTGGCGACTGGTCGTAGAGTGTCCAACGAATTTGTTCACCTTGAGCTCGTACAACCAAAACGGCGTCAGCTGGGTAGCGCTGGCTGGCTTGACCAATTGGCTCAATAAAGCCGCCCCAAAGATCAGAGACATTAACACCGGTCACATCATCAAAATCCCCAACCGGGATAGTGATTGGTAGGCCTCTTAATTTCGCTGCGCTACGAAGTGCTGCAACATTTGAAGATTCAGAATGTTCCCACGCAATGTTACGATCGTAACCCTGTTCTTCAACCATCCAAACTAAAATATTGGCACGATTTGGCGACCAAGATGGCAATTGTGCTTGTGTTAAAAGAGAGCTGATTTGGTCGTTGTTAAACAACATTTTTAAGCTCGCTTTTCCATCAACCTGCCCATAGCTTAGTTGAGAAATGTAACGCGCACTTGAGCTAAGTGCCTTTTTAATCACTGGATTGCTTAAAGAGGATTGAGAACCGGTCGCTCGAACAATCACATCCTGCATACCTTGTTGACGAGCCAAAGACTCACCGTCGTTCTGCTCACTGTCGATAACCACTTCGGCACGATAGATATCCACCTGAGTTAATGCATATACTGGTAGGGACAACCAACCTATCAGTAAGAGAGCTAAATAGCGCATAGTTTTTATAATCCTCTGAACAAGAACCCGAATAATAAGCAACTATCAAATCTTGAGCAAGGCAAGTACTGAGTAAATTGTCTGTATTATGACCAGCTTTGTTAACTCGGGCCTCAACCAGCACTTCAGTGCTATTTTTTATAATAAACTCATTGCTTATTAAGCTATCTCAACAAGTTAGGCTGTCCATTTTTCATCTTCACGCAAGACACGTAAAAGAGGATAATTTGCAAGCAAGCAACTCTCAAAAGTGCTATTTATGGGAAAAATTCAATCGAAAGTTTGATCTATGCAACATTGCAAACGATTGCAGGATGATAGTATTCGCCGGATTTGTCTGCGTATCTTGAAAATAGGGAATTATTATGAAAAACGCGTTACAAGGCGCTCAAATGCTCTTTGTCGCTTTTGGTGCTTTGGTGCTTGTGCCGCTCCTAACTGGCCTTGATCCAAACGTAGCCCTCTTTGGTGCCGGTGTCGGTACCCTCCTCTTCCAATTAATGACTAAACGTTCTGTTCCCATCTTCCTTGCCTCTTCTTTTGCGTTTATTGCTCCTATTATGTTCGGTATCCAAACTTGGGGTATCGGTGCAACGATGGGCGGCTTGATGGCAGCGGGCTTAGTTTATGTGGCTCTAGGGGCGATGATCAAAGTGCGTGGTGTTGGATTTATCCATAAAATTCTCCCGCCCGTTGTCGTTGGCCCTGTGATCATGGTTATCGGCCTTGGCCTTGCCCCAACAGCAGTGAACATGGCGGTAGGTAAAACTGGTGATGGAGCTGCACAGCTAGTTAATGGTGATGCTGCGATCATTATCTCGGCGGTCTCACTGCTCACAACCATTGTACTCAGCGTTTTTGCAAAAGGCTTTTTGAAGCTCGTTCCTATTGTTGGTGGTATTCTTGCTGGTTACTCTGTTTCTCTATTCTACGGTGTGGTTGATTTCACTCCCGTAGAACAAGCGGCTTGGCTAGCCATGCCAAACTTCACCGCGCCAGAGTTTAATATCAACGCAATTTTGTTCATGATTCCTGTCGCTATCGCACCTGCGGTTGAGCACGTAGGTGACATGCTTGCTATCTCAAACGTTACAGGTAAAAACTACCTGAAAAAACCAGGCCTTCACCGCACAATCGCAGGTGACGGGGTGGCAACTATCGCAGCTTCGATGGTGGGTGCTCCACCAAACACCACTTACAGTGAAGTAACAGGAGCGGTAATGCTAACCAAAGCATTTAACCCTGTGATCATGACTTGGGCAGCAATCACCGCAATCGTACTTGCATTGGTAGGTAAGCTAGGTGCGGTTCTTCAAACGATTCCAGTTCCTGTTATGGGCGGCATCATGATTCTGCTGTTCGGCTCCATCGCAACGGTAGGCCTCAACACACTGATCAAGAATAACGTTGATTTACATAAGTCTCGTAACCTAGTAATTGTTGCCGTAACACTTGTGTTTGGCATTGGTGGTATGGCTTTCGGTATTGGTGAGTTCAGTCTACAAGGTGTGAGCCTATGCGGTATCGTGGCAATTATTCTTAACCTTGTGCTACCAAACGATTTAGGTGAAAACCACGTTGTGGATAACGCACAAATGGAAGAAGAAAGCGCGAAATAGTTCGTTTGCGCCGCTTTATTAGGTGGCGTGTCTTACTCTTCTCCTCTTGTAGATACAAAAAAGGCTTGGTTTTCACCAAGCCTTTTTCTGTTCAGTCATAGTAATACATCAAAGAATTACTTAGTACCGAAGATCTTATCACCTGCATCGCCTAGACCCGGAACGATGTAGCCTTTGTCATTAAGCTTCTCATCGATTGCCGCAGTGTATAGCTCAACATCTGGGTGTGCTTTTTCTAGCGCTTCAATACCTTCTGGTGCAGCAACAAGTACCAGCACTTTGATTTGGTTACAACCTTTCTCTTTTAGGAGATCGATAGTAGCAATCATAGAACCACCTGTTGCAAGCATTGGGTCAACAACAAGCGCAATACGCTCCTCGATGTTTGAAGCAAGCTTGTTGAAGTAAGGAACTGGCTCAAGCGTTTCTTCATCACGGTAAATACCCACAACACTTATACGTGCGCTTGGCATGTGCTCAAGAACTCCATCCATCATGCCTAGACCTGCACGTAGGATTGGCACTACGGTTACTTTTTTACCTTTAATCTGGTCTACTTCTACCGGACCGTTCCAACCATCAATGGTCACTTTTTCTGTTTCAAAGTCTGACGTTGCTTCGTAAGTAAGTAGGCTACCGACCTCAGTCGCTAACTCACGAAAACGTTTTGTGCTGATGTCACCTTCTCTCATTAGACCAATTTTATGTTTTACTAGAGGGTGCTTTACTTCAACAACTTTCATGTCCATCTCCGGCTATAGTTGGCAATATTTAAACAAACCTTCAGATTATACATGATTTTCACAGGGATATCAGGATAAATCACTAAAGAAAAAAACAGACGCAAACGTTTGCTATCTATGTTTAAGCACTGTTAGAATAGCGCCGTTTTCATATCCAACTTAATACCGAGGACTTCCCTGTGAGTGGTAACAACTCTTCTCTTAGCTATAAAGACGCTGGTGTAGATATTGATGCAGGCAACGCGCTTGTGGATCGTATTAAGGGTGCGGTAAAACGCACTCGTCGCCCTGAAGTTATGGGTGGTATCGGTGGTTTTGGCGCGCTATGCGAATTGCCAACTAAATACAAACAACCTGTACTGGTTTCTGGTACTGATGGCGTTGGCACAAAACTTCGCCTAGCACTGGATATGAACAAGCACGACACGATTGGCATCGACCTAGTGGCAATGTGTGTAAATGATCTTATCGTGCAAGGCGCAGAGCCACTGTTTTTCCTAGATTACTACGCAACAGGCAAACTAGACGTTGATACCGCAGCGGATGTTGTTTCAGGTATCGCAGAAGGGTGTGTTCAAGCAGGTTGTGCCCTAATTGGTGGCGAAACTGCGGAGATGCCGGGCATGTATGAAGGCGAAGACTACGACGTAGCTGGTTTCTGTGTTGGCGTAGTAGAAAAAGAAGACGTGATTGACGGCACGAAAGTCGCTGCTGGTGATGCACTTATCGCTGTTGGCTCAAGCGGCCCACACTCAAACGGTTACTCCCTTATCCGTAAGATCCTAGAAGTATCTGGTGCAGATAAGAGCGAAGAGCTAGCAGGCCGCACTATTGGTGAGCACCTACTAGAACCAACAAAAATTTACATCAAGTCAGCACTTAAGATGATTGAGAAACACGACATCCATGCGATTTCTCATATCACTGGTGGTGGTTTCTGGGAAAACATCCCACGCGTACTGCCTGAAGGCACGAAAGCAGTTATCGATGGTAACAGTTGGGAATGGCCAGTTATCTTCAAGTGGCTACAAGAGAAAGGCAACGTCGACACACACGAAATGTACCGCACATTCAACTGTGGTGTAGGTCTAATCGTCGCACTACCGAAAGACCAGGCAGATGCAGCAGTTGCTCTTCTTAAAGAAGAAGGCGAAAACGCGTGGGTGATTGGTCAAATCGCACAAGCAGACGCGAACGAAGAGCAAGTTGAAATCCAATAATTTGCAAATCGAGCTCAAAAGATAAGAAGAATGAGGACACTAGATGACTAGGTCCTCATTTTGCTATCTAGAACACTAAAAACCATTCTATTAGTAGGTAGTTTAGAAGCTACATAACTCCAACCTACAATACCAAGGCGCTCTCGACATCATGAAAAACCATACCCTAAAAAACATTGTGGTCCTCATCTCGGGTAACGGAAGTAACCTGCAAGCTATCTTGGAAGCTTGCGAAGACAGCATGCCAAACGCACGAGTGGCAGCCGTGTTCTCTAACAAAGCAGATGCTTTTGGTTTAGAACGTGCAAAAAAGTTTGATGTAGACGGTCACTTTGTCGACCCTAAAGCATTCAGCTCGCGTGAAAGCTTTGATGCAGAGCTAATGAGTCAAATAGATGAATACCAACCAGACGTGATTATTCTTGCTGGTTACATGCGCATTCTGAGCAGCGCATTTGTTTCTCATTACATGGGTAAGATGATCAATATCCACCCTTCTCTTCTACCAAAATATCCTGGGCTACACACACACCAGAGAGCAATTGATGCTGGCGATAAAGAACATGGTACGAGTGTGCACTTTGTAACGGAAGAGCTTGATGGTGGCCCTGTCATACTGCAAGCAAAAGTTCCTGTGTTCGAAGACGATGATGCTAGTGTACTTGCGGCACGTGTTCAGGCGCAGGAGCACCGAATCTACCCTATGGTGGCTAAGTGGCTGGTAGACGAGCGGTTGATCATGAAGGATGGTAAAGCCTATTTAGATGGCGCAGAGCTTGGCGTACATGGGTACGCCTCAGATGAGTAGCCCTGAATAATAAACTCCAAGCACAAAAGAGCAGCCTGAGGGCTGCTCTTGGTTGTTTTAATACTTATAAACTTGATTCAAGAAAACCATGGTGAGACTAGAAACCTAAAACCCAACATTCTAAAAAATCCCATAACCACTTGAGTAACATAACACTCGGAAAGTAGATTCTGAATCTGGTTCGTTCTTCACCGTTCAGACTGACGAGGTGTTTTATGAGAAATTTCTATCAGTTACGTCTTTACAGCAAGCCTTAGCGAGACTAGGACTCTACTACCAGCACTCTAGAAAGTAAGAATGCTCATCCGTATCCGCCCTCGGTTTAAAACGCATAAAAATAAAGCTCGCGATTAAGCGAGCTTTATTTTTATATTCAGAGTAAGAGACCATCACTCTAACGGTTCGGTTGGCGCTTGATTGCCCGGCTTAGCCGCCGCAAACGGCACATTTACCAGTTCAGAGGCATTATTTTTGACTAGTTCACCTAGGTGAAACAAGCCGTATTCGCCAGGTTTCATACGCTGCCAAGCTTCGTTGCCCGTCAAAGGTTGAGTTGCAATCACAGAAACGATGTCGTGTGGCGTTGTTTCTTCTTGGAAGTTAATTTCCACATCTTCATCAAGCAACGCGGCTTTTCCAAACGGTGCGCGTCTTGTGATCCAATACAAATGATTGGTGCAATACGTCATTACATACTCACCATCACTCAGAAGCATGTTAAATACACCCTTCTCTCTTAGCTCATCACAACATTTAGCAACATATAAGAATACCGACTCCATATCCTTTGGTGGCTCAGGATATCGATCTTCCATTTGCTTCAATAACCAGCAAAATGCCAGTTCACTATCTGTTTCACCGACAGGTCGATGTCGACCTGTATGCAAGTCTTGATAGCCAGAGAGCTGACCGTTATGCGCAAACGTCCAATACCTACCCCACAGCTCACGTGTAAAGGGATGAGTATTTTCTAAATTAACACCACCACGATTCGCCTGTCGGATATGACTAACGACCGCACGACTTTTGATGGGATAATTTTGTACCAACTCTGCTATTTTAGACTCACAACTTGGCTTGGGATCTTTGAAGGTTCGAAAGCCCTTCCCTTCGTAGAAGGTGATCCCCCATCCGTCACGGTGTGGGCCGGTTCGGCCTCCACGCTGCATGAGCCCAGTAAAACTGAAACAAATATCCGTTGGAACATTAGCGCTCATACCGAGCAATTCACACATGGTTTAAAAAACTCCCTAACAACACAGCTCGAAACGGTGGCCGTAAACGATTATTCCATCTCTTTTTCGATCAACTGAATGATGATATGAATAATCTTAATATGAATTTCCTGAATGCGGTCTGCATAACCAAAGTGTGGCACGCGGATTTCAATATCTGCAAGGCCTGCCATTTTGCCGCCATCTTTACCTGTTAGCGCAATCGTCTTCATGCCTTTCGCTTGTGCTGCTTCAATCGCTTTCAGGATGTTACCTGAGTTACCTGAAGTCGACAGACCAAACAGTACGTCACCTTTTCGACCAACCGCTTCTACATAACGTGAAAACACGAAGTCATAACCAAAGTCATTACTCACACAAGAAAGGTGGCTTGGATCTGAAATAGCAATACCAGCATAGCCAGGACGATTTTCTCGGTAACGGCCTGTTAGCTCTTCGGCAAAGTGCATTGAATCACAGTGAGAACCACCGTTACCACATGACAATACTTTACCATCTTGTTTGAATGAGTCAGCAATCATTTTCGCCGCTGCTTCGATTTGCGCAATGTTATGGTCATCGCTTAAAAATTTGTTGAGCACTTCAGCAGCTTCGTTTAATTCACTTCTAATCAGATCATGGTACATAAGACGTTCTCTTTATTATTTCGGCTTCAGTCAGCTCTTGACTCACTGAGCAAATTGTTCTGATACCAATTTGGTATCGGACATTTCATAAACCTGAACTCGGGTTTGATTACTCTGAGTTTACCCACAAACGAGAATTAGTGTCGATAGTGAACCAACAGATTTAGATTAGTGATGGTAATAAACTTGTCAACTTGCTCATGAAACCATCACTCAAATCTCAACTTTAGAATTTTAACTCTACTTAGATCACTTTTTATCCAATCTTATGTTTTACATTTCCTTAATATTTTGATTACACTTAAACCAACTGGTTAGACCTCTTACCTAACATACAGACGTACAAAACTTATAAAGTCTGAAAAGGAAAATACATATGGACATCTTGCTCTCAATCATCACGATGGCGATCGTGCTAGGCATTACGCTCTACCACCGCATGTCTCTCGTGAAATCTATTAGCTTACTCACCGCAGCCATGCTGGCTCTTACAGTAGCTGGTACTGTCGGCGTTATTGGTTGGGCTATTTACGTTCTCGCCGCAGCTGTGCTCGCGGTTCCTGGCGTACGTCAGTCTTTAATTAGCCGCAAAGCGTTAGTGCTTTTCAAGAAAGTGCTGCCAGCTATGTCTCAAACCGAAAAAGAAGCGTTAGACGCAGGTACCGTCTGGTGGGAAGCCGAACTATTTAAAGGCAAACCAGAGTGGCAAAAGCTACACGCAATTCAAGCACCTAAGTTAAGTGCGGAAGAACAAGCCTTTTTAGACGGCCCTGTGAATGAAGTGTGCGCCATGGTGAGTGATTTCCAAGTGACCCATGAACTCGCGGACTTACCGCCAGAAGTTTGGCAATACCTGAAAGATCATAAGTTCTTCGCCATGATCATTAAGAAAAAGTACGGTGGTCTGGAATTCTCAGCATACGCGCAATCTTTGGTACTACAAAAATTAACGGGTGTTTCTGGCGTTCTATCGTCTACCGTTGGTGTTCCTAACTCTTTGGGCCCAGGTGAGCTACTGCAACACTACGGTACTGAAGATCAGAAAAATCATTACTTACCGCGTCTAGCTGAAGGTAAGGAAATCCCTTGTTTCGCCCTAACAAGTCCAGAAGCGGGTTCTGACGCTGGATCTATTCCAGATTACGGTGTGGTCTGTAAAGGCGAATGGGAAGGAAAAGAAGTACTGGGTATGCGCCTGACTTGGAACAAGCGCTACATCACCCTAGCGCCAGTCGCAACGGTACTAGGCTTAGCATTCAAACTTCGCGATCCTGAAGGTTTGCTAGGCGACAAAGAAGATCTTGGCATCACTTGTGCGCTTATCCCAACTGATGTCAAAGGTGTTGAGATTGGTAACCGACACTTCCCACTCAATGTGCCATTCCAAAATGGTCCAACGCGCGGTAAAGACATCTTTGTTCCTATCGATTTCATTATCGGTGGCGAAAAAATGGCGGGCCAAGGTTGGCGTATGCTGGTTGAGTGTCTGTCGGTTGGACGTGGTATCACGCTACCTTCAAACTCAACAGGTGGCATCAAAACTGCGGCAATGGCAACCGGTGCTTACTCACGTATTCGCCGTCAATTCAAACAGCCGATCGGCCATATGGAAGGAGTTGAAGAACCATTAGCACGCTTGGGTGGTAATGCTTACGTGATGGATGCAGCAAGCAACTTAACCGTTGCGGGTATCGACTTAGGTGAAAAGCCATCAGTAATCTCAGCTATCGTGAAGTATCACTGTACGCACCGCGGCCAGCAAAGCATCATCGATGCAATGGACATCGTAGGCGGTAAAGGTATCTGTATGGGACCTTCTAACTTCCTAGCTCGTGGTTACCAAGGTGCGCCAATCGCGGTAACGGTTGAGGGTGCTAACATTCTAACACGCTCAATGATCATCTTTGGCCAAGGCGCAATCCGTTGCCATCCGTACGTTCTTGAAGAAATGAACGCGGCGTATTCTGAAGCAAGTAATGCTGTCGAGAAATTTGATAAAGCGCTTGCTGGTCACGTGAGCTTTACAATGAGTAACCTAGTGCGCAGTATCTGGTTTGGTTTGAGCGACGGTCTGGGCTCTTCATCACCAACCAAAGATGCAACCAAGCGTTACTACCAACAATTGAACCGTTACAGTGCAAACCTTGCTCTGCTATCGGATATCTCAATGGCAGTGCTAGGTGGCTCTTTGAAGCGTAAAGAGCGTCTATCAGCACGTCTTGGTGACATTCTAAGCCAGCTATATTTGAGCTCTGCGACGTTGAAACGTTTTGAGCAAGATGGCCGTCCAGTCGAAGATTTACCATTAGTACACTGGGGTCTACAAGACAGTTTGAAACAAGCGGAAGTGGCAGTAGATGAATTCTTAGCAAACTTCCCGAACAAAGTAATTGGCCGTGCGCTACGCGTATTAATCATGCCATTTGGTCGCGTACGCAAAGCACCAAGCGATAAACTAGACAGTAAAGTGGCGCGCATTCTACAAACGCCAAGTGCAACGCGATCACGCATTGGTCGCGGTCAATACCTTGAACCAACCGAGCACAACGCAGCAGGTAAGATTGAACTTGCACTATCAGTCATTCTTCAAGCTGAGCCTGTGTTTGACAAAGTATGTAAAGCGCAGGGTAAGCGTCGCCCATTCTTACGTTTGGATATGATTGCTCAGGAAGGGCTAGAGCAAGGCTTTATCACGCAAGAAGAAGCCGATCTACTCAGAGAAGCGGAACAGCATCGTCTAGATACAATCAACGTTGACGATTTTGAGCCGGAACTGCTTGCCGCAAAGCCGCTATACCCTCAGATGGATAGTGTCGCGTAACTCTAGAATCTGAGACCACAAACGGGAGTATCAGCTCCCGTTTTTTATTGCTTCCAGAATCGCATTCATAACACCTCACACCACGAAGCCCCTGCGCAATCGCAATAAAAGCCACGCACTCCAATCTTTCCCCCGATTTCCAGTGATAACTAACTCACAGACGTTCCAACTAAGCGGTGTATACTTTAAGTAACTCACTCACATATATGGTAAATCCGTTGGCTAAAATATTACTCGCACAGTGGTTCCCAGGGCTTGTTCAGCTTAAGCATTATCAAAAAGAATGGTTTGTTAACGACTTCAGAGCCGCCTTGTCTGTTGTCGCGGTTGCACTGCCAGTTGCCATAGCTTATGCACAGTTAACTGGTGTATCCGCAATTGTCGGTCTGTATTCGTGTGTACTGCCAATGTTGGTTTACGCCATGATGGGCACATCTCGGCAACTCATTGTCGGACCCGATGCAGCAACCTGTGCAGTGATCGCTGCTGTTGTGACACCACTTGCCGCAGGTGACCCCACAAAACATTGGCAGTTGGTTATGACCATGACAGCGATGACGGGGATTTGGTGTGTACTGGCAAGTCGTTTCAAGCTAGGGGTGTTTGCAGATTTCCTTTCTCGTCCGATTCTTTTGGGTCTACTCAACGGTGTTGCTCTCACAATTATCGTTGGTCAGTTTGCGAAAGTAGTCGGTTTGAAATACGAGCAACGTTATTTACTGGAACGTTTATGGGAAGCTCCACAACGACTAACCGAGCTTCATTGGCCTACTGTAACTCTGAGTATCGTGACGGTTGTCGTTTATTTGCTCACCAAACGCTACCGACCAACTTGGCCTGCTGCCATGCTGGCGATCCTCGTAACTACTGCGTCAGTTTGGTTTTTCCATTTACAAGAGATGGGCGTATCGGTTGTCGGACTCACTCAAGGTGGCTTCCCTCAGTTTCAAACACCGGAGTTTGAGCTAGGTGAAGTTCGTGAACTAGTGGTCCCGGCTCTCAACCTTGCGATTGTCAGTTTTGTTAGCATGATGCTCACCGCCCGCAGTTTCGCTGCTAAAAACGGTTATGATATTGATGCTAATAAAGAGTTTCAGGCGTTGGGTTTTGCCAACATTGCCTCAGCGTTTTCGCAAGGTTTCGCGATAAGCGGCGCTGACTCACGCACAGCCGTCAATGATGCAAATGGCGGTAAATCTCAATTAGTTTCGATTGTCGCTGCAATCACTATTGCCATTATTGCGGTATTTATTTACGAGCCTTTGCAGTTCATCCCTATCGCTTCACTTGGTGTTGTATTGATCATTGCGTCCCTATCGCTGCTCGATCTTAAAGCAATTTGGAAATTAAAATCTCGTGACAAAGATGCATTTTATCTGGCCATCATTACTTTTATTTCTGTGTTGATCGTGGGTGTAATACCGGGGATCACTTTGGCGGTACTGCTAGGGCTGTTTCAATTTTTACGTATTGTCATGCGGCCGAGTGATCAGCTACTTGGCCTGGATGAAAAAGGTACCATTCGGACCATCGACGACTCAGGAAAAGCATCGCCTATTCCTGGAATGGTGATTTACCGCTTTAACTCACCGCTAACTTACTTCAACGCTCCTTACTTTAAACGTAGAGTGTTAGAGCAGGCAGAGCATCACAAAGACGCAAGTTGCGTTGTCATCGACGCCGTGTCGAGCTTTACTCACTTGGATCTCAGTGTGATGGCAACACTGGCAGATATTCACAATACTTTGAAAAAGAGAGGCGTACGCTTAATCCTAGCAGGAAGGAAACGACGTCTTCGTCAATGGTGTGAGCTTACTGGTATCAGCACCAGTGAAGGAGGCATCTTACTGCGAGCTGATATGTACCTTGCCATTAAACTTAGTGGCTGTTACATCAGTGCTGTGGGTGAGGGACAAATTCCTACTGTTCAAAAAGAGCCTGATTTAGAGCAGCCACCCAAACCAATTCCAGAAGTGGCTTAAATACAAATTTAATATAGAAAACAGGAAATTAAACTCCTGTTTTCTAGTGCTTATCTTCACAGCTGAATACGTGTTATGCCTTTGGCTTAAACTTTTTTGTCATCCCTTGGCTTTTAGGAGCCACCAGCCTATAACCAAGCTTTTCGTAAAAGACCGGTTCATCAGCAATCATAGAAACGTAAGAGCCTTCAAGTGCAACAGAAGAAAGATAACCGTCGATGTATTCCATGACTTTTCTACCTAAACCGTTACCTTGATAATCAGAATCAACGGCAACGTCGACAATTTCGAAGTTACACGCCCCGTCACCAACAACCCGACCCATTGCAATGAGCTTTCCTTCATCCCGAACAGATACGCCATATAACGAATTGGGTAGGCCAATTTCAGCAGCTTTCAACGATTTAGGTGATAGCCCGGCTTTTATACGCATATCACAGTATTCTTTCGGGCTTGGCACATGCTCTTCATATCTTATTGTCATTATGTACTACTCCTTTGTATCACCTTGGAGCTTACATAACTAAACTGTATAAATAAACAGTTATACGTTGGAAAGATGTTCCCATTAAGCACACAAAGTATCGGGTCTAGAAAAGAACCCGCCGACAACTCTGACGCCATAATAGATATAAGTTGCTCTGAAGCTAGACATTCCTTTTTCTAAACATGTTTCTCTCAACAACGTATCCGCATGCTTTCGAGCACTTTGAGGCAACACCTCTTCCCTCATGAGTTGGTAAAGAGCATCATGCACTAAAGAAGCTTTCATAATGTTTTTTGTGTCTAACGCTGGCCCACTCGCTCCATCCCATGCATAGCCCTTTTTAATCGTTAACACGCCTTGTTTGGACAAACTAAGAAAAGGGCTGTCATACGCGTTACTCACTGAAATGTGAGTCTCAATCTTTTCTTCAGAATGGAGAGTGTATTTATACTTCTGACGCTTTTTGTATTTCATCAGAGACCTCGCGTTTACTTATTCTTATTTATCACGCACAGCTGAATATTTATCCAGAAACCCTAAAAGATCGGCTCTTGTTATTATGGCGTACTACCTATTACAAAGCCCAAATCAATATAAATAGAACTCCATGCAATCAATAAAGCCAGAACCCCTGACTTTATTGACCAAAATTCAACCAACAATCCTTATTCTGAAGGAAGTCTACTCAATTTTTTATGGATATCTTCTACAAAATTGGCTTGTTCACTTGGAGAAACCTCTAGAACATAATGAAAAAACGGACTTGTATGCTCAGTAATTTTATACTCTTCACTTAACAGCTTAATTACTTGTTCATGATTAAATCGTGCGGAGACTAAGCCACTCTCGGTTTCTTGAGTTATAACTATATAGTGAGCGGTTGGAAAAACCGTAAACCTTCCTTCGACAGGAAACCAAGGAGCAAAAGAAATAATCTCGTCATCAATTATGTATGCTTGAGGTTTACTGACATAGGTGTAAGGGTACTTTTCATCTAAATAGGGTCTTGCTGTATCAAACAAGCCATCATAATAAGTTGGTATTTCTACTTTTTGGATTTTACTTAAGGGATCGAAAGTGAAGGTATCAAGTGATTTTAAATTATTACTTCCCGAATCTGGATTATTAACACCATTATCAATAGAAGAACAACCTACAATTATCACTGCACAAAAAAAAGCTAAAATTTTATTCATTATTTCTTTATCTTTAATTGATTGTTTTGAAAGTTAGTCACATTAAAAATGCAACCAATTTAGAAAGTAAAAATGATATATTATTTATATAATAATCCCAAACATATATTTGAATACAGTAAACTTAAATATTCATAATTTATCCATTTTTCTTCTTCCAACTTGGTAACTTGATAAAAAAACGGAGCCGATTGGCTCCGTTTCTCGCTTTATGTGTTACTACTATTTCTTTGGTACTTCTAATTGCATCTCTGGCATGGCATCGCGCTTCGCTTTAATTTTGCGCCAGACTATCCATGCAATGATCACAATCAGCAGCATTATCAAATTACCCACCGCGATAATAATCATGCTGCGCTTACGCTCAGCCTCTCGCTCAGCGATAATTTGCTTTTCCATTTCAATACGGCGCTGTTCGGCTAATTCAGCTTCTTTTGCAATTCGAGCAGCTTCTAGATCAACTTCATCAACAACACTGAAGGTTTGCTCTGGGATAGGAAACACCAACGAGCGCTGAGTTGCAAAATCAGTGGCAAAGATCTCGCCGCGCCATGCGTACTTACCAAGCTCAGCATCGTTATTGAGGTTCAACGTAACTCTCATTCCATCTTTAGAGACCTGTCCTTGGCTGTAACTAATGAAACCATCGGGAGCGTCCTTTTTCACTGTGACTGCAATAGAGCCTGGTGCAATCATACCTTGCTCGCCACTCACCACTAATTGGTGTGGCTTATCGGGATTACGAGCCTGAATAAAAGTACGAGAGATTGGGTTCGGATAAACCAAGATGACTTGCTCTTGCGCTCGTAAGAATACGCCATTGCCAGACGTGATGCGCGCACGGTACTTACCAGGCTCAACGTCTATTGGGAGCTGAACCGTGAACACTCCATCCCCTGCTTTTTCATCCAAGCCTCGGCCGTCATCAGAAAACTCACCCACAACCATCGGCACTGGACGTGCTTCTTTGATCAGCTCATCTTCATTTTCGACAAACTTGGTAAATGTCACGCGCAGATTCACGCGATCAAGGAAGTCGCGCAATACAAGAGGTTTGCCGTCGGAGGTCAGACGAGCTGTAAACTTAAGCGCTTCCCCATTATATAATCGGTTTGGGAACAGATCCGTACTGAGCTTTAGGTGAGAAATTAAGCGGATGTTATTTTTAGGCGTAACTTTCCCCACAGCCTGCCATGGACCTGGCATCGGGTTATCAACGGAAATAATATCGAGTGAGGCTTCTTGATACCAACGTACATTGTCGTAAGAGCCCCAAGCATAGTATTTTTTACCGTCAGGACGGACTAAAACAACTGGCTGAGAACTTTGCTCACGATAAACCAAAAACGTGATCTGCTCGATGGTTGGATCAACTCGAAAGCGATTGTCTAACAAAGACATTGTAGATTCACTCGCAGCACTCGAGAGACTACTCCATATCGCTAAAAACGCGACCAACAAAGCCCTCAACATAGCTTCTCCTATTGATGCCAAATACAGTCGTTCACCAACTCTAATCTTTTTTGGTGAGCTTCTAGTTCATCGGCACTTGCGCGCAAAACCTTTAGCGCTTTTCTTCCTTCAATACGACGAATGGTTTCTACTCCACCCTCTTGTTTATTCGCGTTAAATTCTAGACTCGTTTGACCACCCGTCATAAAGAGGTAAACGTCGGCTAGAATCTCCGCATCGAGCAAAGCTCCGTGGAGTGTACGGTGCGAGTTATCAATACCGTAACGTTCACATAAGATATCAAGGTTGTTTCGCTTACCAGGGAAGATTTTCTTCGCCATAGCAAGGGTATCGGTCACCTTGCAGTAGTCGTCCGTTTTGCCGATGTTAGGATCGAGCATGCCAAACTCGTAATCCATAAAGCCGGTATCGAAGGGCGCGTTGTGGGCAACAAGTTCTGCGCCTTTAATAAACTCAAGAAACTCTTGGTGCACGCTCGCGTATTCCGGTTTATCAACCAAGAATTCATCCGTAATACCGTGAACTTCAACCGCTTCTGGTTGGATTTCACGATCGGGTTTTAAATAAACGTGGAAGTGACGACCAGTCAGCTTACGGTTGATGATCTCCACGGCACCGATTTCAATAATGCGGTGTCCCATGTAGTGAGGACCACCCTCGCGGTTCATACCTGTGGTTTCGGTATCGAGAACGACAATGCGGTTATATTCAGAATTGCTGCTGGTATTCATAAGGTTATGTATGTCAGACTATGCTTTATTAAATGTTTCGGCTAATAGTACCAAAAAATATGACCAAACACGTTGAGATTTTCACTGACGGTTCTTGTTTAGGTAACCCAGGACCAGGTGGTTACGGCATAGTATTGCGTTACAAAGACGTAGAAAAGACACTTTCCAAAGGCTATACGTTAACTACCAACAACCGCATGGAAATGTTGGCGGCTGTCGTCGCGCTACAGACGTTAAAACAACCTTGTAAAGTCACTTTAACGACTGACAGCCAATATGTGCGCCAAGGTATTACTCAGTGGATCCATAACTGGAAGAAGCGTGGTTGGAAAACAGCGGATAAAAAACCCGTGAAGAATGCCGATTTATGGCAAGCTCTAGACAAAGAAACCGCACGCCATCAAGTTGAATGGCATTGGGTAAAAGGCCACGCGGGCCATCGTGAGAACGAAATGTGTGATGAGCTAGCCCGGACTGCTGCAGAAAACCCAACTGAGGAAGATACAGGTTACCAACCCTCTTAGCGAGATTCTTTCCTCATAGTGTTACCCTCTCGATTCATCACCCCAAGTGGTGTGAGCTTTTTCTTCAAGCGCCAATGCGGTTTGATAGGCTTGAGAGGGTATGTCCGTTTCCGCGCGACTATGTAATACAAACTCCCAGCGGGTGATGCCCAATCACCAAGACTATTTTCCAACCATGTCCACATCGTACGGTAACGTTTCATCGGAAACAGCGCATAACGATCACAATGAATCACTTGATAATTAAGTAACCCTAACCAATCTTTGATGCGGTTCGACGTAAACATTCGTCCACTCCAAGGCAAATTATGTTTACGCCATGGAAGCAAACTCGCTAATCCAGTCAAGCTTAATGGGTTGAATCCAGTAATAATTACATAGCCATCATCCATCATCACTCTATCGACTTCACGCAACAAACGGTGTGGATCGCTTGCATAGTCGAGCTGATGAGCGAGTATCACAACATCAAAGCTTTTTTCCAAAAAGGGTAATTCGTAACCATCTGCAATCACATTATGCAACGGGTTCTGGATATCTACGTTGACTTGGTGTTGAATGTTACAATTACAGCTGGTTAGCTCACAGCTCAACCCGCCCAGTTTGAGCATATGGTAGCCGAAGAGTTTCGGGCACCATTCATCAAGTCGGGTCTGGATTGACTCAAGCACCCACGGACCGTTGTTCATTGCTGACCAAGTCGACGGGTGTGGTATAGTTTTGTTGCTGAGTGCTGGTTTCATTAACCACCTGACTAAAATGGGTGACGGAGAACGAATCGTGTTAGAGATCAAAAGCATACCCGCATTTAATGATAATTACATCTGGCTGATACAAAATAGCGATAAGCGCTGCGCAGTCGTTGATCCGGGCGATGCGAAGCCAGTATTAGAATTTCTGCAGGCTAACGAATTAACTTTAGAAGCGATTTTAATTACGCACCACCACAACGATCACATTGGTGGCGTTCCAGACTTAGTGCGTGCATTTCCTGACGTCGCCGTTGTGGGCCCAAAATCAGAGCCAATTCCAACCCTAACGACACCAATGGAAGAAGGCGACAAGCTGGAGTTGTTTGGTGAGATTTTCTTAGTACTTGGGTTACCCGGCCATACTTTGGGCCATATCGGTTACGTTGGGGACGGAAAACTGTTTTGCGGTGATGTGCTCTTTTCTGCTGGCTGCGGTCGTATTTTTGAAGGTACGCCTGAGCAAATGTTTGAATCACTGAGCAAACTAACGTCTCTACCAGAAGAAACTCAAGTCTTCTGCGCGCATGAATACACCGCGAGTAACGTGGCGTTTGCTCTAGCGGTTGAACCTGACAATGAGCAACTTCGCCAATATCGCGACGATGTAAACCGACTGCGAGCACTCAACATTCCGACACTTCCAACAACAATACGCAAAGAAAAGTGGATTAATCCGTTCTTGCGAACCTCTAACCCTGACGTGGTTCAATCTGTTGCTAGTCGCATTAAAAATAGCGATCCATGCTCGGTTTTTACTGCTTTACGCGAGTGGAAGAACGAATTTTAACCATTTTCTGCTTGTAAGTTTGCAAGACCCCAGTATTATCAGGGACTGATTTTTCGAGAAGCGCCACTGGCGCTTCTCTTACGTTTGGGGTTGATATAAATCTATTTGAATTTCTCCCCATTGCATAATTAGAAGCTCTTTGCCTCTATAAATTAGTTAGTGTTTAAAAGATGTCTATTATCTTGCGACTGCCACGCACATTACGTTGCGCGACAGGCAGGTGAAGATAAACAGGCCCTAAATAGGCTGAATCCATGCGTTTGAAGTATACTTGGGTGTTGGCGTTGTTATTATCTGGCTGTCAATTGACTCAGTCAGATTCAACGTCTTCTACACCAGAAACCAATAAATCTGAGCAGACTGCAAAGCAAAATGCAGTAAAAGCTCAACCGGGCAATAAATCGTCACTAGCAAAAAAATCCGCTAACGACGCGCCTAAAGTTCTCTCCCCCCAAGAACAAGAAGATGTGTGGCAACGTATCGCCATGCAGCTGGACATGGATATCCCAAACCACAAGAAAGTGGACTACTACCGTACGTGGTATTTAAAGCACCCAAATCACCTTTACACGGTATCTAAGCGTGCGACTCCTTTTCTATACATGATCACAAAACGTATCGAAGAGCGCGGACTCCCAATGGAGCTTGCATTACTTCCTGTAGTGGAAAGTTCATTCGATGCCTTTGCCTACTCACATGGTAGCGCGGCTGGGTTGTGGCAATTTGTCCCAGGCACCGGAAAAATGATGGGATTAGAGCAAAACTACTGGTATGACGGTCGCAGAGATGTGGCAGCAGCAACGGATGCAGCGCTGGACTACCTAGTACAACTAAACGAGCGTTTTGATGGTAACTGGGAACATGCAATCGCCGCTTATAACAGCGGTGGAGGCCGAGTTTCTAGCGCAATTCGTAAGAATAAAAAGCTCGGTAAACCTATCGATTTCTTCTCATTAGACTTACCAAAAGAGACCAGCAGTTACGTTCCTAAGCTATTGGCCTTGGCTGACGTTATCGCAAACCAAGACAAGTACGGACTTAATATTCCTGCAATTCCAAACAAGCCTGTTCTAACGCTTGTTGATCCAGAAGAGCAGTTAGATCTGGCTATTGCCGCAGATTATGCCGGCATTAGCGTAAAAGAGTTGCAGAGTTACAACCCAGCATACAACCAGTGGTCGACAGCGCCTGAGGGGCCGCACCAACTTTTGATTCCCGTAGAGAAAAAAGAGACTTTTCTCACCAAGGTGGAGAAAAATCGCGGTAAAGGGATGAAGGTCGCTCGCTACAAGGTGAAATCTGGTGACTCTTTAAGCGTGCTAGCTAATAAATACGGCACAACCACGAAAGTCATTCGACGTGCCAACGGCCTATCGAATAACAACATTCGTATTGGTCAATACCTGTTGATTCCTACATCAACAAAAGACGATGCAAAATACGCATTAACGGCACAAAACCGATTAAGCAAGACTCAATCTCGTGCTCGTGGTCAACTCAAACTCACCCATGTCGTTCAGTCTGGAGAAAGTTTGTGGTCAATCGCACGTAACAATAAAGTGTCGTATAAATCGTTAGCAAAATGGAATGGTATGGGCCCTAAAGATCCATTGCGTGTGGGTCAAAAGCTAGTGATTTGGAAGGATTCAGACAAAGGTTCTGTGATCCGTACCGTTTTCTACAACGTTCGCTCTGGCGACACCATTAGCGGCATTGCAAGCAAGTTCAAAGTAAAAACGAACGACATCGTGAAATGGAACTCGCTACACAAGAAAAAATACTTACAACCAGGTCAAAAGCTTAAGTTGTACGTTGACGTAACGAAGGTAAGTGTATGAACCCATCAAGCAATCCACTTGTGATGCTGTTGGACATTTTTCGTTCTCCAACATCTTGTTTTCTTGCGCTTTATCAACGCGGTGGATGGGGATGGCAACCGTTCATCTTCCTGATGCTTAGTCCGTTTTTATTCTGGGGTGCTTACTTTTCGAATGTCGATTTCACGTGGCTCAGTGACCAACTTGCTGCGCAATTTCAGCAAATCGACCCGAAGCAGATTGAGCTATTAGAACCAAACACGCTAATGGCAAGCGCGATCATCAATGATGTATTCAACCGCTTTGCCACCTTACTATTGCTCGCGCTTTGGTTCTTTCTTGCAACAAAGGCAAGCAAACAACAATACGGTTACTGGAAATGGTTTGCCGCATCGTGTGCTATCTTATTCCCAGCAGTATTGGGCGATGTAGCAAGCTACGCGAGCTTGCTACTCAAGCATGGTCAGGTAATGACTTACGCTGCCGATTTAAATAGCCTCAATGGTCTATTAAAGCTGCCTCTTACTAACGAATGGTCTCATTTCGCTAGCTCGTTACCTTTGCTTCTGCCTTGGTACATTGTGCTCGGCTACGGCGTTGTACTGACGTGGACGGAGTTTGAACGTGGCCAAGCTTTGGTGATAGCAAGCCTGCCATGGGTATTCTTCTACGTTATTTGGGCACTTTATATTGTGGTAACCTAAGCTAGTTATTTAACGTAAATGACAATAACAATGGGTTATGATCGGAAGCGTCGCTCTGCGGCGCTTTTGCGTACTTAAGCGTCAGACCTCGGTAAAACACATGGTCCAGTGGTAACCCTGTTATAAATTGGACTCGATGATCCGGCAAGAACGTCACCTCTTGTAAGTCCGCAGCCTTTAAGGCCTGCCTCATCGCATTAACGCGAGATTCACTCCAGCTATTGAAGTCTCCAGCAAATAGAATTGGCCCCACATGATGCTTTAAAAGCATTTCAAGCGCCGTTAACTGAGATACATACTCTTTTGTACCCACGGTGAAGTTAATCGCATGTACATTCACCACTGCGAGTTTCTCGCCATTACTCAAGTGATACTGGCTATATAATGCAGACTTAGGTAAGCGAAGCCACGGCTCTTTAGAGGTGTAAGCGCAGGCTTTTTCTGGTTGCCCTTGAGCAATACTAATTACACCGGCACCGCTACCCAGCGCCTTAAAAGCACTCACTTGATTGCTGACCCAGTTGCCATCCACCAACCATTGCTTAAAAGATGGTGTCATGCTGGCTTCTTGCAATAAGAGCAACTGCTTATCAGCAGAGAATTCATTGAGTGCACTTTGCCAATTCGTTCGGTTCTGTTTGTAGATATTCCAGACAAGTACATTGATTTCACCGCCCTGATCCAGAGCTTTTGAGCCGCTAAATTCGATACACCTAATATCCTGCGTCAACTCTGAGCCTGTTTGAGTAATGATTTGCGGCTGATCTGGTACGGTGAAAATAACCTGGAAGCCGACCAATACCGCCATAATAAGAAAAGCTAACGCCAGAAAAAAACGCTTAAACATACGACAAACCTGAATGTAGGTACCCGAAATCTAGAACAACCAATCTCGGGTTAAATGATTTCACTAATAAGCAAACAACAAAAAAGGAGCCACTTGGCTCCCTTTTAGCATAATAAATACGAAACAGGTGACAAGAAACCTTAGATCGCGTCTTCGTCTTCTTCACCAGTACGAATACGAACCACACGCTCAATATCAGTGACGAATATTTTACCATCACCAATCTTACCAGTTTGCGCGGTTTCAATGATTGTCTCTACGCATTTATCAGCCACATCTTCCGTTACAACGATTTCGAGCTTCACTTTAGGTAGAAAGTCCACCATGTACTCTGCACCACGGTAAAGCTCGGTGTGACCTTTTTGGCGACCAAAGCCTTTCACTTCAGAGACGGTCATCCCTGTAATGCCAACTTCAGCTAGCGCTTCTCGAACATCATCCAGTTTAAATGGCTTGATAATCGCTTCAATTTTTTTCATGTTCATCCCTTAAGCTTCAATCGATTGCGCTTATTATCGTTTAGCGTTTCGCAACATTCAATGTTTGTCTCTGATCCACCAGCGAAAATCCAGGCTGAGCAAATTAACATAGCGAATATCGTGAGTTGATAAAACTCAATGAGGACTGCTCAATGCCCAATCGTCCAAGCTTTTTCAGACTCGCGTTTACTTCAAACTTGCGTAGTAAGCCGCTAGGTTAGCGATATCTTCATCAGACAACAATGAAGCTTGAGCTTGCATCACAGCAGCAAGCCCACCTGTTCGCTCTTTATTTTTATAAGCTTTAATTGAACTGATAATATATTGCTCATTTTGCCCTTTCAGATTTGGGTAACCCGGAATGACAGCAATACCATCAGCGCCATGACACGCCGCGCATACTCCCGACTTTGCTTGACCTGCTGCGACATCTCCCGCAGCTAGAGCTTGCCCACTGAACATGGTTAACGCCACCATTGCACCCATGATTGTTTTCTTCATTGCTTCACCTAATCAATTATTATTTAAGGATTTTTATATTTTATAATCGACATTGTGGCATGAATTTTCATTACCTGCGCCAAATAAGTTCACAATCTTGACCATTAAACGCCTGATCAACGAACAGATCTGCCACAGCAACGACTCGGTCTTGGTACATTAAAATCGGAATTTGACGACGCAGCCAGCTTGGCACATTGTATTCTTGGAATAACTTCTTCAGTTTTCGACTGTGATTACGCGTGGTTGGATGCGCTGATAAACCTTCCGGATTGAAGGTCACGCGAAGCAATTCTGGCTGACTCGGTAGCGCAATCGTTGCGTTACTAGAACTCGTCGTTAAGGTCAGCTCCCCGAGTCCCTCAGGCAGCGACAAAGTCGCATCAACTTGAATCGTACTTTGCCACTTAGTGACATCAGCCGTTTCCGTTACCCAATAGAGACGATTTCGAAAACGGCGCACTTCACCTTGTTTAAGTTGTAGTTTGGGGTTGGCATCTTGCTGAGCTAATGCGACTTCATTCCAGATAAGATTGAGTTGTACCTGAGTCGGCATACTAGTATTAAGCTTAGCCAGCCACATACGAATCAAGCGCGCACGCGCTAATTCACTGTGCTTAGCCAGTTCTTCAATACTCAAACTTAGATCCGTTTGTAAAGCGCGTTCAAACACCGCGCTCAATAGTTCATCCAATAGCGCTTCTTGTTGAGCACATAAACTTGCACTGCGCTGAACCGCTTGATGGATACTCGGCCAGCGACCAGACAATTCAGGAATAACACAATGACGAAGAAAGTTACGATCATAACGGGTATCTTGATTGCTTTCGTCTTCCACCCACTCCAAGCCTAATTTAGTAGCGGCTTCTTCGATGGTCTTCCGCTTGATAGTAAGCAATGGTCGAACTAGAGATCCGCAAGAAAACGGCATACTCTCCGCCATCGAAGATAACCCTTTAGGCCCGCTGCCGCGCTTAAGCGCAAGGAGAAAAGTCTCTATTTGATCGTCGGCATGTTGACCAGTCAACAGTATATCACCTTCTTGAATGTACTTAGTTAAGGCTTGGTAGCGAGCTTCACGAGCAAGAAGTTCAATACTTTCACCATTGCTGATGTCTAAGCTCACTCGCTCGATCGAGCACGATATCCCCACTTGTTGTGCCCAAAGTAAGCATTTATCGGCCCAATTATCGGCATTCGAGCTTAAACCATGGTGCACATACACAGCGTGACACTCTACAGAGTGCGCTTGTTGGTAGCGAGTGAGTAATTCGAGTAAAAGACGTGAATCCACTCCTCCGCTAAACGCCAAGACAACCTTAGTGCCTAATTGATAGTAGCGGCCGAGAACTTGAGCAAAATGCGGGTAAAGCGATTCCATAAGCGATCCGATAGGTACAAAAAAAGGGCTGGACTCTCATCCAACCCTTTCTATTTTAACTGTTATCACTTGAGATATCAGCTAACGCTTAATAGCAATCACCGAAATTAACAGTAACCGTAGCTCATTAGACGCTGGTAACGACGCTCACGTAGCGTCTCTTCATCCAATTGTTCTAGATCTTCTAGCTGACGAAGTAGTGTCGCTTTCATATTCGCTGCCATTTGAACATGATCGCGATGAGCGCCGCCTAGTGGCTCTTCAATGATTTCGTCGATCAATTCAAGCTCTTTAAGACGCGGAGCAGTTAGACCCATTGCCTCTGCCGCTTGTGGCGCTTTGTCTGAATCACGCCATAAGATTGAAGCACAACCCTCAGGAGAAATTACTGAGTACGTAGAGTACTGAAGCATGTTCACGTAGTCGCCTACACCGATTGCTAGTGCACCACCAGAACCGCCTTCACCAACAACGTTACAGATTACTGGCACTTTAAGACCAGACATCACTTTTAGGTTTTTCGCGATAGCTTCAGATTGACCACGCTCTTCTGCGCCCACACCTGGATACGCGCCAGCCGTGTCAATAAATGTGATGATCGGCATGTTGAAACGCTCTGCCATTTCCATCAAGCGTAGAGCCTTACGGTAGCCTTCTGGTTTCGGCATACCAAAGTTACGTTTCACCTTTTCTTTGGTCTCACGACCTTTTTGGTGACCAATGATCATCACAGGGCGGCCTTCAAGGCGAGCCATGCCACCCACAATCGCTTTGTCGTCTGCAAATGCGCGGTCACCCGCTAATTCATCAAACTCCTCAAAGGCGTGTTGGATGTAATCCAGCGTGTAAGGACGTAGTGGGTGACGAGCCAGTTGAGCTGTTTCCCATGCGCCTAGGTCGCTGAAGGTTTTTTTCTTCAGCTCTAAGCTTTTCTTCTCAAGCTGTTCGATTTCTTTATCCAGGTCAATCGCAGAATCACCACCGTGACGAGAGACATCACGTAATGCTTCAATTTTCGCTTCTAGTTCTGCAATTGGCTTTTCAAATTCAAGAAAGTTTAGGCTCATCTATGAATCCTTGTTTACTCAGCGTCTAACATATTGCGCTGAATTTTTAGTTAAATTCGAGTTCTACCTGGCTTTTGCCAAGCAACTGTTTTAAATCGTCGAGTAATGTATCACTTGGCGTAACTCGCCACTCGGTGCCCAATGTTAACCGCGCTCTGGCGTCGGCACGCTGGTAGTATACATTGACGGGTACGGTTCCGGCTTTGTGCGGTTCTAAAATACGGCTGAACTGCTCAAAAAACTGATCGTTGATCTGATTTGCATCTATCGATACCGACAAACCACGAGCGTATTTCTCGCGCGCACTGCCGAGATCCATAACTTCACGCGCCGACATTTTAAGGCCACCGTTGAAGTCATCAAAGCTGACCTGTCCAGAAACGACCAAAATTCTGTCTTTTTCGAGAAGTTCAGCGTATCGATCCAGTGCATCTGAGAACAACATCACTTCCATGCGACCACTTCGGTCATCCAGTGTCATAATGCCAATTCGTGTACCACGCTTAGTCGTCATTACACGAGCGGCAATAACCAGGCCGGCTACCGTGACAGATTGGTCGCGGCGAGTGGGCGTTGCGTCTTTTAGTCGACAACTGGTGTATTTGTTTAGTTCCTTTACGTAGGCGTTAATTGGGTGCCCTGTCAAATATAGACCTAGGGTATCACGCTCGCCCTCTAACCACACTTTTTCTGGCCAAGGCGGAACCTGCGTATACTTATGCTCTACTTCTTCAGGTGCATCCGTTAGCACACCAAACATATCCGTTTGACCAAACGCCTCAGCTTGGTGATGTTGACTTGCTGCTTTTACCGCATCATTGAGTGACGCCATCATCGCCGCACGGTGTGGGCCTAGTCGATCCAACGCGCCCGCGTAAATCAGCTTCTCTATCACTCGTTTATTGACGCGTTTTAGATCAACTCGAGCACAGAAATCAAATAGGTCTTTAAAGTGACCACCTTTATTTCTCGCCTCAAGAATCGCATCGATAGGGCCCTCACCAACCCCTTTTATCGCACCAATACCGTAAACAATTGCGCCATTTTCATCAACATTAAAGCGATATAGGCCAGAGTTGATGTCTGGTGGCAGCACGGTAAGCTTCATACGGAAACACTCATCGACCAAGCCAACGACTTTTTCCGTATTATCCATATCGGCTGTCATTACCGCAGCCATAAATTCGGCAGGATAATGTGTTTTCAGCCAAAGAGTTTGATAAGAAACCAATGCATAAGCAGCAGAGTGCGATTTGTTAAAACCATAACCGGCGAACTTCTCTACCAAGTCGAAGATTTTCATCGCCAACTCGCCATCGATACCGTTCTTTATCGCACCTTCTTCAAAGATAGCACGTTGTTTTGCCATCTCTTCTGGCTTTTTCTTACCCATTGCACGACGAAGCATGTCCGCACCACCTAGCGTGTAACCTGCTAAGATCTGCGCAATCTGCATTACCTGCTCTTGATACAGGATGATGCCGTAGGTTGGATCAAGCGTCTCTTTTAGCGACTCGTGTTGCCACTTTTCATCTGGATAAGAGATCGCTTCTCGACCATGTTTACGGTCGATAAAGTTATCTACCATGCCCGATTGCAAAGGACCCGGACGGAAGAGTGCTACCAATGCGATAATGTCTTCGAAACAGTCTGGCTGAAGTCGTTTGATCAGCTCTTTCATGCCTCGAGATTCAAGCTGGAATACTGCTGTCGTTTCAGAGTTTTGCAACAAACGGAAAGAGGCAGGGTCTTCTAACGGTATGGATTCAATTTGAACCGGTTCTTTCCCTTCTCGCTCTAGGCGTGGGTTAATCAGTCCTAACGCCCAGTCAATAATGGTTAAGGTACGTAAACCCAAGAAGTCAAACTTAACTAGGCCAGCGGTCTCAACATCGTTTTTATCAAATTGAGTAACCGGAAAGTGACCTTCAGCGTCTGCATAAATTGGCGCAAAATCGGTAATTGTTGTAGGTGAAATTACAACACCACCAGCGTGTTTACCGGCGTTTCGCGTACAGCCTTCCAAAATATGACACATGTCGATGAGTTCTTTAACTTCCTCATCGGCCTCATACAATTCAGGTAGTGCAGGTTCAGCTTTAAACGCTTTATCTAGCGTCATGCCTGGATCGGGCGGGATCAGCTTTGAAATACGATCAACAAAACCAAATGGGTGGCCCAATACGCGACCAACGTCACGGATTACCGCTTTTGCCGCCATGGTACCAAACGTGATGATCTGAGATACCGCGTCGCGACCGTACATTTCCGCAACGTGGTCAATAACCTGGTCACGTTTATCCATACAGAAATCGACGTCGAAATCGGGCATCGAAACACGTTCTGGGTTCAAGAAACGTTCGAACAGCAAGTCATATTCTAGTGGATCCAGATCGGTGATTTTTAGTGCGTAAGCCACCAAAGAACCAGCACCGGAACCACGTCCAGGACCTACAGGAATTCCATTATCTTTTGACCACTGGATGAACTCCATTACGATCAAGAAGTAACCAGGAAACCCCATTTGGTTGATAACATCTAGCTCTATCTGAAGACGTTCATCATATTCAGGGCGGCGACGTTTTCTCTCTTCCTCATCTGGAAATAGGAACTCTAAACGCTCTTCCAACCCCTCTCGGGATTTCATGACTAGGAACTCAGTCTCTTTCATCCCTTCGGTTGGGAAAGCTGGTAGGAAGTACTCACCTAAGCGCACAGTCACGTTACAACGCTTCGCTATCTCGACACTGTTTTCTAACGCTTCAGGAATATCAGCAAACAGCTCACACATTTCTTCTTCTGTACGAAGATATTGCTGCGGACTGTAGTTTTTTGGCCTACGCGGATCTTCTAATGTGTAACCATCGTGAATCGCTACGCGTATTTCATGAGCATCAAATAGGTCAGGACTCAGGAATACAACTTCATTGGTCGCCACTACTGGCAAGTCCTGCTGCTCTGCCAATTCAACCGCAAAGTGAAGATAAGTTTCTTCATCTGGACGACCGGTACGAAGTAGCTCAAGATAAAAGCGATCTGGAAAATGCTGTTTATAGAAATCAACACACCCTTGCACTATTTGACGGTTGCCTTTCAAAAGGCCGCGACCAATTTCCCCGCTTTTACCGCCGGATAATACAATCAGGCCTTCAGACATTTCAGCCAACCAGGCTTTGTCAATCACTGGGTAGTGTTGAACATGTCCACGTAAGTACGCTTTTGATATCAATAACGTCAGGTTCTTATAACCTACATTATCCGCCGCAAGCAAAGTCACTTGTGTCAGCTCTTCACCAAACTCGTCCGACTGCATTTTAAAGTCAGCACCAATGATCGGTTTAACACCACTGCCATGCGCCGTACCGTAAAACTTCACCAAACCACATAGGTTGGTAAAGTCGGTCAACGCCATTGCGGGCATACCGAGCTCAGCAACTTTCTTTACAATTGGCGGAACTTTGTTGAGGCCATCCACCATCGAGAAGTCACTATGAACACGCAGGTGGATGAATTTGGGATCTGACATTAACAGGTACCGTGTAACTCTATTTTGTTGGGGATTCTAACCTAAAGAGGTTGGGTTTATAACACCAATTAGATCGTTTGATTATTCTATGCCTAACGCTTTTTTTACTGGCTTGAAACTCTTGCGGTGTTCACTGATCACTCCGTGTTGCTCAATCGCTTCAAAGTGCACTTTAGTTGGGTAACCTTTGTGCTTCGCGAAGCCAAATTGTGGATGAAGTTTATCCAACTCTTCCATCTCTTGGTCACGCACGACTTTGGCAATAATTGAAGCCGCACTGATTTCGGCAACACGTAGATCGCCTTTTACTACAGCTTGAGCATCCATTGGCAGCTCCGGACAACGGTTACCATCAATCAACACCAAATCAGGTTGAACCTGTAACCCCGCCACTGCACGCTGCATCGCAACCATAGTCGCCTGCAAAATATTCAGTTGATCGATTTCTTCAGGAGAACAACGCCCGACCGCCCACGCCAATGCTTTTTCTTTGATTTCAGGAAGCAACGCCATGCGTTTCTTTTCGGTCAATTTTTTCGAATCGTTCAACCCTTCAATAGGATTGTTAGGATCAAGGATAACCGCAGCGGTGACGACGTCTCCCACCAAAGGGCCACGTCCTACCTCGTCGACTCCGGCCACAAGCTGGTAACCTTGCGGATATTCAAACGGAGGGAGTTCAACTTTGGTTTTGGTCGCTTTTGGTTTAACAGCCATGATAAATCTCTATTTCTCAATCAGTTTTAGAACCGCGTTTGCGGCTTGTTGGTCCGCATCTTTACGAATCCAATGATGCATTTCCGTAAACTTATCTAACATCGGTTTATTGTCGCTTTCCAATAAGCGAGAAACCTCAGTAAACAAATTGTCTGGTGTGCACTCATCTTGTAGATATTCTTTGACGAGCTCATCATCCGCCAAGATATTCGGCAATGACACATACTTCGTTTTCAATAGACGTTTAGCTAAAAAAGCAGTAAATGCATTCACACGATAACCCACCACCATTGGACGCTTGAGAAGCATACACTCCAACGCTACGGTACCGGAGGCCAGCATCACGGCATCGGATGCGGTGATGACGTTGCGTGCGGTGTCATCAACTAACTTGAAGTCTAATTCTGGTGCGAGCACTTTCCATGCTTGTTCAAACTGCTCACGGCGTTTTTGATTAACAAGCGCGACAACAAACCCCAGTTCTGGAAATTTTTTATGGAGTAACTTGCAGGTTTCAATAAATGGCTCTGAGAGCATTTTTAACTCGCTACCACGACTGCCTGGCAGGACAGCAAGCCACTTTTTATCTTGTTCTAAACCAAGCAACTCACGTGCAGGCGCTTGTTCTGATTCTAGTGGGATGGCATCAGCCAAGGTATGACCAATGAACTCGCAAGGTACATTAAATTTGTCGTAGAACGCTTTCTCAAACGGAAGAAATGCTAGTACCAAGTTCGTTGCCGCTTCTATTTTAAAGATGCGCTTCTGACGCCAAGCCCAAACAGACGGACTCACGTAATGAACGGTTTTAATGCCCGCTTGCTTGAGGTCAAGCTCCAGGCGTAAGTTGAAGTCAGGAGCATCGATCCCGATGAAAACATCAGGCGGATTCTGAGTAAAATACTGAACGAGCTCAGCTTTCACTTTAAGAAGTCTCGGTAAGCGGCCTAAAACCTCGACTAATCCCATCACCGCAAGCTCTTCCATATCAAACAGAGACTCGCAACCTTGGGCTATCATTTTCGGACCGCCAATGCCTACGAACTCTGCGTCTGGATATTGTTGCTTTACTGCTTTGATAAAGCCTTCACCTAGCGTATCGCCAGACAATTCTCCGGCAATGATGCCAATACGTAATGGTCTTTCCATATCTACTTCGCTATTTTTCCTGTGCGCTATGGATAACGGTTTGCCTTATCCATAAAACACAAAAAGATCGTAACCTCAAATTCGGTCACGATCTTTTTATTTATTGGTTCATTCGCCAATTAACGAATAATGCCACGTTCCGTCGTTTCCAGAATATCTGAGAAACGCTTCACTGCTGGCCACTCTTGAGCCATTTCAGCTAGAATAGGCTTCACTTCTTCTAGCGTCTTACCTGAACGGTAGATTTCTTTATACGCTTTTTGTAGCGCACGAATCTCTGGTTTCTCAAAGCCATTACGCTTCAAGCCAACAAGGTTCAAGCCGAATGGAGTAGCGTGGTTACCTTGCGCGAGTACATAAGCTGGGACATCTTGCACCACAGCTGAACAGCCGCCAATGTAAGCGTAAGCGCCCACTGTACAAAACGGATGAATCGCAGACAGTGCCATCACACCGGCATAATCATCAACTGTAACGTGACCACCAAGAATCGAGTTATTACCGATATGAGTATGGTTACCAATAACAACATCGTGCGCAACGTGTGCATTCACACATAATAAGTTGTCATCACCAATGATCGTGGTTGCTTTGTCTTGCACTGTGCCGCGATGAACTTGGACCGCTTCACGAATGACGTTACGATCACCGATAACCACAGTTGTGTCTTCACCACCGTATTTTTTGTCTTGGTTTTCTTCACCAATGACAGCATGTGGGAAAATACGGTTATCTTTGCCAATAGTTGTGTGACCTTTGATCACAACGTGAGACATCACTTCTGTGCCTTCACCAATTTCAACCGTAGAGGTGATGTACGTAAAAGGACCTACTGTTACGTTAGCACCAATTTTGGCGCCCTCTTCTACCACCGCTGCCGGGTGGATTTTAGCGGTTTCATGAATCATATTAAAACTCTCGACGAGCACACTTCAGTTCTGCAGAACATACTACTTCGCCGTCAACTTTTGCTACACCGCTAAATGCAGCAATGCCACGACGTTCTTTCAGAAATTCTACCTCAATAACCAATTGGTCGCCCGGAACCACTGGTTTACGGAATTTCGCGCCGTCTACGCTTGCAAAGTAGTACAGTTCATTTTCTGTTGGTGCACCAAATGATTTAAATGCAAGTAAGCCTGTTGCCTGAGCCATTGCTTCTAAAATCAAAACACCTGGGAATACTGGTAGTTGAGGAAAGTGACCTGTGAACTGAGGTTCGTTAACCGACACGTTTTTAATCGCGTGAAGGTACTTCTCTTCTTGGAAGTCTATCACTCGGTCGATCAATAAGAATGGGTAGCGATGAGGTAGTAGCTCTTGAATTTCAGAGATGTTCATCGTTTTCTTTTCAGTAGTCAAAGTCGTCTTCCTATATCAATTTTTTGCCGCCAAGATGGCAAACGTGGCAACAGGTCGTAAAGCCGAATCGCTTTACAATATACTAGCAAAATACGCACCATCTTGGAGTTAAATCTACTTAGAGCGCGTCATTATAGAAGAAAAAGACCCGCATTTCGCGAGTCTTCGTACAGAATATGGAACTAGAGCTTGTTAGCCTTCGTGTTAAATACAGAGCGAAAGATAACTTGTTCTAAATTTCTTCTTTCTGTTCCAGCTGTTTTTCAACCGCTTTTAGGCGCTTATTCATCTCATCAATACGGTGAACTCGAGTTGCGGTCTTACGCCACTCTCTGTTCGTTTGTAGTGGAATACCTGATGAGTAAAGGCCTTTTTCTTCGATACTGCGCATTACCATGCCCATACCTGTAATCGCCACACCATCTGCGATAGTGATATGGCCATTCAGAACAGACGCGCCGCCAATCTGGCAGTACTTACCAATTTTTGTACTGCCTGCGACAATAGTACCACCAGGCATCACGGTACCATATCCGATCTGCACGTTGTGCGCGATTTGAAGTTGGTTATCCAGAATGACATTGTCTTCAATGATAGTATCTTCGAGTGCACCGCGGTCAATCGTAGTACAAGCACCAATCTCAACGCGGTTACCGATACGCACTGAACCAAGCTGAGGAATTTTAATCCACTCGCCTTTGTCATTAGCGTAACCAAAGCCATCAGAGCCAATGACGGTACCCGATTGAACGAGACAGTCATCACCCAATGACACTTCATGGTAGATAGTGACATTAGCCCAAAGCTTGGTGTTATTCCCTAGCTTGGCGTTCTTACCGATAAAACAACCAGCGCCAACGCTTACGTTATCGCCGAGTTCTACGCCCGTTTCAATCACAGCATTAGCGCCGATTGTAACGTTCTCACCCATCTTAACGTCAGCGGCAATCACAGCACTTGGTGCAATATCGTCTGCCGGTGTTGGTGTGGTATCCATCGCTTGGACCACACGAGCAAATGCGACATAAGGGTCTGAAACCACTAGCGCACTTCCAACGCATTGATCTTTATGCTCAGCCTTTACCATAACAACGGTAGCTTGGCACTCAGAAAGGTGTTTTGCGTATTTTGGGTTAGACAAGAAGGTTACGTCACCTTCTTGTGCTTTATCCATTGGAGCAACACGGCTTACAACGAGAGACTCGTCACCAAACAGCTCACCCCCGGTAATTGTCGCCAATTCGGCTAATGTTAATGTCTTCATAACTTCTTATTTTAGAGCTTTAATTACGTCTTCAGAAATATTGTATTCTGGCTTGCCGTACTGCAAAGCAGAGATATCAATCACAAGATCGTAACCATTTTTGTCTGCGACTTTCTTAACTGCATCTTGAATCGTTTTGAAAAGCTTCGCTTTTTCTTCAGCTTCACGACGCGCACTTGCTTTTTCAAGTGCTTGTGCTTTCACTTTGTACTCGCTGTCTAGCTTCGCGATATCGATACGTAGCTTTTCAACTTCGTCTTGACCCAAAAGCTCGCCGTCACGTTGTAGCTTCTCAATCTTTGTTTTAGCTTGTGCTTGGATTGACTTCAGTTCATCAGCTTTGCTTTTGAAGTCTTTCTGCATTTTTTGTAGTACAACTTCACGTTGAGGAAGAGCTTGAAAAACTTGAGCTGTATTTACGTAAGCAATTTTCTGTGCAGCTTCTGCCGCATTTGCAAACATTGAAGAGCTCAGTACAAGAAGGCCAATCCCAGCCGCTTTGATCATTTTATTCAAAATATTTTCCTCTTTAGAAAGTTCTACCGATAGTGAATGTGAAGAACTCTTCATCATCGCCATCAAATTTCTTAATTGGTTTCGCTAGTGAGAAGACTAGTGGCCCCATTGGAGACATCCACTGCAACGCCGCACCGTAAGAAGAGCGGTAGTTGGTTGGATCTGAGTAATCGTAGTAGTAACGGTCACCATATTCCGCACCTGAATCGCGGTAGTCAAACTCCGTATCCCAAACACTTGCCATATCAAAGAAGATACTGGTACGAATTTGGTTTTGCACTTCTTCTGATGCAAATGGTGTTGGGACAATCAACTCAACACTTGCTAGCGCTACGGCGTTACCACCAACAGAGTCATCTGTTGCTGTATCTGCGCCATTGTTTGAACCAGATGTATCACGGTAAACCGCTTTAGGACCAACAGAGTTTGAGCCAAAGCCACGAAGCGATGTAAAGCCACCTGCGTAGTAGTTTTCGTAGAATGGGAACAAGTTATCGTTACCATCCGTTTGACCGTAACCATTACCGTAACCTAAGCGGCCACGGAACAAGAGGGTAAACTCGTGCTTTTTAGTCAATGGCACATACTGGCGAACATCGTACTGCATTTTGAAGTATTGAACGTCAGAGCCAGGTACGGTCATTTTATAGAATGCACGCTGATGGTTACCTGCCGTTGGGAAGTAACCACGGTTTAAGTTATTACGTGTCCAAGAGATATTGAAGTCGAAGTCGTTTGTGTTCAACGCCCCACTAGAATCAATGTTGTCTGCTTGTGCTCGTAAGAACTGCTCTACCTGCAAGTAAGGCGATAAGTTACCGATCTTGTTGTGCGTATAACCGACACCGAATTCAAAACGGTTCAACTCATCGAATGGGAAGCCCCACGTTAAGCTCGCGCCATAGCTTTCGTTGGTATAGTCAACGATATTGGCTTCTTTCGCTTCAAATTCGTTATAGAAAACCTTACCACCTAAGCTTACACCGTCTAAGTTCCAGTACGGATCACGGTAATCTAGACTGATGTTTTTCTGGTAGTCATTCATCATCGCATTGATACCAACACGGTTACCGCTACCAATAAAGTTATCTTGTTGCAGGCCAACCTGGAAGCTCACACCCGATTCTGTACCGTAGCCAACACCGAAGTTAACGCTACCAGAGTTCGCTTCTTTGACAGAGTAAACTAGGTCAACTTGATCATCACTACCAGGAACTCGAACCGTCTGTACTTCAACATTTTCAAAGTAGCCCAAACGATTTAGACGAGTTTTACCCGTTTCAATCGATTTCGAGTTCAACCAACTGCCTTCCATCTGACGCATTTCACGACGAAGGACTTCATCTTTGGTTGAGTTATTACCCGTGAAGCGAATATCACGAACATAAATTCGGTTACCCGGATCTACGTTAACGACCAAAGAAACTTCTTGATTCTCGTCGTCAAACTCAGGAATGGTGTTCACTTGAGGATAAGCATAACCGGACTCACCAAGCACACGCTTAATTCCTTCTTCCATTGAAGTAACCAACGAGCCGTTGTATGTCTCATTGTCTTCAAATGGCACAAGTCTTTCGAACGTCGCTTCCTCACCAATCAAATCACCACGGAACTTCACGTCCTTAACGGTGTAAACCTCGCCCTCTTCTAGACCAAGAGTAATGTATACCCCTTTCTTGTCAGGAGAGATTGCAACTTGTGTCGAATCAACGTTAAATTTTAAGTAACCACGATCCAGGTAGAATGATTTGAGTGCTTCAATATCACCTGCAAGGACTTGCTTTTGATACTTTTCATCAGAAAGGAAATTCCACCACGGCACATCAACATTTAAGTTAAAGCGCGAAAGCAGTTCTTCATCACTGAACACTTCATTACCGATAAAGTTGATTTGCTGAATTTTTGCCGACACACCTTCAGTAAAGACAAACTTAAGGTCAGAACGATTACGTGGTAGTGGAGTAACCACCGCTTTTACTGTTGCGTTGTATTTACCTACGCTGTAGTAAAAGTCTTCTAAGCCTTTTTCAATGTTGCTTAGCGTGGTGCGGTCAAGCGCTTCACCTTCACGAACGCCAGACGCGTTCAGGTTTTCTTGTAGCTGCTCGTCCTTGATTGCTTTGTTACCTGAAAAAGAGATGCTTGCAATGGTAGGACGTTCTTTGACTTGAACCATCAGAACACCACCGTCACGCAACACTTTCACATCTTCAAAGTTACCAGATGCATACAGGGCGCGGATAATTTCTGCAACATCGCCTTGGCCAATGGTATCACCGACACGTACAGGCATTTTCAACAATGCAGCACCCAGTGCTACACGCTGCAATCCATCGATTTCAATATCTTGAACTACGAAGTTCTCTGCTCCATTTGCAGATACACTGGTCGCCAGTAAACTTGCAAATAGAATTCGCTTAATCGCCATACTTGTTCTAATTATTCCTTGCTACTGCTTTTGTCTCTGAACTATCACAGACGAGTAAAATCATTAAATAGCGCTAACGCCATGAGCGAGAAGATGATCGCACCACCAATTCTAAAGCCCATTTCCTGCACTTTCTCAGGAACAGGACGTCGAATGACTGCTTCAATTGCAAAAAACAACAAATGACCGCCATCCAACATTGGTAAAGGAACGAGGTTAATAATACCTAGGTTAACACTAATTAGAGCGAGAAAACCTAAAAAGTAGACCAAACCATAATCTGCTGTCGCGCCTGCGCCTTTGGCTATTGATATTGGTCCACTCAGATTATTCAGACCAACGTCTCCAACAATCAGCTTCTTAAGCATGCTGATTGTCAAACCAATGACTTGGCCAGTTTTGTCTACTGCTTTACCTATTGACTCGAATACACCAAACTGAAGATCGAAGCGATAACTTTCTGGCCATTCTGCGACTTTAGGTGCAATACCTGCAAAACCAACGACTTCTTTGTTAGCGAGCTCACGGCTACCGGGCGTCAGCGTCAATGTTTGCTCATAACCCTGACGTAACACCGTCAATTCAAGCGGTGTATCAGGATTAGAACGAACCGCTTCAACCACTTGCTTCCATTCGGTTACGCGTTGTTGACCAATTGCGACAACCTCATCACCTGGAAGCACACCGGCTTTTTCCGCCGCTCCACCTTGCGAGACCTGCTCGATAACTCGATACACCTCCGGTGTATACGGAGCAAAACCTAACGACAGCATCGCTGACTGAGTTTCTGGGTCGAACTTCCACTCACGTAAATCGAGCGTTTTCGTTACTTCTGAACCAACTTCATTCGCTGACGTTAGTGTTACCGTCATCAAATCATTGCCAATATGAGAAATCAATCCCATATTTACTGATTCCCAATCCGGAGTTTTGATACCAGATATCGATTTAAGTTCCATTCCAGATTCAATTCCAGCTTCCGCAACAATCGAATTGGGCGTAACTTCACCAATTACAGGCTTAACAGCCGGGATACCAATTAGAAATACCAGCCAATAGGCAAAAATTGCGAAAAGAAAATTAAAGATGGGGCCAGCCGCAACAATAGAGGTTCGCTTCCATAACGGCTTCTTATCAAACGCTAGGTGCTTCTCATGTTCTGGCACCTCATCGACACGACTATCAACCATTTTCACATAGCCGCCGAGAGGGATCATTGAGATGCTGTACTCCGTTCCGTCTTTGCCTACTTTACTCCAAATAGACTTGCCGAAACCGATTGAAAACTTTTCAACTTTAACGCCGCAACGGCGAGCAACCCAAAAATGCCCAAATTCGTGCACGGCAACAAGAATGCCCAGTGCGACGATAAAAGAAATGAGATTCCACAATATACCAGTCATCAGCTACGCTCGCGTATGGTTTCTAGGGCAATAGTTCGTGCCATTCTATCTAGCTCGAGCAAGCTTTCCAAGCTATTCGCATTCTCAGCTTTGCAGCTTGCGTTGATTTTATTCAACACAGACTCATTGATGCGAGCAATATCGGTAAAACCTAGTCTGTTATTTAAAAATGCATCAACAGCGACTTCATTAGCTGCGTTCAATGCTGTTGTTGCGTGTTGACCTTCATAACAGGCATCAATTGCGAGTTTTAAACATGGGTAACGAGCAAAATCAGGCTGCAAAAACGTCAGCTCACCAACTTTCGTGAAGTCTAGCGGCTTAACCCCAGCTTCCACTCTTGACGGGTATGACATTGTGAGCGCAATTGGCGTCGCCATATCCGCTTCTCCCATTTGTGCCAAGACCGAACCATCACGATACTGAACCATAGAATGAATTACCGATTGAGGATGAATAACCACCTTCAGTTGTTCGCGAGCAGCATTAAATAGCCACTTAGCTTCGATATACTCAAGGCCTTTATTCATCATCGTGGCAGAGTCAACAGAAATTTTTGGCCCCATCGACCAGTTTGGATGAGCAATCGCCTGAGCGGGTGTCACCTGTTCCAGTTCTGCGATGTCAGTGTAACGGAAAGGACCACCAGATCCAGTCAACAAAATATGAGAAATGCCATGTTCTTGTAAATTGCAACGACCTAGATTGGTTTGTACTTGCTGTGGTAAACATTGGAAAATGGCGTTGTGTTCACTGTCGACGGGAAGTAGCTCTGCGCCAAATTCTTCTACAGCATCAATAAATAGCTGGCCTGACATTACAAGTGCTTCTTTATTTGCCAACAAGACTCGCTTACCTGCTTTCACGGCAGCCATGGTAGGCAATAAGCCAGCTGCTCCTACAATAGCAGCCATTACACTGTCGACCTCGTCCAGCGAAGCAATATGGCATAGCGCATCAACACCACCTAGCACTTCGGTACCTGGCGAAACCGAGTGTAGCTCAGCTTGAAGTTGAGACGCCGCAGCTTTATCTGCCATGACCGCATACTTAGGTTGCCACTGACGACATAGACCGATCATCTTTTCAACGTTAGTGCTTGCCGCTAAGGCAACGACAGAAAACAGATCTGGGTTTTGTTCGACCACTTTAAGCGTGCTTGCACCAATTGATCCAGTAGCACCAAGAATCGTTAACTTTTGCATGTTGTAAGACCGTTAGAAAGCTCAGGAGCGACGACGCCGCTCCTGATAAATTAGAATACGTAGTAAAGAAGAGCAAAAACTGGGAATGCTGCGGTTAGGCTGTCGATACGATCTAGCACACCACCGTGCCCTGGGATAATGTTACTGCTGTCTTTAATGCCTGAGACACGTTTGAACATACTTTCAACCAGATCACCAAGCACTGAAATAACGACAGTCACTAGCGTAATCAGCACCATATGGACAGGGCTAGTGAACTGGATGTCGAACCAATCAGCAAATGCCCACGCTACGATTAATGCCGTGATAATGCCACCAATTAGCCCTTCAATAGTTTTATTGGGGCTTACATGAGGAGCCATCTTACGTTTGCCTAAGCTTTTGCCTGCAAAGTAGGCGCCGCTATCTGCAGCCCATACCAAGAAACAAACGTACAACACAAGCTTTGCGCCGTGGTATGGATCTACAGTGATGTCATACGCTCTGAGAATAATCACACTCCAAAGGAATGGGATTAATGTCAGAAAACCAAATACATGACGTAAAACAAAATTACTTTGCCAAGATTTCGTCGTTTTGGGGTAAGTAATCGCCATTAAGCTAGCAATAATCCACCAAACAAAACCAATACCCAAGACGACATAATGAGGTGTCGTTAAGTGATTGAGGCTATATGCATCAGGCGAGATGTATAGAAAACTAAGTCCGGTAATAATGATTGCCGGCACAAGGGCAGCAATGCGAGAGTTGCTTCCTGTAAACTGAGTCCACTCCCAAAAACCTAATAGCGTTATTGCAGTTAAAGCGGCAATAAAGCCCATTAGCGGTAATTTAAAAATGCCTAAAATAACCAGGGGAGCTAAAATTAGTGCTGTTATTATTCTCTGTTTCAAACTAACTAGTCCTTATTGAGCTGCCATCAATGCCTTTATTTGTTCACCTGTACAGCCAAAACGACGTTCTCGGTTGATAAACCAAGTCACAGCTTCTACCAAACTGTCTTCATCGAATTCTGGCCAGTACTCTGGTGTAAAGTACATTTCTGCATAAGCCATTTGCCACAACATAAAGTTGCTGATGCGGCACTCTCCACTGGTGCGAATTAAAAGATCCACTTCCGGTAGGTCTGCCATGGTCAAATGCTCAGTGATTAGCTGCTCATTGATATCCTCTACACGAATTTCACCGTTACGTGCTTTTAGCGCTAACGTTTTAGCAGCTTCTGTGATGTCCCATTTACCGCCATAGTTGGCTGCAATGTTGATCACCATACCCGTGTTATCTGCCGTTAGGTTTTCTGCTTCTACAATTTTCTTTTGTAGACGCTCACTAAATCGACTGGTATCACCGATCACGCGCAACCGTAAGTTATTTTTGTGTAGTTTTTTTACTTCACTAGACAGGACCGTGATAAACAGTTCCATCAAAAGACCCACTTCTTCCTCCGGACGACGCCAGTTTTCACTACTAAAAGCAAACAGCGTCATGGCTCTAATGCCTAGTTTTGAAGCAGCAGCCACGGTCTTACGAACGGCACTAACGCCTTTTTTATGACCAAATACGCGAGGTTTTCCTTTGGACTTAGCCCAACGGCCATTACCGTCCATAATGATGGCAATATGCTTAGGAAGGGAATCAGAGAAGGCTTGAGAATTTTGCATAGGGAGTTAATTGAGTTCCATCAGTTGGATAGACTAACATAAAAAAACGCTGAGCTGTGAGCACAGCGTTTTCCAACAGTGATGTGTGTGGGAGTATTAAACTTCCATCAACTCTTTTTCTTTTGCAGCAAGAACTTCATCGATCTTCTTAACTGCAACGTCAGTTAGCTTTTGAATTTCGTCTTGTGCTTTACGGTCTTCATCTTCAGAGATTTCTTTATCTTTTAGAAGCGCTTTAAGATCGTTGTTTGCGTCACGACGGATGTTACGAACAGCAACACGACCACCTTCAGCTTCACCACGAACGATCTTAACTAGGTCTTTACGACGCTCTTCCGTTAGCGGTGGAAGTGGAACGCGGATGATAGTGCCAGCTGACATAGGGTTTAGACCAAGGTCAGACGTCATGATCGCTTTTTCTACTTTCGGCGTCAGCTCTTTATCAAAAACCGTGATTGCAAGTGTACGCGCATCTTCAGCAATAACGTTTGCTACTTGGTTTAGAGGTGTTGCTGCACCGTAGTATTCTACAGAAATACCAGATAGTAGGCTTGGGTGTGCACGACCTGTACGAATTTTAGAAAGGTTGTTCTTAAGCGCTTCAACGCTTTTATCCATGCGCTCTTGCGCGTCTTTTTTGATTTCGTTAATCACAGTTTCACCTTAAAAATGTCATCTTTCCTGAAGAAAGCCTAAAACGGTTGAGCAAAGCAAGCACCACCCTAACGCTTTGGAGTGGCACCTTAAGCCAAGCTTATTCGTTGATGAGCGTGCCTTCTGCTTCGCCCATAACCACGCGACGTAGTGCGCCTGGCTTGTTCATATTAAATACGCGGATTGGCATTTTGTGGTCACGAGCTAGCGTAAACGCCGCCAAGTCCATAACTTTCAGCTCTTTATCCAGAACTTCTGCATAAGATAGCTTATCATACAGCTCTGCGTCTGGGTTTGCTACAGGGTCAGCAGTAAATACACCATCAACTTTCGTCGCTTTTAGTACAACATCCGCTTCAATTTCGATACCACGTAAACAAGCAGCAGAATCCGTTGTAAAGAACGGGTTACCAGTACCAGCAGAGAAGATGACAACTCGGCCTTGGCGAAGCTCACGGATCGCATCAGCCCAATTATAGTCGTCACATACGCCTTTTAGAGGGATTGCAGACATAACGCGCGCATTTACGTATGCACGGTGAAGAGCATCACGCATCGCTAGGCCATTCATTACTGTAGCAAGCATACCCATGTGGTCACCAACTACGCGGTTCATACCAGCTTCAGCTAGGCCTGCACCACGGAACAAGTTACCGCCACCGATAACTACACCAACCTGAACACCCAGTTCAACCAGTTCTTTAACTTCTTGTGCCATACGATCAAGGACCGCAGGATCAATACCAAAACCGTCTTCACCTTGAAGAGCTTCACCACTCAGTTTTAATAGAATACGTTGATACGCTGGTTTAGGGTTCGTAGTCATGGAGTTTACCTTCCAAAGAGAGTTGTTGATTAACAGTCATGAATAGACACAACTTCAGTTATGGCTATTCATCACGGCTAATCGTTCACTGCTCATAAAAAGACCGCAGCCTTGGCTACGGTCTAATCTTTATACAGTCTCTAAGGATTAACCTTTTTGAGCTGCTGCAACTTCTTCAGCGAAGCTCATTTCTTCTTTCTTCTCGATACCTTCACCTACTTCTAGGCGAACGAACGTAGAAACTGAAGCGCCTTTTTCTTTCAGCATTTCGCCTACAGTTTTCTTAGGCTCCATGATGAAAGCTTGACCTGTTAGAGAGATCTCGCCAGTGAATTTCTTCATGCGGCCAACAACCATCTTCTCAGCGATTTCAGCAGGCTTGCCTTCGTTCATTGCGATTTCAACTTGAACCGCTTTCTCTTTTTCTACTACGTCAGCTGGTACGTCTTCTGGGTTAACGAACTCTGGCTTAGAAGCAGCAACGTGCATTGCAACGTGCTTAAGAGTTTCTGCGTCGCCTTCACCAGCAACAACAACACCGATTTTCTCACCGTGACGGTAAGAAGCGATTGCAGTGCCTTGAACGTATTCTACGCGACGGATAGTGATGTTTTCACCGATTTTAGCTACTAGAGCTACACGTGCGTCTTCGAATTGTGCTTGTAGTTCTTCAACAGAAGCTTTTGAAGCTAGAGCTGCAGCTGCAACTTCTTCTGCGAATGCAGTGAAGTTACCGTCTTTAGCAACGAAGTCAGTTTGGCAGTTAACTTCAAGAAGAACAGCAACGCCGTTTTCTTCTTTGATGATGATTGCGCCTTCAGCTGCAACGTTACCAGCTTTCTTAGCTGCTTTCGCTGCGCCAGATTTACGCATGTTTTCAATTGCTAGTTCGATGTCAGCGTTTGCTTCTACAAGCGCTTTCTTACATTCCATCATGCCAGCGCCAGTACGCTCGCGAAGTTCTTTAACTAGAGCAGCAGTTACAGTTGCCATTCTGTCTTCCTCGTTTGATTCGAAATAAGGTAAAAAACAGGGGCCTAACATTGTCGGCCCCCATTGCTAACTATAACTTAGTTTATGCTACACAAAGGTTTCACATAGACCAAGTGTGACACAGAGCCGCTATTATTCAGCTTCTACGAAACCGTCTTTTTCAGCAACTGCAGCTACATCTTTGTTACGACCTTCAGATACTGCTGAAGCAGCAGCGTTCAGGTATAGCTGTACAGCGCGGATCGCGTCGTCGTTACCTGGGATTACGTAGTCAACGCCGTCTGGGTTAGAGTTAGTATCTACCACAGCGTATACTGGAATACCTAGGTTGTTAGCTTCTTTAATTGCAATGTGTTCGTGATCAGCGTCGATTACGAATAGAGCGTCTGGTAGGCCGCCCATGTCTTTGATACCACCAAGAGATTTCTCTAGCTTCTCCATTTCGCGAGTACGCATTAGAGCTTCTTTCTTAGTTAGTTTGTCAAAAGTACCGTCTTGAGATTGAGTCTCTAGTTCTTTTAGACGCTTGATAGACTGACGAACTGTTTTGTAGTTTGTAAGCATACCGCCTAACCAGCGGTTGTTTACGTAAAACTGGTTGCTTGCGATTGCAGCTTCTTTAACAGCTTCAGATGCAGCGCGCTTAGTACCTACGAATAGAACCTTACCTTTCTTCTCGCCAACTTTAGCTAGTTCAGCTAGAGCGTCGTTGAACATTGGTACAGTTTTTTCTAGGTTGATGATATGAACTTTGTTACGAGCACCAAAGATGAATGGCTTCATTTTTGGGTTCCAGTAACGAGTCTGGTGACCGAAGTGAACACCAGCTTTTAGCATATCGCGCATTGATACAGTTGCCATTTTAAAATCCTCTATGGGGTTAGGCCTCCACATTCCCCATAACTCCGACCAAGCTTCTGCTCAGCACCCCGGAATATGTGACGGAATGTGTGTGATTTAAAGATAAAAGGTTATTCGGATGAAGCTTGCTTCGCCGCTTAACTTTGCTAAACGAAGAGAACAGTCCTCTATTCCGGCGCGCTTTATACCATATTTTAGCTCACTGTGGCTAGTAAAAATTATTTCTTCACCGAGCCACTTTCTCCTATTTATAAGCAAAACTTTAAACATATGATCGAATTAAGAATGATGCATATTCCTATCTAACTTGGGTTAACGCCCCGATGTCTGATAGAATGCGGCCATTCGCACGTTTACGTGCATAGGAATAAGTAGAGAAAGCCAATGTCAATCAAGATTAAAACTGCTGAAGAAATAGAACGCATGCGCATTGCGGGCAAGCTAGCCGCAGAGATTCTAGAAATGATCGAACCACACATCAAAGTTGGTGTGACGACAGAAGAGTTAAACAAAATCTGTCATGAGTACGCTCTAGAAAAAGGCGCATACTCTGCTCCGCTTGATTACCATGGTTTCCCTAAGTCGATCTGTACTTCAATCAACCATATCGTATGCCATGGTATTCCAGCGGAAAAAGACGAAATCGGTAGCAACGGCCAAATGAAGCCGGCGGTACTAAAAGATGGTGACATCTTAAACGTTGATATTACCGTAATCGTTCCAAATGATGAGAATGCCGATCTGAGCGTGCGTCCTCAGGGGTACCATGGTGACACTTCTAAGATGTTCCTAGTCGGTGATGTTTCGCCTGCAAACAAACGTCTGTGCATGGTAGCTCAAGAAGCACTGTATGTTGGTATGCGTACCGTTAAGCCAGGTTCAACGGTTGGTGACATCGGTACAGCTATCGAGAAGTACATCAAAGAGAACAACAAGAACAATCCTCGCAACAAGTTTTCTATTGTGAAAGACTTCTGTGGTCACGGTATCGGCGATGAGTTCCATGAAGAGCCACAAGTGGTTCATTACAAGAACAAAGACCGCCGCGTATTAAAAGAAGGCATGTGCTTTACTATTGAGCCGATGATTAACGCAGGTAAATTTGGTTGCTCTGTTGATGCACAAGATGACTGGACTGTTTACACGGGCGACGGCAAGAACTCTGCGCAATGGGAACATACCATTGTAGTAACAAAAGAAGGTTGTGAAGTACTGACGCTTCGTAGCGACGATACGATTCCTCGCCTAATGAAAAACGCGTAAAGCTGACAACCACTCGTTGTTTACTATATCCCTGCTTCGGCGGGGATATTTTTTATCTGCCGCAAATTTGTTAGATTGTTATTAGATTAGCTTGCACGGATGGCAAATATGACACTTCAGTCCCCTCTTACCTTTTCCGATGAACAAATCAATATCGGTGAACTCAAACAAGAATTAGAGAAGTTTAGCTCTAATCAAAACCAAGAGTTTCTCAATCATCATCCGGTAACAAGCTTGGTTTTAGCCAGAGCTGAATATATGGATCTGCTTCTCAATCGTTTGTGGCAACATTTTGGTTTCAAGGATATTTACAACATTTCCCTAGTTGCCGTTGGTGGCTACGGACGAGGCGAGCTGCATCCGCTCTCCGATATCGATATTTTGATTCTGTCGAACAATAAACTGCCAACCGCGTTAGAAGCAAAAATCAGCGAATTCATTACGCTGTTGTGGGATTTAAAACTCGAGGTCGGACACGCTGTTCGCACCGTTACTGAATGTGCTGAAATTGGTAAAGCCGATCTAACGGTCGCGACAAACCTGCAAGAAGCGCGATTGCTGTGTGGAAGCGAGGACACCTTTCAGGCACTGAAGAAAGTCGTGTTATCAGACTCCTTCTGGCCAAGTGAGACGTTTTACCGCGCTAAAATTCAAGAGCAGCGCGAACGCCATGCACGTTACCACGACACGACCTACAACTTAGAACCGGACATTAAATCAACCCCTGGCGGGCTGCGCGATATTCATACATTAAGCTGGGTCGCTCGACGTCACTTTGGTGCGACTTCATTGTTAGAAATGAGCCGATACGGATTTTTAACTGACGCAGAATACCGAGAATTGGTTGAATGTCAGGACTTCCTTTGGCGAGTACGTTTCGCTCTGCACATGGAGCTTCGCCGCTATGACAACCGCTTGACCTTTGCCCATCAAGCACAAGTTGCGGAAAATCTAGGCTACGTCGGAGAAGGCAATCGAGGCGTAGAAATGATGATGAAAGAGTTCTACCGCACGCTTCGTCGTGTGGCAGAGCTCAATAAAATGCTACTCAAACTCTTTGACCAAGCGATCATTAATGGTGGGGCGACAGAAAGTGCCGAGATTCTCGATACGGACTTTCAACGTCGCGGTTCTTTAATTGAAGCGCGGAAACCCGCATTGTTCCAAGCTCGCCCAGAAACTATTCTGGATATGTTCTTACATATTGCTAACGACTCAACTATTGAAGGGGTGAGCCCACCAACGCTGCGTCAACTGCGCACCGCTCGCCGTCGGCTCAACAAGTTTTTGCACACCATTCCTGCTGCGCGTGAAAAGTTCATGGCGTTATGTCGTCACCCTAATGCTCTTCACAAAGCATTCAGCCTCATGCACCGATTAGGGGTTATGGCGGCCTATTTACCGCAATGGAGTCAGATTGTTGGTCAAATGCAGTTTGACTTATTCCATGCCTACACCGTTGATGAACACAGTATTCGCTTACTTAAACACATCAACACTTTTAGTGACCCAGAAAATCATGCGAAGCACCCTATTTGCTGTGACGTCTACCCTCGGATGCAAAAGAAAGAGCTGCTGATTATTGCCGCTATTTTCCACGATATCGGGAAAGGTCGTGGCGGCGATCACTCGATTATCGGTGAAGGAGAAGCGTACGACTTCTGCATTGAGCATGGTTTATCGAAGCCCGAAGCGAAACTTGTCGCTTGGTTGGTAAGACATCATCTATTAATGTCTGTCACCGCACAGCGCCGAGATATTTATGATCCTGATGTCATTACCGAGTTTGCCAAAAAAGTCAGAGACGAAGAATCTCTCGATTATCTTGTATGCCTGACAGTTGCAGATATTTGTGCAACCAACCCAGAACTTTGGAATGCTTGGAAACGAACTTTACTTGCGGAGCTGTATTACTCCACACAACGTGCTTTACGTAGAGGCCTAGAGAACCCTGTCGATGTGCGTGAGCGAATTCGCCACAATCAACAAATGGCCTCCGCAATGCTGCGCAAAGAGGGGTTTGCCGCGCGCGAAATTGAAGTATTGTGGCAACGCTTCAAAGCTGACTACTTCCTTCGTCATACCCATACGCAAATCGCGTGGCACTGCGAACACTTACTTCGCATGGAAGATCCGACTAAGCCTTTGGTGTTGATCAGTAAAAAAGCCACTCGTGGCGGCACTGAGGTGTTTGTATATACGAAAGACCAGCCTGCTTTATTTGCGACGGTCGTGGCGGAGTTAGACAGGCGTAATTTTAATGTACACGACGCGCAAATCATGACCAGCAAAGATGGGCACGTGATTGATACCTTTATGGTACTCGATCAACATGGCGAAGCGATCGATGAGTCTCGTCACGCCGCGGTGATTAAACACCTCACTCATGTACTGGAGGCAGGCCGACCAACCAAGATTAAAACGCGCCGTACTCCGAACAAACTTCAGCACTTTAACGTGAAAACCAAAGTCGACTTCTTACCAACCAAAGGTAAAAAACACACTTTAATGGAGTTTGTCGCGCTAGACACACCAGGGCTGTTGGCCAAAGTAGGCCGTACGTTTGCTGATTTAAATATCAACCTTCATGGTGCAAAAATCACCACCATTGGTGAGCGAGCAGAAGACTTGTTTATTTTAACCAGTGATGCAGGGGGAAGATTAAGTGAAGAACAACAGGATGAGCTAAGAGAGAGATTGATCGAAAAGTTATCTGATGAGGTCGCAGCTTAGATCAAACCTGCCAATCTTTTCGGTTCAGGGCGAGAGCGATCTTGCCCACAAGTTAAGCATTTTGGCTAAATATCAGCTATCTAGCTCATACATAGGCTGCTACAGTTATATCAATATCAATTCGATGTAATAGAGGTAGCCTATGTATCCCCACCTCACTGGTTTGGGTATTCACGACCCTAAGCAGATTGAACGTTATTCCCTACGCCAAGAAGCACACAAAGACGTACTCAAGATCTATTTCCACAAGCAAAAAGGCGAACTATTCGCTAAAAGCGTTAAATTCAAATACCCACGCCAAATCAAAAATGTTCTTGTTGATAGTGGCAGTCACAAATATAAAGAAGTAACGGAAATCAACCGTAACCTCACATTAGTCATTGATGAACTGAATAAAATCACTAAGCCAACGAAACAACCTGAGGTTGATGTAAAAGAGAAAATTCTTTCAGACCTTCGTCATTTAGAAAAAGTCGTTTCGAGTAAGATCGCAGAGATCGAAGCGGATCTTGAAAAACTAAAGTAAACGTTAAGTCTTAAATTTTAAAAAAGGGTTAGCATTGATGCTAACCCTTTTTATTTGTACCCAATCATTATCTAGATCTAACTGCACCGATTATCTGTTAATCATCGATTCATCCCACTCAAATCGAGTGAACAATTGCTGCCAAGTTTCATCAAGATTGGCCGTCATGACAATCTCTTGATCGGTAAATGGATGGACGAACCGTAACTCTGAAGCATGCAGTAGCAGACGATGAGATTCAAACTCTGTGCGATACAGCTTGTTGTGCTTTCCATCCCCGTGCGTTGTATCACCCACGATCGGATGGCGTAGATGTGCCATATGACGACGAAGTTGGTGCTTACGCCCCGTTTTAGGTTTCATCTCAACTAAGCAATAACGCGTTGTAGGAAATTTACCCGTCGAATAGGGAACCTCCACTTTAGCCAACGGCTTATATTCCGTCACCGCTTCTTGCGCCTCTTTTTCTTGTGAAGCGAACTTATCCGCAATCTTGTCTAACTCGACTTTGAGCGCGTAATCCAAAACGCCCTCTTCCTCAATCCAACCGCGTACTATTGCGTGGTATGTCTTTTCCATTTTATGTTCAGCAAACATCGGCATGACTTGTGATGCGACTTCACTCGACAACGCAAACACGAGCACACCAGATGTTGGACGATCCAGACGATGTAATGGGAACACATGCTGACCAATTTGGTCGCGCAAAGTTTGCATGACAAACTGAGTTTCGTGTTTATCTAACCAACTGCGATGCACTAACATGCCTGCAGGCTTGTTGACCGCTACAAAATATTCATCCTGATAAACGATCTCCAGCTCAACTGGTTCTGAAGATCGCGCTATTTTTTGTTCTAGCATTAGTTTACTTACACAGTTCGTCAATGGTTCGGATTGTAACAAGCAGCTCTGCGAACTGCGGTTCCTGCTTCCACGCTTCAGAAAAATAGGGCTCGAGAGAAAACCCTCTTGGCAGTGGTTGATTGTTTTCCACTAGTGCGTGCATTCTGGCTATAAAAATCCACTGCAACCACTCATGAGGATGCAACGTATCAATCGCAAATGGCTCCGCACTTTGTAAGGCTTGCTCTGAAGGCATAGTATATTGCCATAAGTTATGCTCTCTAAGCTGCGCTTCAAGTTGGTGAAGTAAGTCGACCAATTGAGTATTTGTTACCATTAATTCTATCTCGAACCTTGAATTAGCCGAGAATGATACCATTTCTTGTGAAAAGAACGTTAGGACGTCGTATTTAATGGAAAACATTCAAACCCTCACTCAACTGTTGAACAACAGCCGCTGTGATTATCAAATCTTCGATCTTGGTCGTCGTATCAAAACCATCGCTAAGAAAGAGTTTGCCGATGTAGAAAAAGGTCAAGCACCGTACCCATTCCCAATGCAGCGTAAAGCACACCTTGCCATCGCTTATTGGAATGAACAAAAGCAACCTTGGATTTGGTTTCTAAAGTTTGAATTGGACGAGCGCGGTTTGTTAAAGCAATCAGATATCGGCAATTTCATTAAATACGTAGTGGAAGCCATGGGAACACGCCTCAATGATGATATCTCTGAAGAGCAACAGCAAAAGCTGTCTAATAACCCATATACGTTCAAACCTTCCGAAGACAAAATGGCCGTGTTTCATAGCCAGGTCCGCGCAAACCTCAATCTTCCTACCAGCCAATATTACGAGCATACCCAGCATTACTTCTCTGGAGGTTTAGGCTGGGATAATTGGCAAACTGTAGGTCTGCAAGGTATCACAGACATAGCCGCTCGCCTGGACAAAGAGCAAAACGGGGTAATGATACGCAAAGCGTTGAACCACCTACCAAATGAGCCACTTTATGCCCTATTAGGTGCGCTTGAGCATGTAGAGCTTCAAGAGCGTTTAGCAGAACGTATCGCGGAAAAGGCACAGCAAGAAATCGCAAGTAGCGAACCTGATCTCTTCCTACTTTCAGCACTTATCCGAGCCCTTGCTGGTGCGCCAACAGAAGTCGCCTCTCCAGTATTAGATGCGATATTGCATAGCCCTCGTTTAAGCCATCAGGAGGTATTGATTGGTGTGGCGGGTCGCGCTTGGCACTTACTCGCCAATGAAAAGGTAGCAGAACAGTTTTTGCTGCGTTTAGCTCAAACCGGTAATCAAGCCCTATTTAATCAGTTATTTGCCGATTTAGTGATGCTGCCAGAGTTAAGAATGGTGTTATTGCCTTTGCTGCATTCAAACCCATCAGAGGAACTAGCAAATGCGCTAGTAAGCTTACAACAAGCAACAAAAAGCTAAGAAAGGTTCAGGAATGATTGGTGATCTTTTAGCAATTTTAGGGCTCTGCTTTTTCTGTTACCTGTTTTGGCAACAGCGTCGCCAAGCCGAACTCGCAAAAGCGGCCATCACGCGTAAATGTGAGCAATTGGATCTCCAATTAATCAGCATCGCCTTTGGTGCCCATAAACTAAAAACGCCAGACGGAGTCTGGCGTTGGCATACGGTGTATCAATTTGAGTTTTCATCTCTTGGTGACGATTGCTACCAAGGAGAGTTAACCATGGTCGGTTTCAGGCCGCAGAACTTTCACCTACCACCGCATCGCTTGTAAATTCCATTTCAAAGTAAGGACCATATACATCCTTACTTTCTTTTGTTTTAACAAATCCCAGCTTTTTCAGTACCGCAATAGAAGCCTGATGATTGCTATTCACGTTAGCTTTCACCTTATTCAAGCCCAACTCACGGCACGCTTTGGGGAAAAATGCTTTTAGTGCTTCTGTTGCTAACCCTTTACCCCAATATGATTTATCAAAAATAAACCCTAATTCAGGTTCGGAATCGAGATTAGCAATAAACACGTGCCCCATATAGTCACGACTGGTGCTCTCTAGCACTGCCATACTATAAATGTTCTCATCATCCAGTATTTTCTCAAACATCTGTTTGGCGGACGCAACTGTATACGGACCATTCAATTCAGCACGGTTTTTCGCACAGCAATTCAGCATGACGAATTCTAGTTGCAACGACTCATTGTAGGGTAGAAGAAGCATTCTTCTGGTTACTATGGCCACATCTGTTCCTTGATTACAACAAACTTAATCTATCCGCAGATCACAAACTCGATGAGCTGAACATGCTCAATGATTGCGGGCATAACACCTTGTAGAGAAGCCGAAAGTTAAACCAACAGGTTGGAAAGGATATTGATCTGAGTTGTTTTTTATTAAGTGTTATTAGGAATTTATATATTTTGTGATATTGATATCCCCAAATAACATCGAGATGCTTAATTCAATGAGAACACTGGATATCGTTTTTATATAAGAAAGACCCCGACACATAAGTATCGGGGTCATGGTCTTACTCGCAGCAGTCCGGCTACTAAAAGTGCTCCATGCATCATCCATAATAGTGGCTGATTCCGTCAGCTTATTCCTTACGTCGCCGTCCTAGCGGTGTCCTTATCATCCTGACTGCTAACATTCCTCGTTAGCACACGTCACTTGTTCCTTGAGCGGTGTCCCTTGCATCTTCCTGATGCTGTCCATAACCTCAATCCTAGAGGGGTCCATTGTCTATCCTTAGTCATCAACATCCTATTGATGATCGTATCCTTACAATGTCCTACGCTCCATGCTTGATTAATCATCCTGACCAACCAAATCGTCTTCCTGACGATAACCAAATCCTTGGTGCTTTCCTGTTCCATGTCTGCTTCCTGCTGACAACTCTCAATTTACGCCTTTTCCAAAAATAGACAATCTATCCAAGATAAATATTTGGCTCTCACATTGGTTAACAAGTTGTTAAATCATTATTTATCAGAAACTTAAGCTCTTCAGCTTCTCTTTTTCCGCTTACGAAATCGTTTTCTCTCACAACCTATGTAAGAGATCTCTCACACTACACTCTCCAAAATGCCATTCGCCAAATTAGCGCACTCAACGTATGATGATAGATATATCGTTGTTAAGGATTAAAAATGTTAACTCAAGACGTTACTAAAGAATTAGAAGCGGCAATGGAACAGTTGCAACAACAAGGAAAAGAGCCAACCGTAGCGTTAGTGAAAGCACGCTTGAAAACGCCAGTTCCAATGCCAGCATTAATCACCGCAATAAAAAGTTGGAAGAGTGCTCAACGCGTACCCAAGGTTGAAATCGCAGCACAACACCACACCGATAATGATCGTCTTGAAGCCCTAGAACGCACCGTAACAATGCTAGCCATTCGTATTGAAGAGTTAGAAGCGAAACTCAGTGAGAAGTCATCATGAAGTTATGGGTAGATGCAGACGCGTGTCCGAAAGTTATTCGCGAAACCATTGTGCGTGCCGCCGAGCGTACGGGGATTGAATGTACGTTTGTCGCTAACCACGTTGTCCCTGTGCCGAAAAGAGACAACATCCACTCGCTACAAGTCCCTGCGGGATTTGACATCGCAGACAACGAAATCGTCAAGCGTGTGGAAGCCAACGATTTGGTGATCACGTCAGATATTCCGCTTGCAGATGAGGTTATCTCTAAAGGCGCTCAAGCCCTCAGTTCTCGTGGCGAGCTCTATACAAAAGACACCATCAAAGCTCGCCTAAATATCCGCGACTTTATGGAAACCATGCGTTCAAGCGGAATTCAGACAGGTGGGCCCGCCGCGCTTTCTCAAACCGATCGACGCGAATTTGCAAACCATTTGGATCGTATTTTGGCGAAATTTAAGAAGTAACCCTCACTCTATTCAAATTGAGCCAGCAAATAAAAGCCTGGCTCATTCCTGAAAATTCATTCTCAGCATTGCACCCAAAGCGTGCTCTTACTCCCATTTGTTTTGTTCTGTTTATTTTTCATCTTGCTCGCCATAGCTTCAATATGCAACGTGGTTTATTTTGAACGACGTTTTTAATAAGTGTATAGAGAATAATGGGCTTTAACATCGTTTCCAGTGGAAGCTACCTGCCAACGAATCAATGGTCTGATCGAGAGATGGATCGCTTCCTAAAATTAGCGCCAGGGACCTGCCGAAATAAATTCGACGTTGAATATCGTCATGTAGCCAATACAAAAGAGACCGCTATTTACATGGCAATGCAGGCAATAGAGCAGTGTTTAGGAAACACACATACCTTAAGCTCCGTTGATCTTCTTATCTACGCTAGCGGCACACACCACCAGTCTCTACCCTACGACGCCTCAGCGGTTCTCGCCGCGTTAGACGCTCCAACATGGCTAGAAAGCTTTGATTTGAACAGCACCTGTTTATCCTTTCTCTCTGCGCTTGATCTTGCTCAGAGTCTATTCTTAGCAAAACGGTACCGTCGGATTCTTATTGTCACCAGCGAACTCGCCACTGGCATCACACTGAATCGAAATTTTACGCTCAAACCAGAAGTTGCAACCTTATTCGCGGACGGTGCCGCCGCATTTTTGCTCGAAGAACACGACGATGATGGATTGCTCACCAGTCACTTTGAAACGCATCATACCGGGTATTCATTTTGTCAAATTAAGGGCGGAGGTAGTCATATCAATCCGCATACCTCCGAGCATCAAGCCTATTTAAAAAGTTGCCAGTTTGAGATGGAGGGCAAAGCACTCTTTAAACATGTGCGTAAAGCCTTACCAGCGTTTCTAAAAAAAGGGTTTGACGCCTCTCCGGTAACACTCGGCGATATTGATTATTTTCTTCCTCATCAAGCCAGCGCGCATGGATTAAAAAAACTGCCTTCACTCACCGGGCTACCAACAGAGAAAACCGTTAATCACTTTTCGACTTTGGGAAACCAAGTCGCCGCCTCACTCCCAATTAACTTACACTGGCTGCGTAATCAGCCAGAAGCCGCAGGAAAACATGTGTTATTAGCTGGCACCGCCGCAGGGTTGTCACTAGGGATGGGAGTGCTAAAACTATGAAGATATTGGTCACTGGTGGCAGCGGGATGTTGGGTAGCGCAATTCTGAGAATGTTTCACCAGCAGCATGAACTGCACTTTACAGCACGAAATACAGTCATCGCTAAACAACTCGCCGAGCAATTCGATGTTATCCGACATATAGTCGATTTAAGAGACCACTCAGCAGTTCATGCGGTATGCCAAGGTATGGATGCAATCATCCATTGTGCCGCTCTCTCAAGCCCATGGGGAAAGTGGCAGGCGTTTTATCAAGCCAATGTAGATGCCACCAAAAACCTCGTCAATGCGGCTAATACCTATCAAATCTCGCGTTTTATCCATATTTCCTCCACCAGCGTCTACTTTGACCATCAAGACCGTTGGAATATTCGAGAAACCGACGCCATAGCTTCATACTGGTGTAATGATTACGCACACACAAAATACCTATCGGAAATTGAAGCCGTAAAAGGCCAAAGCAAAGCGATCATTTTAAGACCGCGTGGCATTTTTGGACCCAATGATCGCGCGATTATCCCAAGAGTGCTTAAGGCGATAAAAAACAACACTCTGCTTCTGCCATCGGGTAGAAATCCTGTGGTTGATCTGACCTATGTAGACAACGTTGCCCATGCAGCGATGCTCGCTTGCACTCAGGCAGGCCAACTTCAGCATGGTGATGTGTTCAACATTTCCAACAACGAACCAATGCCAATTGAGACTGTTCTGCAAGCTTTATGTGAGGGGTTAAACCTAAAAGTAACGTTACAATCATTACCATACGGCGTTGTATCACCATTATTAAAGCTCAGTGAGCAAATACGAAGGCACTTACCACATCAGCCAGAACCAAGGCTCACCTCATACAGCGCAGGATTGTTTAACTATCATCAAACTCTGGATATCAGCAAGGCGAAACAAACACTGAATTACCAACCGCTTTTTTCAATTCAAGAAGGAATACAGCAGTATGCAAACTGGTCTAAAAATAAAAATCTTTGAGGTTGGACACTGCGTACACCCAGGCTTTGTTGTCAAACCAGGTTCTGGTATCAAGCCTAGAGCATTTCCGGCAGCCGTTGCGTTAATTCAGCACCCAACACAAGGCAACATCCTGTTTGACACGGGATATCACGAGCATTTTTTTAGCGCGACTCGTCCCTTCCCTGAACGTTTTTATGCTTGGACAACACCTTGTCGCTATAACAAAGAACACGGAATTGTTGCGCAGTTAGCAAAAGAAAGTCTCAAACCTCATGATATTGAACACTTAGTACTCTCCCACTTCCATGCTGATCACATTGCTGCCGTGTCTGAGTTTTCCCACTCTCAATTGCATTGCCAACAAAAAGGGGTGGATGCAATTACTAAGAGTGGTCGAATTGGAGGCGTAAGAAAAGGATACCTAAAAGCTCTACTTCCTCCACAACTTGAATCTAACTTATTCATTCATAGTGATTTTTCCGTACCAATCAGCCAAATTATTCCTCAGTGCCAAGGTGTTAATTTGCTCTGTAAAGACATGTTCGACGACGGATTCATTTATATGGTTAGCTTGCCAGGCCATGCTGCGGGTCAAGTGGGCTTGCTAGTTAAAAGAGACCAAAGTTGGCTGTTCTTACTCGCCGATGCATGCTGGTTAATCGAGAGCTTGAGTGAAAATATCGATCAACATTGGCTGGCGAACATGCTTTGCGATGATACAAAAGCCTATAAAAACACCCTCTCCGAGTTGAGAAGTTGCTACCAACAAACCCACCACTTTGTTCGCTTCGTGCCTTCACATTGTCAGGAAACTATCCAGCAGCTAATCAAAGAAGGATGGATGAAGTGAGAACGCTTATCTCAGAATTCTGGCGAACCCGCTACCGCCCCTTCGGCTCAAGGGAACAAGTCGAAACATGGCAGCAACAACACTTAACGCAACACTTGGATTGGGTATGCCGTCATTCACCGTATTACCGCTCACTTCAAGGTGCACCACTCAGTGATTTCCCTATCATGAATAAGCAAACCATGATGGAGAACCTTTCAGAGTTGAATACGAAAGGCTTAGATGCTGAACAGCTAATGCAACAAGCACTCGAAGCAGAACAGTCACGCAACTTCGCCGCTTCGAAAGTTGGCGATGTTACTGTTGGGCTTTCTTCGGGCACATCAGGCATACGCGGGTTGTTTCTTGCTGACAAACAGGAAACGCAACTGTGGGCTGGCAATATATTGGCTCGCCTGTTGCCCAACCTATGGCAAAAGCACCGAATTGCGCTAGCCTTGCGCGCCAACAGCCCACTGTATAAATCCGTCGCGAAAGGCCCTGTCACATTCTTTTATGCGGATTTAACTAAACCTTACCAAGAATGGATAAAAGAGCTAGATGAGTTCCAACCCACGCTTTTAGTTGGTAGTGCGCAAGCTCTTCAGCTCTGCGCCCAGTTCAGCGGTCAATTTGGTCAACCCGAAATTCAACCACAGCGGATCATTTCTGGTGCAGAAGTCCTAACTGAGAGTGACCGTCACTTTATTTCTCAACGGTTCGACAGCGAACTCCATGAAGTCTATCAATGTACCGAAGGTTTTCTTGCATGTACTGATCAGCATGGACAAATGCGCTGGAATCAGGATGTTATTTACATCGAAAAACATTGGCTGAATACCGAACGTACTCATTACAGCCCAATTATCACCGATTTTCGTCGTAAAACTCAGCCCATTATTCGTTATCAGCTCGACGATATTATTGAGAATAAACAGGATAATGGCGTATTTGAACCTCTTGGCACGATTGCCGGACGATGTGGTGATCGCCTCACGCTAAACGCAAACCACGTCCCAGTTACGGTGTTACCAGATCTCATCTACCGCGCTATAACACTATCTGCCAAAGGTCGCGTGGATTACCGAATCACCCAAACAGGGTCACAAGCCATTCAAATTGAAGCGGATGTTCACCACCATCGGGTTATACACCAAGCCTTGATAAAGTTGTTTGACCAATTGCGGCTTGATCCTGTCAGATTTAGTTACCGCCCTGCGCCTATTTGGACGCCAATGAATAAACAACGACGTGTGGTGAACATATGCGGGTCTTAATCACCGGAGCCCGAGCACCAGTTGCACTAGAGTGGGCAACCATGTGTATGCATCATGGGCATGAAGTAATTCTCACCGATTCGCTAAAAAAGCCTCTGGGATCGTTTTTGCGAGGTATCGAGTCTTATATACCCACCGCTTCACCTCGATTTGCGTTTCCCACCTATCAACAACAGATCCTAAAAATCATTACTCAGATGCGTATTGATATAGTGATACCCACTTGTGAAGAAGTTTATTACTTGGCTCATGTTGCCAAACAATGCCCAGAAGTAGATTTTTTTCTGCCCAATGTGGGACTACTCAATGCCCTGCACAACAAGTTGACCGTCTTTGAACAGCTTCAGGGTTTGCCAGAAATCACACTTCCAAAAACTCGTTTGGTCGCTGATAAAAGTGAGATTGAAATTAATAAGAGGACCGTTCTAAAGCCCGTTTACTCTCGGTTTGGCGGGCAAGTCATAAGAGATGTGACGACTCAGTCTATTTCTGCCGCCACGATATCGCCCCTTTTTCCTTGGGTTCAGCAACAAAAAATCCAAGGGACTCCGGTGTGTAACTATGCCATTTTTGAACATGGTGAACTTAAAGCACACCAAGCTTATGTACCGAAATACTGTGTAAACAGCTCGGCCGCCAGTGCTTTTCAGCCGATCTCGTGCGAACGACTAGATAGATTTATCGCAACTTTTGGTAAACGTCATACTTATCATGGGCAAGTGTCGTTTGACTTCATCAAATCACAAGATGAACTCTACGTGATTGAATGTAACCCAAGAGCCACTAGTGGTTTGCACCTACTCTCGTCTAGATGCAGTCAACTGCTCCCTAATATGGCATTTACTGCCCCTTCCAAACAGCGACTGCATCATTTAGGGCCAATAACACTCATCGCTGAAGGAGGGTTATCCCTGTTCAAGGCTCGAACTTGGCAAGATTGGTGGTCTGGAGTGAATGTGATGCAACAGCATAACTTACCGGTCGGGAGCCAAATCCGGAGTATGTTTGAATTACTCCGGTTAGCTAGGCAGAACAAGACGAAGTGGAGCAACGCTTCTACCGTTGATATTGAGTGGAATGGAGAGGCATTGAACTAATGACGCTTTCCTCTCAAGAATGGCATAAAACCTTTATCACTCTTATGCAGTCGAATCCCATTGATGAATGCACAGCAAGCTTTGGTTGCTACTATATCGATGATGTTGCCATTCCCTACTCCGTAACACCAAAAATACCAAACAACTGTTATGCCGTGTCCCCTATGACACTGCTTAGTGGCTACGCCGAAGAAGAGCTTCACAAAGTCAAAAATGTGGCTGTTCGATGGGTATGTAAGTTACTTATTAATATGACTAAACCAATCTTATCATTGGCTGGATTGGATCAAGTCCAAACTCTCAACAATCAGTGCTTGTCCACCAATATGTATAGCGAACAATGGGCAGCCTTAAATCTCGATGAACTGCGTCGCGTCGCACTCGATCAATACCCCACCTTTCCCTTGGTGCTTCGCTCCATTAACCAACGTCAACAATCACGCTTTATTCAGCGATTAGAGCAGCAGCAATGGCAAAGCTTGGTAACACGACAAGTGTATTTACTTGATGATTGGCAGGCGTTCAGCTTCAACCGAGATTTAACGAAAGACTTCAAACTGCTTAATGATAAAGATTGGCAGTTTAGGCCACTGACCACTGATGAAGAGTTTCAGCGTGCCAAAGAGTTATATGACATGCTTTACCTTGATAAATACAGCCTCAATAACATCCAGTTTTCAACCCAATATTTAAAACAGGTGAGCCAGAACAAATTAGTACATTTAGTGGGACTGTTTTATCAAGAAGAGATGCTGGCTACGTTAGGCATTGTAGAAATTGATAATGATATGACTTGCCCAATTTTTGGCTACGATACCAATAAGCCACAACGCCTCGCATTGTATCGTCGAATATCGGCCTATACCATCCGCCATGCAATGATATACCAGCGTCGCTTTAATATGAGCTCAGGCGCTCCGGCTTTTAAACGCAACAGAAAAGCCCGGCCAGAAATTGAATTTAGCTATGTTTATATTGCGCACTTACCTTGGTACAAACGCATAATTTGGAAAAGCTTGTGCTGGCTCACTCAGCACTTTTATCGCCCTTTGTTGATGCGTTTTCAGCTATAAACCGACATCTATAATCAGGTAAGCCTGCGTACACAGTCTCAATCGATAAAAAAGCCTGCGACGTTCGCAGGCTTTTTATAATGGAGCTGTGTGAGGTAACCGTTTTCTACGGTGTGTAGTATGTTGCTGCGCCAGGGCCTACTGGTAAACCAAATACGAATACCCATAGGTAGAACAGCACACTCCAACCTACAATGAAGCAGATTGAGTAAGGTAGCATGGTCGCGATCAGCGTACCGATACCTAAGTTCTTCATGTAACGAGTCGCTACGGCAAGAATCAAACCAAAGTAGCTCATCATTGGAGTAATGATGTTTGTCGTCGAGTCACCAATTCGGTAAGCAGCCTGAATCGTTTCCGGTGCATAACCAACAAGCATCAACATAGGAACAAAAATCGGAGCCGTTACTGCCCACTGTGCCGATGCCGAACCAATCATTAGGTTGATAAAGCCACACATCAGGATGAAGGCAAAGAACAACATTGGGCCAGTTAAGCCAATTTCTTGCAGGAAGCTAGCGCCAGCAACCGCGAATACCTGACCGAAGTTAGTCCATTTAAAGAAAGCAACGAACTGAGCCGCAAAGAAAACTAATACAATGTACATGCCCATAGAAGACATAGATTTCGCCATTGCATCAATTACATCGCGATCCGTCTTCATCGTGCCAACAACTTTACCAAACACAAAGCCTGGAATAGCAAAGAACACAAAGATGAATGCCACGATACTTTTCAGGAATGGTGAACCTGCAATTGTACCTGCATCAGAACGTAGAATGCCGTCTTCTGGAACAACCGTCCAAGCAAGCAGCGCTGAAACAACCAGTACAGCAACACCTGCTAGTTTTAGGCCTTTCTTCTCAATGTCTGTTAAGCCACCCATTTTGTCGTTCGACAAATCTTCTGAGGCTTCTTCTTCACTGTATTTGCCAAGCTTTGGCTCAACAATTTTTTCAGTAACAAACGCACCTGTGATTGCAATGAAGAATGTCGACACAAACATGAAGTACCAGTTAACTTCTGGACCAACAGTGTAAGTTGGGTCAATCATTTGCGCCGCCGTTTCAGTAATGCCTGACAACAGCGGGTCAACCGTACCAATAAGTAGGTTTGCTGAGTAACCACCAGATACACCAGCGAACGCCGCAGCAAGACCGGCAAGTGGGTGACGACCTAAAGAATGGAACAGCATTGCAGCCAGTGGAATAAGTACCACATAGCCAAGCTCTGATGCCGTATTTGAAATGATACCCGCGAAAACGACCGTCACTGTTACCATGCGTTGTGATGCACCCATGACTAAGCCACGCATTGCTGCAGATAGCAAGCCTGAGTATTCAGCAATAGCAACACCCAACATCGCAACCAATACCGTACCCAAAGGTGCAAAGCCGACAAAGTTTTTCACTAGATTGGTAACGATTAGTTCAAGGCCATCAGCGTTAAGCAAGCTAACGACATGAATCATGCCATCCGCGGCACGACCTTTTGCACCCTCAGGACGAGGGTCAACTACGGAAACTTCGAAGTATCCTGCAATACCCGACATCACCAGAATGGCTAAACAGAAAATGGCAAATAGTGTGATCGGGTGGGGTAATAAGTTCCCCAAATATTCGACAGTATCCAAAAAGCGCGTAAACAGCGGCTTCTTAGGCGAGTTTTGTTTAATTGAATCAGATGAACTCATCTGTTCCCTCCTTGTTTTTATTCCTATGCAAATGTGACAAAAATGTCAAAAAGCGTGCGAAGGGTACTTGAGTAGAAGGTCAAATAAAAGCCCTAAATGTTACAAACTGTGACGAACAGAGGCATTTATAACCAACATTGAATAAAAATGTAGATATTTCATCCATGTAAGATAATTAACTCAACATTATCAATTAAACAAAACCATAAGTTAGATATATGCAGGTTGATTACTTTTGCACAGCTTTGAATCTCGGGTTCGTTTTACAAATGACATAAAGACGCCCTCTCCGTTTTACAATCTGGCAATCCGGATGACGACTTTTTGCACTTTTTAATGATTTTACTACCTTCATGATTTATTCCTTTTCGCTCTTAAATTGACCAAAACGACGGTTGAAGTTCGCAATGCGACCTTCGGTTTGTACAACGCGCTGTTTACCGGTGTAGTACGGGTGAGAAGCTGATGACACATCTAACGTAAAATAAGGGTAAGTTTTGCCATCTTTCCATTCGATGGTTCTCTCCGTTTTCAACGTAGAACCAACGACAAAGTACTTATCTACACTGGTGTCGTGGAACACCACAGGACGATATTCAGGATGGATTCCTGGTTTCATAATACTTTTCCTTTCAATTGAACTGTTATGTTATAACATTTTAATTAATAATCATTATCAACAAGAAAAGCAAGAGAAATTTGTGATACTTTCATCTCAATGAATTCTTAAAGATGTCCACCATGTATTCCATCGAACCCATCGGCGTCATTGAGACACCGTACAAAGAAAAGTTTGCAGTTCCGCGCCAACCACGCTTAGTACCAGAGGCTAAAGCACGCGTAAAACTGTTAGGTGCAGCAAATAGCCCTGAAGCAGTGCGTGGGCTAGAACAGTTCTCTCACGTTTGGTTGTTGTTTCTATTTGATCAGAATCTGGAAGCTGGTTGGAAACCAACTGTACGTCCGCCACGATTAGGCGGCAATGAACGAATTGGTGTCTTTGCCTCGCGCTCGACTTTCCGTCCAAACGGAATCGGAATGTCAGCCGTTGAAGTGAAAGGAGTCACTAAGCAAGGCGATCAAATCTATCTTGATTTAGGCAGTGTAGATCTCGTGGATGGGACACCGATTGTGGATATTAAGCCTTATATCCCCTATTCGGATTCTATTTCGGAAGCACAAGGCGGATACGCAGACCAAGAGCCAGAAAAGTCACAAGTCACCTTTTCTGCTCAAGCATTAGCAACGATAGAAAATCGATCCGATACTGACTATGTAAGATCAGTCATTGAACAAGTTCTGGCACAAGATCCTCGCCCTGCATATAAGAAAAACAAGCCGGACGACAAAGAATATGCGGTAAATTTGTTCGACTTGAACGTAAAGTTCACAGCAACAAGCAACTTAATAACGGTTACCGCTATTGAAAGCTTTTGACAAACGCAATTGGCTGATATTATAGACGGCTAACAAATTTCCCTTTCGGGAACTCCCATACTCCTGCTTATTCAAGCTTGAGTATCTAACTTAAATAAACGGATAAATTTAATGCGTACCAGTAATTATCTTCTTTCTACTCTGAAGGAGACTCCAAACGACGCAGAAGTAGTGAGCCACCAGCTCATGCTACGTGCAGGTATGATCCGTAAGCTGGCTTCAGGTTTATACACCTGGCTACCTACTGGTCTACGTGTACTGCGTAAAGTCGAAAACATCGTTCGTCAAGAAATCGACAATGCAGGCGCAGTCGAAACTTTGATGCCCGTTGTTCAGCCGTTTGAACTATGGGAAGAGACAGGCCGCAGCGAAAAGATGGGCCCTGAGCTACTTCGCTTTACTGACCGTCATGTTCGTCCGTTTGTACTTAGCCCAACCGCTGAAGAAGTGATCACTAGCCTTGTTCGCAATGAAGTGAGCTCTTACAAACAGCTTCCGCTAAACCTGTACCAAATCCAAACCAAATTCCGTGACGAACGACGTCCACGCTTCGGTGTAATGCGTTCACGTGAATTCTCAATGATGGATGCGTACAGCTTTGACATTGATAAAGACGGCCTACAAAAGTCATACGACGCAATGCACGATGCTTACTGTAAAGCATTCGATCGCATGGGTCTGGATTACCGTCCTGTACTTGCAGATAGCGGTGCTATCGGTGGTAGCGGCTCTCAAGAGTTCCACGTACTGGCTGAAAGTGGCGAGGATATCATCGCATTTTCTAGCGAGTCAGATTACGCGGCAAACATTGAAAAAGCAGAAGCACTAGCTCCAGCCTCTGAGGCTGCGGCACCAACACAAGAAATGACGTTGGTTGATACGCCAAACGCGAAAACAATCGCTGAATTGGTTGAGCAGTTCGAACTACCAATTGAAAAAACAGTGAAAACACTGTTTGTGAAAGCATCTGACGAAGTTGATGCGCCAATCATCGCGCTTATTATTCGTGGTGATCATGAACTGAACGAAGTGAAAGCAGAAAACCTTCCTCAGGTTGCAGCTCCACTGGAAATGGCATCTGAAGAAGAAATTCGTGCGCTTATCGGTGCAGGCCCAGGTTCACTTGGCCCTGTTGGCCTTAAACTGCCGTTCATTGTTGACCGCAGCGTTGCGGTAATGAGCGACTTCGGTGCGGGCGCGAACATCGATGGCAAACACTACTTCGGTATTAACTGGGGTCGTGATGTAGAGCTTGGTCAAGTTGAAGACCTACGTAACGTTGTGGAAGGTGACCCAAGCCCATGTGGCAAGGGCATTATCCAGCTTAAGCGTGGTATCGAAGTTGGCCATATCTTCCAACTAGGTAACGCTTACTCCGCAGCGATGAACTGTGGTGTACTGGGTCCTGATGGTAAGAACGTCATCCTAGAAATGGGTTGTTACGGTATCGGTATCACTCGCGTAGTAGCGGCTGCTATTGAACAAAACCACGACAAATACGGCATCATCTGGCCAGATGCAATCGCACCATTCCAGGTAGCGATCGTTCCAATGAACATGCACAAGTCAGAAGAAGTGAAAGAAGCCGCTGAGAAATTGTACGCTGAGCTAACGGCAATGGGCATCGAAGTGCTATTTGACGACCGTAAAGAACGCCCAGGCGTAATGTTCTCTGACATGGAGCTTATTGGTGTGCCGCATACAATTATTATCGGTGACCGCTCAATGAAAGAAGGCAACTTCGAATACAAGAACCGTGCTACTGGTGAGAAAACAGCAGTCGCAATGACTGACATTGTTGAGCACGTAAAAGCTCAACTAAAGTAAGCACTAGACGAGTTCGCATTTGAAGTAGTTTCAAATAGTTAAAAAGGGTTGGCTTCGGTCAGCCCTTTTTATTACAGCTCAACGCCCCCCTCCACCTTTTTCGAACTATTCACTTTGTTAATCTTTGGTTCAGCTTCTTGCTATTAAACTGATTTCATCATCTAAAGGAGGTCAGTTATGGATTTAAAAAGTCTTCTAAACCAAGCACTCAAATCAGACTTACTTAAGCAAGGTGCAGATGCATTGGGCAAACAAACCAACAACATCAAATCCTCATCAAATTCAAGTAGCCTAAAAACGCTAGGAGCAGGTGCTGTAGGCGGAGGCCTCATCGGTATGCTGATGGGCTCAAAGAAAAGTAAAAAAATGACTAAAAAAGTAGGGTCAAGCGCATTAAAAGTCGGTGGCGCAGCTGCGCTTGGAGCCTTGGCCTACAAAGTGTATAACGACTGGCAAGCCAAGCAATCCGGTCAAGGTGTTCAAGAAACCTTTGATCCCGATGACAGTAAACACAGTGTCTTAATTTTAAAAGCAATGATTGGAGCTGCAAAAGCTGATGGTCACGTTGATGAAGAGGAAATGGCTCGCATTGAACAAGCTCTCGCGGATATGGGTGCAGATGAGCACGTTCGTCACCTCGTTCAGCAAGAGTTAAACAAACCGCTTGATCCTGCTGAAATTGCTAATCAGGCGACCTCTCCTCAACAAGCGTCAGAAATTTACCTGGCGTCTTTGATCCTCGCTGATGAACAAAACTTTATGGAAAAAGCGTATCTGCAAGAACTAGCAAAACAACTTCAACTTTCACCAGAAGTCACTCAGCAGTTAGAAGCACAAATGCAGTGATTAAATCTCGCTCAAGCAAACCTTCAACTTGAGCCAAAACAACTCTGTACTTTGAGTTTCAAATCCGCTGTGTGTATATTGAGATAAGTTATCATTTAGTGGAAAGAAAACATGCAAGTATACGGCTGTTGTGAACTGGTTCGTGAGCTTTATGCTCAGATTGGTAGTGGCGATCAAGCTTATATTCCCCAAGCAATTTCATGTGCAGTTAAAGCACTGAACGATGTTGCAGCGGATGAGTCCCTGCCTAAAGAAGTGCGTGAAAAAGCGGCATTTGCTGCGGCAAACCTACTGATTTCAGATTTTGAGGATAAGTAATGAATCTAGCGAACTTTGAATCCATGGACCCTGTCATGCTGATGAGCATTGTGAATATGAAGCTACGCGATGACTTCGGAGGTGATCTGGACAAACTGGTGGCTTTCTTCGATATCGAGCGCACAGCACTGGAGACAAAACTGGCTTCTGCTGGTTTTGACTTTCTTCCAGAAGCAGGACAATTCCGTTAATCCACACCATGCTTGGCGGATAACCGAAACGAGAATAACCAATATGAAAAAGGGCTTGATGAGTTACCATCAAGCCCTTTTCTTTTATTCGATAGACGTCTCGGTTAGCCAAATGAAGCCCAGATGACTGTCGCCACAAGAATTGGACATACAAACTTCACATACGCAGGCCATAACTTACCAAACCAACCTTGCGTAAACTCCGGGCAACCTTGCTCAAGCTCTTTGATTTTTGAGTTGCGATTCCATACCCAACCACCAAATAAGCAGAATAAGAGCGCAGCGGTTGGTTGTAGATACTGAGTAGCAACCGTCGCGACCATACCAAATAGAGCACCAAAATTATAAACAATCACCACACTGAACAAAGCAATGAGACCACCTAAAACCCAGCTCGTTGCGCTGCGCTTAGTATTGAAGCGCTCACTCACTAAAGCCACTGGACACTCTAACATTGAAATGGAAGACGTTAGCGCCGCAATCGTCAACAATAAGAAGAACACAATAGAGAATAATTGACCAAGCAAACCTAAACTATCAAACATTAGTGGCAATACCGTAAACACTAACGTATCTGAGCTTAAGAGAGAGCCATCTTCTGCATAGATTTGAACGCCCTTTTGCATTGCTACAAACATCGCTGGCATCACCACTAACCCTGCAATGAAAGCAACGGCAGTATCTACCATGGTCACGTTCATCGCCATCTTTGGTAGGTTCTCTTTCTTACTCAAGTAAGAGCCATAAATCAGCATTGAACAGCCACCGATCGTAAGCGAGAAGAAGCCCTGTCCCATTGCAGCAAGAATCAACTTGCGGTCCCATACCTTTTCAAAATCCGGCACTAGGTAATGTTTCAGACCTTCCATCGCACCGTTTTGCGTCATGATGTAAGCAAATAGCAGAGCAAACAAAACAAACAATGCTGGCATCAAACGTGTGGACCACTTCTCAATACCTTGTTTTACGCCACCTTGTACGATGAGAATCGTCAGTACATAAAAAGTAATGGTTCCGAACAAGTTACGTTCAACACTAAAGCCCTTTAGCCATTGAGTTGCAGCTTCTAACCCCATTAGATCTGTGATTGCACCCAGTAAAAAGCAGATCAACCAACCACCAACAATTGAATAAAACGCTAAGACAGCGCTTGGTACGCTTAAACCAATCCAACCCACAATGCCGCCGAGCTTTTTACCGGTAGGGTTATCTGTGATTGCACGCATACTGTCTACAGGGTTGGCTTGACCATGGCGACCAATCGCCATTTCAACCACCAGCATCGGAAATGCGACGATAAGAATCATCACCAAATAAACTAATAGGAAAGCACCGCCACCATTACTGGCTGCTTGAGTTGGGAAGCCCCAGATATTGCCAAGGCCAACTGCGGCACCTGCGGCAGCTAAGATGAACCCGAGACGAGAGCCAAAATGCTCGCGAGGCTGAGAAGAGGTTTGCTGTGTCATACTACTCACACAAAAATATCATTGAACTAGCTAACTAGTACACTATAGCAATATTCACTATTCAACAAGAGCACCTCGGTTAAATCCTCGACAGTTGAAACAATTTGTAGTCATTCAGCTTGTAAATTTTAACGTACATCTCATATTCATCGCTCAAAAGCCTCGCGACTGTTGTTCGTTTTACGTGGCTGAATTTTACCAATCCTTCTGCCGTGAAGTGAGCCGAAAAATAATGAGCTCTGGTGTAAGGGACGAACTGTTCCTCGTGATACTGTGTCGAAAAGCAGAATATTGTGCTTCGCTTTTTCCCCCTAATGTCTATTTATCAGCTAGTTATTACTCTGTTCTCATTTATACCCATGATTCAAGGAGAGGAAAATGAAGGTCACCCTACTTCACGGAGCGATGGTTGTAGCACTCAGCGCCAGCTACCAAGCTCAAGCCTATAACTGTCAAAGTTTACCCGACTGGGACAGCACTGCGACTTATACATCGGGCGCTTTAGTAAAAACGCAAGGAGCCGCTTATGAGGCTGCATATTGGACGCAAGGCAATGATCCCGTGACCAACTCAGGATCTTGGGAAGCATGGAAAGCGTTAGGGCAATGTGATGGTGGAAGCAACAATTTATCACCAACGGTGTCGTTCTCCTCTCCAATAAACAACGCACAAATTCCCGAAGGCAGTGCGATCACTTTGTTAGCCAACGCAACTGACGAAGATGGCCAAATCACACAAATTGAGTTTGTTGCAGGCAACCAAACCGTTGCTGTGGTAACTCAAGCACCATTCGAAGCTTCTTGGACCGCTATTGAAGGGATCTCGCAATTGACCGCAATTGCGACAGATAATGAGGGAGCTGTTAGCACCACGACGATTTCTATCCAAGTTCAACCACAAGTCGAATTACCGCCACCAAGCATTTCATTGACAAGCCCAGTAGGCACAGAAGTGCTTAATGTAGGCGATAACCTAACCGTAGCCGCTCAAGCTGACGATATTGATGGTGTGGTCACACAAGTTGAGTTCTTCGTAAACAATCAATCTGTCGCCATTGATACTAGCGCACCTTACGAATATCAATGGACCGCTAGTCCAGGTACATACTCGTTCAAAGCACAAGCGACTGATGATACAAACCTCGCAACGATGAGCCAAGAAGTAGCGCTGGTTATTAGTAATTCAGAAACCGGAACGGGCGGATGTGCAGATGCAGTACCTTATGTGGCAGGCACAAGTTATCAAGCTGGCGACCTGATTTCTCACTTCAACCAAAAATATCGTTGTGATGTTGCTGGTTGGTGCTCCTCGGATGCGACATGGGCTTACGAGCCTGGTGAAGGGCTATACTGGCAAGATGCTTGGAGTGGCCTAGGTGCTTGTTCGACACCACCGCAAGTTACCATTACGGCACCAACGGATGGACAAGTCGTGCTCGCTGGCAGCAATAACGAAATCACGGCAAACGCAAGCGATGCTGATGGCACAGTCACGCAAGTTGAGTTTTTTGCGAACAACACCAGCTTAGGGGTCACCACTCAAGCGCCATATTCCGTTACTTGGAACGCCACACTTATTGGCGCTAACCAGCTTAAAGCCGTCGCAACCGATAATGATAACAACACGTCAGAGTCCCTGGTTGGTGTGGAAGTCAGCGATAAAGATTTGGTCGTCTCTCTGACTTCACCAAGCAGCGGTCAAACCGTCGGATTAGGCAAAAGTCTCGCATTAAGCGCCGATGCAACGTCTTTAACTTCAGGCATTAAACACGTTGATTTCATGATCAACGGCTCTATTGTTGCAACCGATACCACAGCACCTTACACAGCCAACTGGACACCAACTGCACTTGGTAACTTTACAGTTAGCGCCCAAGCTGTGGATTTGTCAGGAAGCAATGCACTGTCTGACGCCGCAGCAATAACGGTGGTTGAGCAAGTAGAGAAACGCCATAAACTCATCGGTTACTGGCACAATTTTGTAAATGGTGCGGGCTGTCCAATTCGTCTAGCAGATATGGCAGATGCTTGGGATGTGATTGATATTGCCTTTGCTGAAAATGATCGCAACAGTGATGGCACTGTGCACTTTAATCTATATTCAGGCGATATTTACAGCGATTGTCCAGCACTCGATCCAACACAATTCAAGCAGGACATGGCAGCGCTTCAAGCTAAAGGTAAGAAGTTTGTTCTCTCTCTTGGCGGCGCAGAAGGCACGATTACGCTGAATACCAACCAAGATGAAGCCAACTTTGTCTCTAGCCTAACAGGTCTTATCGCTGAGTGGGGCTTTGATGGTCTAGATGTGGATTTAGAGAGTGGTTCTAACTTAGTTCATGGCTCGCAAATTCAAGCTCGCCTTGGTCGTGCTTTGCTTCAAATAGAGCAAAACATGGGTGGAGATATGTACCTAACCATGGCGCCTGAGCACCCTTATGTTCAAGGTGGTTATGTGGCTTACAGCGGTATTTGGGGGGCGTACATCCCTGTGATTAACGAGACACGCAGCACGCTCGACTTGCTTCACGTCCAGTTATATAACAACGGCGGTTTGCCAAACCCATACCTGCCAGGCAGTGCACCAGAAGGCTCTGTGGATATGATGGTAGCGCAATCTAAAATGCTTATCGAAGGTTTTGAGTTGGCCGACGGCACTCAATTTGCACCATTGCGCGATGATCAAGTAGCAATCGGTTTACCTTCAGGTCCTAGCTCGGCAAATTCAGGGCAGGCTCCAACACAGAATATTATCAACGCACTAGATTGTTTAACCAAAGGCACTTCATGTGGCACCGTTAAACCAGCGTACCATTACCCGAATTATGCAGGAGTAATGACATGGTCTATCAACTGGGATCAGCATGATGGCTTTAACTTCTCAAAACCTGTCGGCGATAAACTCACCGAGATGAATGCGCAATAAGCTATCAAAGAATAAGCGAGTAAAACGCAAAGAGAGCACAATAGTGCTCTCTTTCTTTATCTCATCGAGTTTTTGCTTTTTAATGAGTAATTAAATCGTAAATACTCGGTAATCTTTTAGCTCAGGGATTTTCTTCAACAGATCGTTTTCTTGCCCTGCCATGTCATCCAGCGAATCGCACAAGTCTTCTGCTTGTTGTTCTACCTCTTTCGAATGCTCGGCTAAACGCTCTTCTACTTTCGCGCTGAGTTCAGCCATACTCTCTGATAATGCAGTGAGGTTTATCCCTCCCTCTTCCTTCATTTTTTTCGATAAAGCATCCAACGAACTGGCTAAAAACTCTTTATTGAAGATCTCTTGTGCTTTTGCAAAGTCTTCAGTCCACCCTTGTGTCATAGACTCAAAACTCTCCGCAGGCAGGATGAAATCACCATCTTTGTAGTAACGTGATTCAACATCAGCGAAAAAGTCCTTTACTGCGACTTTTACATTATCAAACGCACCAGGTGCATCGAGGCTTTCCGCAACATCATCAATAATATCATTCGCAAGCGCTAAACCATCACTCGCCAATTGCTTTGCTTGTGGAATATACGCGTTCATTTTTTCGCGATAGTCTTCAATTGCCGCTTTTTGGTCGGCATTGAGTTCAATTAGCTCACCTTTGATGAAGAGGTTGTTATCCTCATCCACGACAGCTTTATCACCTGTCGTTTGGCGAATTTCCAAGCTTTGCCCATCCATACGGACTTCATTATTGATGTCCACACGACACTGCGCTGCATAACCAGTAGCACTGACCATCAGCAATGAGAGTGTAAAAAGCTTTTTCATGTCATTCTCTTTTATTTAACATTACTCGTGTTAAACATAACACTGAGTGATACATGAGATGTCAGCAAATCGTCACGACTTCGTAACAAGTTGTTTTATCTCCTATTTTCACGTCAACCTCATCACCCTCTTCTTTCCCGAACAACGCTCGACCCAGAGGAGATTTGGCTGTTAAGACAAAGACTTCCAGAGTCTGATATTGAACAGTCAAACCACCAGAGCAAGGGCCTACAAAGAAGTGCTTTTCGATCAAATTCTCATCTGCGAGAACAACGTAAGCACCAACACCAACAGGCGCATTCTTAAAGTTACGAGTCACTAAAGAACGATATTGACGCAACTCCTCTTCACTATCTTGAATTCGCATGGCTTGTCCATGAGCAAGATACGCGGCTTCAAGTGCCAATGTATCGTACTTGTGCTCGGGAACAGTTTCTTCATCTGTGGCGGCATCGATAGCTCGCTGAGCCGATGAATGGGCAACTTGAAGTTTTTCTTCCAGATGTTGGATGATAATTTGGACTAAGTCAGCTTTGTTCATACTTTTAGGACGCGCGTTTAGTATTCGGGGTGTGTTAATGTAGCCAAGTTTACCATCAAAGAAAGGTTTCCCTATTATGCAAAGTGACTCGCTGCATCAAACACTTCAATCTGTATTTGGTTTTGACTCATTACGCCAAGGTCAGCAACCCGTTATTGAAGCCGTTATGAATGGTTACTCTGCTGCGGCAATCTTTCCTACAGGCTCGGGGAAGTCACTCTGTTATCAACTACCTGCAACCATATTACCCAACCTTACGTTGGTGATCTCTCCGTTGTTGGCGTTAATGAAGGATCAACTGAGCTTTTTACAAAGTAAAGGAATCGCGGCCGCTTCTATCGATAGCAGTCAAAGTAGAGAAGAAGCACAACAGGTCATGGCTGGCGTGAAGAATGGACAAATCAAAATCTTGATGATTTCTGTTGAGCGACTAAAAAATGAGCGTTTTCGTGAATTCATTCGCCAAGTACCGATTTCTTTGATGGTCATTGATGAAGCGCACTGTATTTCCGAATGGGGGCATAACTTTCGTCCAGATTATCTCAAACTACCGCAATATCAACGTGAACTGAACATCCCACAGTCTTTACTTCTCACCGCAACGGCAACGCCTGCAGTTATTGAAGACATGCAAAAAAAGTTCGATATTGCCAGTGAACATATTACCGTTACAGGCTTCTACCGCTCTAATCTGGATATCTCGGTGATCCCGTGTGAGGAAACAAAGAAACAAGAACAGCTCAGTGAGATCATCGCCTCTTCACCTAAGCTTCCGACCATCGTATACGTGACGCAGCAGCAAACAGCAGAACGAGTAGCAAAGTCATTAATCCATATTGGCATTAACGCTCACGCATACCACGCTGGCATGAAAAGCGACGTTCGTGAACAAATCCAACAGCAGTTCATGGATGGCCAAATTGACTGTATTGTTGCAACGATTGCATTTGGTATGGGGGTCGATAAATCTGATATTCGACGCGTCATTCACTTCGACTTACCCAAATCAATCGAGAACTACGCACAAGAGATTGGACGTGCAGGCAGGGACGGGCAACGCTCTGAGTGCATTCTGCTAGGCAATACGTCCGGCTTAACGGTGTTGGAGAATTTTGTCTATGGTGACACACCAGAATTTACGTCAATTAACTATGTAGTCGAGCAAGCGAAAGAACATGCTCCACAATGGGAGGTAGTGCCACTGCGTTTGTCGCGTGAAAGTAATATCCGCCAATTGCCACTCAAAACCTTGTTGGTTTATTTGGAGCTACATAACGTCATTGAAGCAAAGTACAGTTACTTTGCGGAATATCGGTTTAAGTTTTTGCACGATCAGCAATTTATTGTGAATCAATTTCAAGGCGAGCGACGTCAATTTGTGGAGGCTATTTTTTCCTGCTCACAAAAAGCCAAAGTGTGGTGCCAAGTTGATCTAGAAGCGCTATGGATGAACTATCAATCGGAACGCAGCCGAGTTGTCGCAGCGCTCGACTATTTTCACCAGAACGGCTGGATAGAACTAGAGAGCAAACAACTGACGGACGTGTACTCAGTTATGCCAACCAAACAGAGCTCGGATGTTTTAATCCAACAACTGTCTGAACTGTTCCAATCCAAAGAAAGCAAAGATATCGAAAGAATCCACACCATGCTGCACTTGTTCCAGTCCGAGCACTGTTTGAGCTCACAATTGGCGAACTACTTTGCGGATCACGATGCACCAAAGCAATGTGGTCACTGCTCCGTGTGTCGTGGTCACGTCGCCACATTCACAGCACCAGAACCTGAAGATATTGAACAATCTCAAGTATCGATATGGGCGCAGGAGTTTATTCAGCTTTCCCCATCGGCCATCAGTAATGATGCCGTTGCTCGCTTCTTGTGCGGAATCAGCACTCCTTTGATTAGCCAGCTAAAAGCCTCAAAGCTAGCAGGTTATGGTGCAATGGCAAACGTAAGTTTTGAGCAGGTATTAACGCAGGTAGAAACGGTAAGGGCCTAAAAAAAGCTCAATTGACGCGCTTGGTCTTCGGGCTTGAGCATCACGTTCAAGCCTAAAAGGCGAATTTCCCGTCCATTTTGGCGTTTAAGAATATCTCTTAGCAAGATCTTGAAGTCCTCAAGCTCTAATTGCGGATGGATGTGCTCAATTGTTGTCAGTTGAAAATCGGCAAATTTGACTTTAATACCTTGTTTAATAATCGACTTATCTGGGCTTGCACGCTCTAAACGTTTCTCGAGTTCAGGATAAAGTTTCTCCTCAATCACTTGCCAACATTCACCATAGGTTGCGATGTTCTGGCTGAATGTCCTTTCCACACCGACGGACTTTCTCTCGCGCTCAACAACGACTTCTCGATTATCAATTCCATGGCTTCGCTGCCATAAGGAGGCACCCTGACGACCAAACTGCCTCAACAACTCTCGATAGTCACTGTTTTTAATGTCCTCACATCGATAAAAACCGGCTTGGTGGAGCTTCTCAAGACTCACTTTTCCCACGCCAGGAATATTCTCTAACGGAAGACTATCGATAACCTCTTGGACTTTCTCTGGCGGAATCACAAACTGACCATTGGGCTTGTTCATGTCTGACGCGACCTTGGCAAGAAACTTAATCGGAGCAATGCCCGCCGATGCCGTCAACCCAAGTTCACTCCAGATATCACGGCGAATTGACTCTGCGATCAACGTTGCGGAGCCACGGCAAGCTGTCGAGTCCGTGACATCGAGGTATGCTTCATCCAATGAGAGAGGTTCAATGATAGGCGTATAACGCTCAAAAATAGCACGAATCTGCTGAGAGACTTGCTTGTATACATGCATTCTACCGGGCACAACCAACAAATGAGGACAGAGTTGCAGCGCGCGCGCCGTTGACATTGCACTGCGAACACCATATTTACGCGCATCATAATTACAGGTGCTAATCACTCCACGCTGCTTTTCATGTCCGCCAACAGCGAGTGCAATGCCACGGTAACTGGGGTTATCTCTCATCTCTACGGCAGCATAAAAACAATCCATATCGACATGAATAATTTTTCTAATTCGATCTGACATAGCCATCAAAGCACTGTTCAAAAAAACAGTATAAATCAAATCTACCTGAAGAGAAATGGGCGTGTTTAAGCGAACGTCAATCTCGAAGCATTACGTCCAATTGATCGACCAATTCGGCCCAATCTGCATCTTCTTCGATGGCTTGTTTTAGAAAGTTCGCCTGTGACATCGTCCAAAAGCTAGCTTCATGTAAAGGCGCAGAATCTCTTTTGTGTCGATGTTGATTAATAAAATCTTTCATTTCTTGAGGAGAGCTACCGAGGCCCAGTTGTTGAAATAGCTCAGCCATACCATGTTGATGCATTTCCATACTACTTTCTCCCTACGTTAGCTAAACATAATTATATAACTAAGACAGGAATAATGATGTGATGTTAACGGATGCGTGTCAAACATTTGGGTAGTTGTTCTACTTTTGGTTGACATGTGTTTTTTGATGGCGATAAGTTTAATTTTAGTTATCATTGATTTTAAACAATTAATTTTGGGGACTGCGCTTGAGTAATAAGATTCTGGTTGTTGAAGATAGTCGTGCGTTTAAAAACTTTCTTTGCCAAACAATAAGCCAAGCTGGTTATGAGGTCATCGCAGCAGAAAGCTACGCGGAGGCAAAGAACTTGTTATCTTCAGCACAGGACCTCTTCTGTGCGGTTTTAGACTATTGTTTACCGGATGCTCAAGATGGCGAGATTATTGACCTCGTTTTGGAACATGGTCATCGTGTCATTGTTTTAACGGCTCGATTTCAAGAAGACACTCGCGAAAAGATGCTTGCAAAAGGTGTCCTCGACTATATTTTGAAAGACAGCATGGCGTCCGTTTCCTATCTATTACCACTCCTCAAGCGACTAACCAACAATCAACAACACAAATGTTTAGTCGTTGATGATTCACACACCGTAAGAAGACACATTGCCCAACTTTTGGAGCATCAATATATTCAGACGTTGGAAGCTGACAATGGGCAAAAAGCCCTAGAGCTTGTCGAGCAAAATCCAGATATCACTCTCGTTTTAACCGACCATGATATGCCCGTTAAAGATGGCATTACTATGGTGCGTGAATTACGTCGGAAGTGGGATAAAAATCAATTAGCCATTCTCGGCTTGTCGGGTAGTAACTCTAAGACTATGACGGCTAGGTTTCTAAAAGCAGGGGCCAATGACTTTTTATACAAGCCATTTAATCAAGAAGAATTTTTTTGCCGTATTCACCAACTGTTAGATATCAAAGACGCAACATCTGAACTGTTTAAAATGGCAAATCAAGATGCGCTAACGGGCTTATGGAACCGCCGCTTTCTGTTTGAGCAACCCCATGTAGAAAACGCTCAAAGAAACATCGCGATGCTTGATATCGATTTCTTTAAGCAAGTAAATGATACACACGGACATGAGGGCGGCGATGCAGTGTTAGTCATGATAGCGAATATTCTAAAAATCTATTTTCCAAATGATATTGTCGCTAGGCTTGGTGGCGAGGAGTTTTGTATTCAAGCCAGTGGCGACTATGACGGCTTTCTAACACGCTTAGAACAAATGAGACAGCGCATAGAAAAAACGCCAATAACTTATTTGGACAAAAACATTCTTGTGACCGCGAGTATTGGTGTAAGCAACATCGAGGGGGAGCTGGAACAACAAATAAAAGTGGCGGATGAGCGACTTTACATGGCCAAAGAGAACGGACGTAACCAAATCATTTCTTCGTCCTAATGACTATCAGTGTGGTCTTGCTCTGTAACATGAGAGAAAGAAACAACAAAACACGGTATTGGGCTCTTTCTCGGACATCTGAGCTTTGGTTAGCTGCCTAAAAATAAAGCTCAGCAGAACGCTGAGCTTTATCACTTTCTTAGTACGATTAACCAATACTAAGCAATTCTATCTTTTTCCCACGCCGCCAATTTCTCAGCACGCGCAGCCTCGCGCGCTTCACGTTTTTTACGCGCATCGCAGGGTTCTGGACAATTACACACTTTTTCGATGCCAACTGCCCCTAAGCCACCACAGCTACCTTTCACGACTTTCTTTTGGAAAATGTATCCGACAGCCATTGCAGTGATTACCGCGACAAACACAGCAAAGGTAATTAGAAATGTATTCATAAAAACATGCTCACTTCTGTTGTTATTTCTTCATGAATGGCTTGTATGCTTCCGAAGCCAACTCTTTAAAACCATCTTCCGTTTTCACAATCATGAAAACAGGAATATTATTTTCGTTCGCAATTGCCATGCCTTTGTCTTCACCTAGCACCATAAGACCAGTTGCAAGACCATCAGCAGTCATCGACGATTTATCTAATACCGTTACAGACACCACTTTATGATGAATTGGTTTGCCTGTTCGTGGATTAATAATATGAGAGTATCTCACACCATTACTCTCAAAGTAATTACGATAGTCACCACTTGTTGCAATTGCCATGTCGCCTGGTTCAATAATTTCTTGAATTGAACGTTCATCAACGGTCGGTTTTTCAATTGCGATACGCCAAGGCACACCTTCACGATTGACACCTTTGAGACGCATTTCACCGCCAACTTCGACCATAAAGTTCTGTACCCCTTCAGATTGAAGGTAGTCAGCAACCACGTCAACCCCCCAACCTTTCGCAATCGTCGATAGGTCGACGTACAAGTTAGGAAGGTCTTTGGACAGTGTATTACCATCAACAGATAGGTGGTGAATACCGGTATTTGCTTTGCGAGCAGCGAGTTCTTCATCGGTTGGAACTACATCTGGACGAGCTTCTGGACCAAACCCCCACAGGTTAACTAGAGGGCCGACCGTCACATCCAATGCACCTAAAGTAAGACCGTTAAGGCGAATTGCTTCTTTCACTACCGTTGCAGTTTGTGTCGAAACTGTAAATGGCTCGCTCGTTTGATGCTGATTAAAACGACTTAACTCTGAGTCGTCACGATAGGTCGACATTTGGTCATTAACCTCTTCCAATAAGCGATCAATTTCTGTCTGCATCGCTTTTGGCGTTGGAATACCATCTTGCTCGATATACTTGATGTTGTAAGAAGTCCCCATGGTAGGGCCACTTAAATGAATTTGATCGGCAGGCTGCTCACAGCCAGCCAAAATCAATAGAGAAGCAAATGCAACAAGCCACTTTTTCACTTGTTAACTCCCAATGTTGTTGAATTGATATGGGAAATAGGATCAATCCTTTCAATCCGATTACCTATATCAACTGTTGAGTATCAGTTTTATGTCTATAAAAAATAATGGCTAGCTCTCTTGGAGAGCTAGCCATAGATTCAATCACTTGGAGGAATTAACCACCGAAGTCATCTAGTAGGATGTTTTCATCCTCTACACCTAGATCTTTTAGCATGCCGATTACAGCAGCGTTCATCATAGGTGGACCACACATGTAGTATTCACAGTCTTCTGGCGCTTCGTGATCACGTAGGTAGTTCTCGTAAAGAACGTTGTGAATAAAGCCAGTGTAACCATCCCAGTTATCTTCTGGAAGTGGATCAGACAGTGCACAGTGCCATACGAAGTTGTCATTCTCAGCTTGTAGCATATCGAAGTCTTCTACGTAGAACATTTCACGCTTAGAACGTGCGCCGTACCAGAAAGACATCTTACGCTTAGAGTGCAGACGCTTAAGTTGGTCGAAGATGTGTGAGCGCATTGGAGCCATACCAGCACCACCACCAACGAATACCATTTCTGCATCTGTATCTTTCGCAAAGAACTCACCAAATGGACCAGAAATAGTACACTTGTCGCCTTCTTTTAGAGACCAGATGTACGAAGACATGATGCCTGGTGGTACGTCTGGGTTGTTCGGCGGCGGAGTTGCGATACGAACGTTAAGCATGATGATACCGTGCTCTTCTGGGTAGTTAGCCATAGAGTATGCACGAATGGTCTCTTCATTAACTTTAGACTCGTAGCGGAAAAGGTTGAACTTCTCCCAGTCTTCACGGTATTCCTCAGGAATATCGTAGTCTGCGTATTTCACGTGGTGAGCAGGAGCTTCAATCTGGATGTAACCACCAGCACGGAAAGGTACTGATTCGCCATCTGGAATTTGTAGCTTAAGCTCTTTGATGAATGTCGCTTTGTTATCGTTAGAGATAACAGTACATTCCCACTTCTTAACGCCGAAGATTTCTTCAGGAAGCTCGATATCCATGTCAGTTTTCATTGCAACCTGACACGCTAGACGCTCACCTTCACGCGCTTCACCTTTAGTAATATGGTCAAGCTCGGTTGGTAGGATGTCGCCACCACCTGATTTAACTTTTACGCGACACTGACCACATGAGCCACCGCCACCACAAGCAGAAGATACGAATACGCCAGCACCTGCTAGAGCACTCAGTAGCTTACCACCTGGTTGTGTAACGATCGCCAGAGAAGGGTCATCGTTCACAGAAATTGTAATGTCACCTGTTGGTACAAGCTTAGACTTAGCGAAAAGAATCACTAGTACTAGTGCAAGTACGATCAGAGTAAACATCACTACACCAAGAATAATGTCCATTGACTATTCCTTAATTGTTGCGGTTTACCCGACTTACAGTTGAACACCAGAGAAAGACATAAAGCCTAACGCCATAAGACCTACAGTGATAAATGTGATACCAAGACCACGTAGACCTGGAGGTACGTCAGAGTACTTCATCTTCTCACGGATACCTGCAAGAGCAACGATTGCTAGCATCCAGCCCACACCAGAGCCGAAACCGTAAACGATCGATTCAGCAAAGTTGTAGTCACGTTGTACCATGAAAGATACACCACCGAAGATTGCACAGTTTACTGTGATCAGCGGTAGGAAGATGCCTAGCGCGTTGTACAAAGGTGGGAAGAAACGGTCTAGGACCATCTCTAGAATCTGTACAAGTGCTGCAATTACACCGATAAAGGTGATGAAGTTTAGGAAGCTAAGGTCCACGCCCTCAACTAACGCGTTCTCTCTCAGAACTAGGTTGTATACCAGGTTATTCACAGGAACAGCGATAGTCAGTACTACCACAACTGCAACACCTAGGCCGAAAGAGGTCTTAACCTTCTTAGATACGGCAAGGAAAGTACACATACCTAGGAAGAAAGACAGAGCCATGTTTTCGATGAAAATCGATTTAACTAACAGACTAATGTAATGTTCCATGACGTCCTTACTCCTTCGCTTCTACTTGTTCTGGTTTCAGAATACGGATTACCCAGATAAGGAAGCCGATTAGGAAGAATGCTGATGGTGCTAGTAGCATTAGGCCGTTAGGCTGGTACCAACCACCGTTGCTCACTAGAGGTAGAACTTCTAGACCAAATAGTTTGCCTGAGCCAAATAGCTCACGGAAGAAACCTACAGTGATAAGAACGAAGCCGTAACCTAGACCATTACCAATACCGTCAATAAGAGATGGTACTGGCGCAGACTTCATTGCGAATGCTTCAGCACGACCCATTACGATACAGTTAGTGATAATCAGACCAACGAATACAGATAGCTGTTTAGAGATATCGTATAGGTAAGCTTTTAGCACTTGGTCTACCACGATTACTAACGATGCGATGATTGCCATCTGAACGATGATACGCACACTGTTAGGAATGTGGTTACGGATCAATGAAACAGAGAAGTTAGACAACGCAGTTACAAATGTTACCGCTAGTGTCATTACAAAAGCTGTTTCTAGTTTAGTTGTTACTGCAAGAGCAGAACATACACCAAGAACTTGTAGCGCGATTGGGTTGTTATCCAATACTGGCGCTAGAATGCTCTTTTTAACGTTTTGTGCACTAGACATTAGTTAAGTTCTCCGTCACGAACTTTTGCTAGGAAAGGACCAAAGCCCATATCACCTAACCAGAAGTCAAATGTGTGTTGAACACCATTACTAGTGAGCGTCGCTCCTGATAAGCCATCAACACCGTGCTCAGAACCTTGCGGTGCGCCGCCTTTCACGACCTTAATCGCTGGCTGGTGATCTTCATTGTACAATTTCTTGCCAATGAATTGATCGCGCCATGAAGGGTTCTCTACTTCACCACCAAGTCCAGGAGTTTCACCTTGCTCGTAGTAAGTAATAGCAGACACAGTGTTACCATCAGTTTCAACGGCTACAAAGGCATACATCATCGACCATAGTCCTTTACCGTGCATAGGCAGGATAACTTTTTGGACTTCATCTTGATCTTTTACAAGGTACACCACTGCTGTATTCGCGCGACGACGGATATCAGCTACGTCTTCTTCTGGTGTCAATGCGATTGAACGTTCTGCATCTTTTGATGCTTCACGTTGATCGTACGTAGATGCATTACCCTCAGTAAAGTTACCTGTTTCAAGGTCTACTAGACGAGGTTCGATGTACTCAGCAAATAGCTCTGGTACTTTCTTACCGTTTGCGTCAATGCCTGCAACTTCAACGATCTTTGATTGCTTATCTAGGACAGCGTTAGCTTTTTGCTTATCACGCAGACCTACTGCTGCTGTTGATACGATGATTGAACAAACAAGGCTCAACCCGATAACAACACCCAGCGTCTTTTTAATGCTGTCGTTATTACTTGCCATAGCGTGCTAGTCTCCGCTTGATGTTCTTCTCAATCACTACATGGTCGAACAGAGGTGCGAATAGGTTCGCGAATAGAATCGCCAGCATCATACCTTCTGGGTACGCTGGGTTAACTACACGGATCATCACACACATTGCACCAATCAGGATGCCGTACCACCATTTACCTTTGCTAGTAAATGACGCTGATACTGGGTCCGTTGCCATGAAGAACATACCGAATGCAAAACCACCTAGAACTAGGTGCCAGTGCCATGGCATATTAAACATTGGATTAGTGTCAGAACCGATCACGTTAAACAGAGTCGATACTGCGATCATACCGATCATTACACCCGCAATGATGCGCCATGAAGCGATTCGCATGTAAACGATCATCGCTGCACCGATCATTAGAGCTAGAGTCGATACTTCACCAATTGAACCAGGGATGTTACCGATGAACGCATCCATCCAAGTGATAGGAGCGCCAGTTACTGTGTTAACTAGAGCACCGTTACCACCTTGAGCCCATTGGCTAAGAGCAGTTGCACCAGAGAAGCCGTCAGCTGCAGTCCATACTACGTCACCCGAAATTTGCGCTGGGTAAGCGAAGAATAGAAATGCACGACCTGCAAGTGCAGGGTTAAGGAAGTTACGACCTGTACCACCGAAGATCTCTTTTGCTACAACAACACCAAATGTGATACCTAGCGCCGCTTGCCATAGAGGTAGCGTTGGTGGAACGATAAGTGCGAATAAGATAGAAGTTACAAAGAAACCTTCGTTAACTTCGTGCTTACGCACCATACAGAACAACACTTCCCAGAAACCACCAACAATAAATACTGTTGCGTAGATTGGCAGGAAGTAAGTCGCACCTAGTAGCATCTTACTGCCAACACCCGCTTCCGCACCAATAGTGCCGCCAAGCATTTCTGTTAGCCAGTAGTGCCAGTTACCTGCGATAACTGTCGCTAGTTGGTCACCAGCGTACATGTGGTTAAGTGCTGCAATAGCTTGGCCACCTGCGTTGTACATACCCCAGAACATTGCTGGGAATACCGCAAACCAAACCATGATCATGATACGTTTTAGGTCAACGCTATCACGAACGTGCGAGCTTTTATTTGTTACGATACCTGGCGTGTAAAAAACTGTTGCTACAGCTTCGTACAGGGCAAACCATTTTTCGTGTTTGCCACCAGGCTCAAAATGATGCTCGATGTCTTCAAGAAACTTTTTAAGAGCCATGAAAATTACCCTTCCTTCTCGATAGTATCTAGGCATTCACGGAGTAACGTACCGTACTCGTACTTACCTGGACATACAAAGGTACACAATGCTAGATCTTCTTCATCCAGTTCAAGCGCACCCAGTGCTTGAGCACTGTCTGTGTCGCCGGCACATAGATCACGAAGCAGCAAAGTAGGCTCCATATCTAGAGGCATTACGCGTTCGTAGTTGCCAATTGGAACCATTGAACGATCACTACCATTGGTCGTCGTTGTCATATTGAACAACTGACCTTTGAATACGTGACCAAGGAAAGAGCGAGTTACCGAGAACTTATTCTTACCAGGCATTGCCCAGCCAAATAGTTCTTTTTCACGGCCTTCACGTAATACAGAAACCTGTTGATGGTAACGGCCAAGGTATGCGTGTGGACCAGTTGCATGTGTACCTGTTAGTACTGAACCAGAGATCACACGAACTTCGCCAGGCATCAGCTCGTTATCTGTTAGGTCATCTAAGCTTGCACCCATTACGGTACGAACTAGACGAGGGTTATTCACAACTGGGCCAGCTAGAGACACAACACGATCTGTGCATAGCTCACCAGTTAGGAACAGCTTACCGAACGCGATAACGTCTTGGTAGTTGATGCTCCATGCCACATTCTCTGCATTTACTGGGTATAGGAAATGCATGTGGGTGCCAGCAAGACCTGCTGGGTGAGGGCCATCGAAGACGTGTTCTTCTACGTTAGACTGTGAAGAGCGTGGCAAGCTAGTGCCAGATTTACATACGTAAACCTTGCCTTCTGTCAGGGCTGAAAGAATGTCTAGACCAGCAATGAATGCTTCTTGTTGCTCATTAATGATCAACTCAGGCTTAGCTGCTAGTGGATTAGTATCCATTGCAGTTACGAAAATAGCCTTAGTAGAAGACTCGATTGCAGGAACCTTGCTAAACGGACGAGTACGTAAAGCGGTCCATAAGCCAGAGTCAACCAACTGAGTCTTGATCACTTCACGATCTAGACCTGAAAGTTGAGCGGCTTCGAACTTATCAAATGTCACCTGCTCTTCACCTGCCACTTCAATCACTACAGATTGAAGGACACGTTTAGCGCCACGGTTAACTTCGATCACTTTACCGGCTGCTGGTGCAGTAAATTTCACGCCTAGGTTCTTTTTATCTTCAAAAAGAACTTGCGCTTTTTTCACTTCATCACCAACGCGGACATGCATGGTAGGTCGCATGCCAACGTACTCTTCGCCAAGCAAGGCGACTTTTTTGATGGTCTTACCATCATTAATCACCTGGGATGGAGTTCCTGCGATAGGAAGATCCAAGCCCTTCTTTATTGTAATCATACGCACTTGCACTACTTTTATCGGGAAAAAGATTCTTTTGATTGCGTAACTTTTAGACACGACATCAGTGTCCGGTTTTGATGTTGTTTTAAACATCAAAATCGCAACATCCTATTAAAAATCTCGTCACAAGGAATACGCGAGATTTATCAGGTGCCGTAGTCTAGCATTTTTTAGGAACTTGATGCCATGATCAATCATTAGAATAGAGGGGTTATTTCGGTAGAATCAGGTCTAAAAGGTCAAAGAATAGTCATAACTTTGACCCATCGCACAAATGCCATATTCCATACATATCTTATGGAAAAGTGATATTCATCGCCTGAAATATTCTGCAATTTCCATTCATTTGTTGAAACACTGTTAACACATTTTTTAACCAGAATTTGTGCCACGTTAACGTCCCTAAAGAATGTAAAACGAAAAAAGATGGCCTTAAGCCACCTTTTCTCTGCACCTTTATATCTTGCGTTTTTAGTGACCACCACCCATACACATCGGGCTATCAGGGGCGCCATCTTGTTCACGCTTCCACTCTTCATCAGTGTATGTATGAATAGCTAATGCATGAATGTGGTTGTCCAGTTCATCTGCCAAAATTTGATGAACTTGACGATGGCGCCCAATCAAACGCTGTCCCGCGAACGAATCACTCACAACAATCACTTTGAAATGACTCTCTGAGCCTGGTGGCACATTATGCATGTAGCTCTCATTAATGACTTTGAGATAGCTGGGTTGCAGCTCACTGTGTAGTTTCTTCTCTATGATTTCTTGGATCATATTCGTTCCTCATTGATGCGAATTCCATAAGTATATACCTAAGTAAAGCAGACATGCATCACTCAAACATCACTCTCACTATTGACGCACTTTGTAGACATATTGTCTCAAAGCGCTTGACTCCATGAACATGTCTAAAGAGCAGCCATCACTGAACTCGTAAAATTTGACAGCTTTTTGTATCTCGACACGTCATCATTTGCGACAATAACACTTAATTTCTAAATCAACTTACATTTAGCTATGAAAACCGAACTGAACCTTCACGAGCGAAGCTTAACACTTCATCGTTTCCCAAAACGTAGTAACGAAACGCTACAAGCGTGGGATGCCGGTGATGAGTATCTTATTAATCATGTTGAAGAGCTTGCTTTGCCAGACAATCAAAACATCCTCGTGATTAATGACAGCTTTGGTGCCCTCTCCTGCTGGTTTTCGGAAAAGCACCATGTAACGCTAATGAGTGATTCATTCATCTCACATAAAGGTGCACAGCAAAATCTCGAGCAAAACCAGTGCAATAAAGTAGCGTTTGCCACCACGATGGACCTCATTCCTGCCAATATTGATCTCGTCTTGCTGCAACTGCCCAAAAGTAACCGCCATCTAGTGTGGATACTAAGCCAATTAAGAAAGGCACTACCGGCTTCCTGCCCCGTCATTGCAGTCAATAAAGCGAAAGAAATTCATACTTCGACGCTAAAACTGTTTGAAAAATACTTAGGCGAAACAAAAACATCTTTGGCCTGGAAAAAACACAGATTGGTGTTTTCTCAAGCAACAGTTGAGCCTCCGATTGAAGTAATGCCTTTCACGACTTGGCGCGTTGATGGCGAAGATATCGAACTCAAGAACATGCCAAATGTCTATTCAGGAGAAAGTTTAGATTTAGGTGCACGCTTTATGCTGCAGCACCTGCCTCAAGACCCTTCGATAGACAATGTCATCGACCTCGGCTGCGGCAATGGTATTCTGTCTGTTAAATTTGGTCAGTTGAATCCAAATGCTCGGCTAACATGTGTTGATGAAAGCTTTATGGCGCTTGAGTCGGCAAAACAGAACCTACGCGACAACCTTGGTGAAAATAGAGACATACAGTGCATAGCGAACAATTGCTTGGACGGTTTTAAACACAGCAGCAGCTCTATGGTTATGTGTAATCCACCGTTTCATCAACAACAGGCAATCACCGATCATATTGCTTGGCAAATGTTCTGCGATGCTAAACAAGTATTAAGTGAAAATGGCCGTTTACTGGTTATCGGAAATCGTCACCTCGGGTACGACGCAAAACTCAAACGTCTGTTTGGCGATAAAAATGTGAAACTTATCGCTTCCAACAATAAGTTTGTGATTTTACAGGCTACAAAAAATCCTGCTAAATTAAGCGCAAAATAAGCTTTAGCAAAATAGTTAAAAGGAATAATAAAATGAGAAAATTGGTACTTGCGGCTTCGGTTGCGTTGCTTGCTGCGTGTTCAGCCCCTCAACAACCTCAGCTGAACCTGATGCCAGAAAGCACATTGAGCACCAATCCAATTGTTCAAGGCAAGACTTACAGTTTGACCAGCAAAGATGTACGTGCAGCGCAGTACGTGGCGTTGGTGGATAACGGCCGTTCGAACATTCTTCCTCTTCATGCTAAACAGAATTTACGTATTGCGTTAGAAGAAGCATTAGAGAAGCAATTCTCATCTCAAGGTTTCCATGCGGATCTAAACAGCAACAACGCGATTGAATTGAGCGTTCAAGAAGCGTTGGTCAACGTGAAGCATTCGGTGATGGAAAATGAGATGGATGCTAAAGTTGTGCTGGAAATCACAGCAGAGACACCTGAGGGCAAGCTAGTCAAAACTTATACAGGTACAGCAAAGCGATCTGGCACATTGAGTGCTTCTGATGCCGATATTGAAGAGACATTGAATGATGTGGTGACATTGACGCTTAAAGAGATTGCCAATGACCCTGAGCTTCGTCAATACATGCAGGAGCGTTTCTAATGTTACGCAAAGCGATTCTGTCCTTAGCACTACTCAGCTGCAGCGTTTGGGCTGGACCAAAAGTAGCGTTTGAAACGACACTTGGTTCATTTACGGTTGAGTTAAACGAAGAGAAAGCACCTATCACTGTCGCTAATTTTCTAAAATATGTAGAAGATGGGAGCTACGAGGGTACTATTTTTCATCGTATTATCCCAGGCTTCATGGCACAAGGTGGCGGCTTTAACCAAGATATGCAGATGGTGAAAACATACGCGCCAATCAAAAACGAAGGAAATAATGGTCTAAACAATGACCGTGCTACCATCGCCATGGCACGAACCAATGCACCAAACTCTGCAACTCGTCAGTTTTTCGTCAACTTAGTCGACAATGACTTTCTCAACTATGGCGCTCGACCACCAGGTTATGCTGTATTTGGTGAGGTTACTGAGGGGTTCGACGTTATCCAGAAAATGGCTCAGCAGCCGACCACGACGGTAGGCCGAATGCGTGATGTACCAGAGACGCAAATCGTCATCACCAAAGCTACACTACTTAAATAGCCAAAACGATAAGCCCTTTGAATAATCGAAGGGCTTTCTCTTTCAACGGCTTCATTTTATTGGATTGATTTATGTCTTCATTACCTTCCATCACTTGGTTGGAAACGGTAAAAAGTTACCTCGATAAACGACTCATGTGGGTTTTCATGCTGGGCTGCTCTAGCGGCTTTCCGTGGGTTCTTATCGGTTCAAACATGTCAGGTTGGCTAAAAGATGCCGGCTTGACCCTCTCCGCAATTGGCTATTTTGGTAGCGTTTTTGCGGTCTATGCGATCAACTTTCTGTGGGCACCTCTGGTTGACCGCGTGAAGCTGCCAGTCCTCTTTAGACTGCTGGGGCAAAGACGTAGCTGGATTTTCTTTTGTCAAAGTATCGTACTCGTCGCTACCCTATTTATTGCCGGTGTTAATCCAGCGGAAAACTTGGTGTTTGCGTCACTACTCGCCTTGTGTATTGCAACGGCTTCAGCGACACAAGACATCGCAATTGATGCTTTTCGTATTGATACTTTCCCAAAGTCAGAAGAGTCTAAACTGCCTCAAGCTTCTGCAATGGCGGTCATTGGCTGGTGGACAGGTTATTCACTACCGGGTTATTTAGCGTTTGTTAATGCTGACAGTGTCGGTTGGAATGGTGTGTATTACGGGATGGCGGTGATAGTCGGCATTCTAATGGTCTTTACGATTTTAGTCGGTGAACCTAAGACTCAACGCGAACAACTTCAGTCTGCCGCTGAACAACGCCACAAAGAAGTGGTTGGTTCGAAAGTCGTAGCTTGGTTTACCGTGACTGTTGTGGAACCTTTCCTTGATTTCTTTAATCGCAATGGTGTCCGTGTCGCGATTACTCTGTTGCTGTTCGTTTTCCTATTTAAAATTGGCGAAGCGTTTTTGGGCAGGATGTCGATCGCGTTCTACAAAGATATTGGTTTTAGCAATGAACAAATTGGCTATTACTCCAAACTGATTGGTTGGGGAGCCACCATCTTCTTTACTTTTGTCGGAAGCATGTTCAACGTTAGGTTTGGTATTGTACGTGGATTAATGATCGGTGGTATTGCTATGTCTGCCAGTAACTTGATGTTTGCTTGGATTGCTTCGGTAGGCCCAAACGAGCACTTGTACTTAGCCACGATTATTGTCGATAACTTTACGACTGCTTTCTCAACTGTCGCTTTTGTTTCATTTTTGACGATTCTAACCGGACAAGCATTTTCGGCAACTCAGTATGCGTTGCTTGCTTCTCTAGGAAACTTCGGACGGACGACTCTTGCTTCTTTCAGTGGCGAGCTAGTGGATTATCTTAATGATTGGAGCACATTCTTCGTGCTTACCGCTGTCATGGTCGTGCCAAGCTTGATTATGTTGTACTCGCTACGACATTACTTTGATGCTCTATTGGAAAAAGCACGTCACAAGAATTAACGAAACATATAAAAAACCACCGAATTCGGTGGTTTTTGTTTTGCGAGATATAAGATAAGAGGTCTATGGGTATAACCCTTTACCAAACATATTAAATATACGTGCCACGCCTTGAGTAAAGATCATCGGCTCAGTCAATACGGTTAAACACAAGCAGTCTTCTCCGGCCTTAGTGTAAGGGCTGTGCTTCACTGATGCGTCTCTAATCATCAAATCGCCCTCTTCATATTGGCCATCCTCGTCACTAAATCCGCCATGCAGGATCAATGTGGACTCCAGGCCTTTGTGCGTATGTTGAGGAATTTGCACATCTTCCCCGATGTACATTAAGCTGACACGAGCGTCTTCCCCTAGGTCAATCTGAGCACTAAAAACCTTGCCTCCGTAACTTCTCCATGACCCTACGAGGTCAGAGAAACGCGCTAGAGTTTTAGGAAGAGCGAAACTTTTTCCTGCGACATTAACAGCAGCAGAGTCGCGGATCACGATATTATCAGTCGCTGGCTCCGCATTGATGATGTCATTAAACATGTCGTCAAATTCAGAAACATACTCAGAAGGTATGTCACTTACGATGTTCGCTTGACTTGCTTCGACTTGGTTCACATAAGCTCGGCACTTGGTGCATGTTTCTAAATGGGTTGCGACCACAAGACCAGAAACCGCATCAATGCTTCCCGAAGCGTATGCTTCTAACAAGCTGTTATCTGGGTGTTTGTTCATAGTTGCTCCGTATGCATTGAATGCCTTAGCTTTTCTACTGCAAGCCTCAGCCTGGATTTTACAGTACCGAGGGGTATATCAAATAATTCCGCGACCTGTTGATGAGGTAGCTCTTCAAGATATACCGCTTGTAAAACATCTCTCTGGTTTTTCGGTAATATATCTAAAAACTTAACCACCTGTTCTTTCAACATATCTTGTTCTGGTGAATAGTGATCAACAAGATCAGGTGGATAATACTCTGACGGCCAAATGTCATCAGAATGAATGTGTAATTCCTTACCTTTCTGTTTTCTCAGCAAATCAAAACAAAGGTTTCGGATTATGGTATATATCCAAGTCGATAACGCGCTCTTTTCACCATCATAGAGGTGCGCTTTCTGCCAAACTGTCGCCATGGTCTCTTGCACCATCTCCATAGCAACTTGCTCATTACCAACATGTTTGTAAGCGAATTGCTTCAGCTTGGGTGCGTAAAAACGGAATACAAAAGCGAACGCGTCTTTGTCTCGAGCCTTCACTTTATCCATGTAATCGTTCCAATCACTGCGCCCCAGTTTTTTCGGGCTATCACTCATCATAATCGGCCTTAATTTGTGGGAGGAGTCTCCTCCTCCCATTCGTCCTAATCGGTCACGTCATCGACCAACAAGTTGAAACCACCGTTGTTCCCATCATCAATGGCAACGACTTGGTACACAACACCGTTCATTACATTGACTGGTGCTGAGTCAACCGCAACAATACTTGGGTTACCAGCCACTGTTACCGTTACATAATATGTACCTTCAGCGACATATAATCCTTGTACGCTATTTTTATACGCAAAATTAGCAATAGTTGGATCACTTCCATCTATTCCTGCACTCGTAGTGAGGTAAATATCCACCATTTCCGCTATAGGATTAGCCGCAGCGTGTGTCACATTCAATGTCGCGCTAGTCGCCACAGCGCGTCTCATATCTTCAACAACCAGAGCTTCGATATCAATCGCTGGGCTAACAACACCGACTGCATAAACACTGTAATCCATTCCACCTGCAACCATTAACCCGTCAACATCTATGATCGGATTGGTTGTTGTGCCATCCACGTAAACGTCGATATCGTAAGCGCCAGCAGCAAGATCCAAATAACCACGAATCTCTTTGAACGCTAAGTCGGCAAGAGGAGCGAAGGCCGCCCCGTTAACGTTAACATCGACGACTGGCGCTCCATCGACAAGGTGTCCGACTCTTACTTCAGCTTGGCTGCCCATATCTTCAATTATAGAAGAGCCCGAACCGTCCAACACCAAGAGTTTGACAGGTGACGTGCTATTCGAATCTCCTGTGCCGATAGCGGCAATCGTCAAGTTGGAATTAGCCGCAAGAGGTACTGTGCCGGAGTCAAAAGCAACGCTGTCTCCTACGGCAAGTCGAACTTGATACTCACCAGCTGGGATGTTCAATACGTCGGTAGAAGCTTTGTAAGCAAGGTTAGTTATTGGAGTCGCGCTAGCAAGAGCAACACCTGGCTCAGTGACATAAAGATCAACAGCAGGAACGCCTGAAGCTGCATGAACAACTTGAACATCTAGACTATTGGCATCAGCCATTGAATCGGCGCTGCGAGTCACAACTAAAGGCTCAACTGGGTTTGGCGAACCATCGGCATCGCCAACAACGAACACGTTATAATTGAGGTCGGAATCAAGATCTAGTTCTGTTTTAGGTATTACGGTCGCGGTTTCATTACCTGGGAGCTGAACATCGACCTGAATCGAATTCATCCCCTCTCGCAATTTAACGTAGCCAGATCCCACACCATAATCAACATTCGTTAATGATGGTTTATCGTTGATCCACACATTTGCAAGCGGCGCATCAGAAGACGCGTGCACTGCTTGTAAATTGGAATACTCGATAGTGTCACTGTCGGAGCCACACGCCGCCAGTCCTAACGCCGCAACAACAGTTAGCGCAGCTTTGTTAAATCCTTTCATATCCTTGCCTCTTTGTTAGTCGGGGCTTCTATGGCTTCTGTCAGAAATTGCAACGCAGGAATACAGTCCTCTGCGCCGACTAGCTGTTCGAACAGATTGCAGTCTAGGGGTAGTAACTCAAGCCAACGCTGAGTAACCCAAGCAGAGTCATCGTAAAAACGATGCTGGTAGAGGCTTCCAAGTTGAGGAAACTCTTCATAAACATGGGATAACTGCTGGCTTAAATAGAAGAAATCTGGTGAGTTGTCTGGATGTTGCCAATTATCTAACCATTCAACCTCTGCATGGCGTAAGCCATCCGCATCTGCACGAACACGTTTAACAACAAAGCGTTTCTCACCAGCAACTGTAATACCAAGAAGGCCATCACTGAGTGTTTCAAAATCAACGATCCTGACCAAAGTTCCGATAGATGAAACGTTACCCACGTCTTTAGGGTCACCTTCACTTCCTACTAGGCAAACTCCAAAACCCACATTTTGTAGGCTGCATTCCTTTACCATTCGCTTATATCGTGGCTCAAAAATGCGCAGATTCATTTTACCTTCAGGGAGTACAACTGAAGTGAGTGGGAATAACATGACTTCTTTCATTCAAACGTCCTCTTTGATTCACGGATACATACGAATCCCTTATCACTCCGATCACTAACGATTTATGTTGGTTAATCGACTGGCTTAAAAAGTCATAAAATCGCTTACGCAAACGATCTAAGTCACATATTTATTGCAATCAAATGCAACGAACAAAAAGTTCCGTAAATAAAGATAATTTCGTGACACAACTCACCAAAAACGTTCAATTTTGCACCCTTTATCACTTTCATTTGGGATTTTTATCGCTATTATTCCCGCCAATTGGAAAGCGCAGCATAGATTGCGTGTTCTGAATCATTACAAACATAGAGAGTCCCCTTATGCGTAAATCACTTTTAGCTCTTAGCCTTCTAGCGGCTACTTCAGCTCCAGTTATGGCGGCAGATTACTCTGACGGCGATATCCACAAAAACGATTACAAGTGGATGCAGTTCAACTACATGTACTCAATTGATGAAATGCCACGAGTTAAAGGCGCTGACGACAACGCTCACGATTACCTAGAAATGGAATTTGGCGGTCGCTCTGGTATTTTCGACCTATACGGTTACGTAGACGTATTTAACCTAGCGACTAAAGATAACCAAGATAAGTCAATTGAGAACGGCGCTCCTGACAAGATGTTCATGAAATTTGCACCACGTATGTCTCTAGATGCCGTAACTGGTAAAGACCTATCTTTCGGTCCAGTTCAAGAGCTATACATTGCATCTCTAATGGAATGGGGCGGTAACAACGGTGGTGTAAACAACCAGAAAATCGGTTTAGGTTCTGATGTAATGGTTCCTTGGTTAGGTAAAATCGGCCTAAACCTGTACAGCACTTACGATGGCAACAACAAAGGTTGGAACGGTTTCCAAATCTCGACTAACTGGTTCAAACCATTCTACTTCTTCGACAATGGTTCATTCATTTCTTACCAAGGTTACATTGATTACCAATTCGGTATGGATGATGATGCTGGTAACAAATTTGGTACTACCGCGTCAAACGGTGGTGCAATGTTCAACGGCATTTACTGGCACTCAGATCGCTTCGCGGTTGGTTACGGCCTGAAAGCATACAAAGAAGTATATGGCGTAAAAGACGGTCTACAAGTCGCTCCAGGTGTTGAGCTAGAATCGACTGGTGTAAGCCACTACCTAGCTGTAACTTACAAGTTCTAATTGAACCACTAAGTTTGCTCAAAAATGGCGCCTTTCGGCGCCATTTTTATTTGCTTTCCTTTTTTCCCTCATTATCCTTGCAGCAAACCTTTTTAATGAGAGCGTTTGGTGAATATCCTTATCCTCGGTCCAGGTGCGGTGGGCTCACTCTGGGCAACAAAATTTCAGCTTGCCGGACACAATGTTTCATTGTGGGGAAGAAGTTCAGAGAGACAACAATCACTTCAGTTGGATGACACACCCGCAACCGTATTCAGTAATCAAGATATTTCCTCCGTAAATAAAGCGGATCTCATTTTGATCACGGTAAAAGCTTGGCAAATGGAAGACGCCATTCAGCCTTTACTGCCTCATATCAACGCAGACACGATTATCATGCTGATGCACAATGGTATGGGTACCGCCTCTGGCGTGGAGAAGGCTCTGCCAAACAATCCTATCGTGCTCGCCACAACGACGCACGGCGCATACAAACCAGATAACCAACACGTACTGCATACCGGTCACGGAACAACGCAAGTGGGTGGTTATAATGACAAAGGAATGCAGTGCGCTTTTCTGCAAGATGTTATGCATCATGCTCTATCAGAGGCCATTTGGAATCAACACATCCAATCTGCGTTATGGACTAAGTTAGCGATCAACTGCGCGATTAACCCACTGACTGCGATTCTCCAGTGTAAGAATGGTGAGCTTGCGAAGCCCGAGTTTAAGATACAACTCGAAAGCATCACTCAAGAACTGGTTGAAGTAATGAGTAAAGAAGGTATTGCTATCGAGTTTCGCTCTCTTTTCGATACGGTAATGCAAGTGGTGAACGCCACAGCTGAGAACTATTCTTCAATGAGACAAGACGTATTCCATCAGCGTCGAACGGAAATTGATTTTATAACCGGATACTTGTTAAAGACTGCCGAGAAACATCGCATCAATACGCCTGAGAATTTAAAACTTTACCAACGCATCAAACAAATAGAACAAAGCTGGACAGAACAATGAGTAAGAAAATCTTAGTGCCAATCGCTCCGGGCACCGAAGAAATGGAAGCCGTCACCGTTATTGACATGATGGTTCGCGCGGGTTATGACGTTACGGTAGCGAGTGCTGCTTTTGATGGCTCATTGACGATGAAAGCTTCTCGCGGAGTCACACTAACAGCCGATTGTAAACTGGTCGATATCGCTGATGATGAGTTTGACGCCATAGCGCTTTCTGGTGGTGTTGGTGGTGCAGAAATTTTTCGTGATAGTACGGTGATGATAGAAATCCTTAAGCAGCACATCTATGAGGGAAAATTGGTCGCTGCTATCTGCGCAGCACCGGCGTTGGTATTGCAACACCATGATCTTTTCCCACAATCACTGATGACCTGTCACCCGAGCTTTCAGTCACATATCCCGGAAGAGAAGTGGCGCAGCAAACGCGTGACCTTTGATATCAACCACAACCTGATCACTAGTCAAGGTCCGGGTACAGCTTTAGAGTTCGCGATGGAAGTAATCATTCAACTCTCAGGTAAAAAACACGCATGGTCAGTTGCTGAACCAATGATCCCTCTGCCTACTCTGCACTACCACAAGCTTGGTGAAGAATAATGTTTGACGTAAATGCTGTACGCGAGCAATTTCCTGCTCTAAACCAATCCGTCAACGATACGCCCTTAGTGTATTTAGATAGCGCAGCGACAACGCAAAAACCGCAATGTGTGATTGATGTCATCAGTCATTACTACAGTGCGCAAAATGCCAATGTTCACCGTGGCAGCCATAGTTTAACGGCTAATGCCACCAGCCAATTTGAAGCGGCACGAGAACGAGTGGCAAGCTTTATTGGCGCAAACAGCTCTAAGGAAATCATTTGGACACGGGGCGCAACCGAAGCACTGAACTTAATTTCTCAAACCTACGCCCGTAGCACGTTACAACCAGGTGATGAGATCTTAATTAGCGAGATGGAGCACCACGCCAACATCGTGCCCTGGCAAATCGTGGCAGAGCAAACGGGTGCTAAAGTCATTAAAGTTCCGATGACATCAGATTGTCAGTTCGACATCAGTGCATTTGAGGCGCTTCTGTCTGACCGCTGTAAAATTGTTACTTGCGCACAAATAACCAACGTAACAGGCACACGCCAACCTATCGAAAAAATCACTGAACTGGCGCACAACGTTGGCGCGGTTGTTGTAGTTGATGGCGCGCAAGGCATCGTACATGAGCAACTTGATTTATCGGCATCAGATATCGATTTCTACGTTTTCTCAGGTCACAAACTTTATGCACCAGCAGGCATTGGGGTTTTATACGGCAAGCTTGAACTTTTGGAAGCCATGCCACCATGGCACGGCGGCGGTAAAATGGTTGAACGCGTTTCTTTCGAAAAAACGACGTTTTCTGCACTTCCTGGAAAATTTGAAGCGGGCACACCAAACGTTGCGGGCGCGATTGCTCTAGCGAAAGCCATTGAGTGGTACCAAGGTTTTGACCATCACGAAGTAGAGACTCATCTCCATGCGCTTCAGGATAAGGCCTACCAAGCACTAAGCGCTTTGGATGACATCCATATTCTAGGCTATCAACCGAATGCCTCTGTACTGACCTTCGTAATGGACGGCGTTCATCACCAAGATATTGCGACGCTGCTCGATCAACAAGGCATTGCGGTACGAGCAGGACACCACTGCGCTCACCCATTGATGGATGCGCTAAATGTGAAAGGCACGGTACGCGTCTCTTTTGGTATTTATAACACGACGAGCGATGTGGAAAGACTCATCGCCGCCGTAGAAAAAGCCGTCGACATGCTATAACGCCAACGGTTTGATTTGGAGTAACCAACAAGGTTACTCCATCTGCCTATCCAGAGTCGCCACGCAATTTCTGCCATTTCTTTTCGCAGCATAAAGCGCTTTATCTGCATGCGCATACAAACGTTTGGTGGTTTCATTTCTGCCTATTTCCACCACGCCTACACTCACCGTGACCGGAATTTCAATCTTTTCAAATTCGAACTGACAATTTTGAATGTGGGAACGTACTTCCTCTCCTACCTCTTTCGCCGCCGACAGAGAAGTTTCTGGCAAAATAATCGCAAACTCCTCCCCTCCGACTCTTGCAAAAATTTCGTCTTTGACGAGTAAGTGAGAAACCAAATCAGCTAAGGTCTCTAAGACATAATCCCCCGCATCATGACCACGTTTATCATTGATGACTTTAAAAAAGTCCAAATCAAACAATAACAACGCGGAGTGATAATCTGGAGCTTGGGATTTAATAACTTCTTCTGTGAGCTTTTCGAAAAAAACACGTCGATTGTAGATGTTGGTAAGAGCATCAATTTGGCTTTGATGGCGAAGAAGGGTTTCAACTCGGTGGCGATTGGAGATGTTGCGTGTAAGAATAAGGACAACGCGACGACCCCGGAATTTTATAGCGAGTGGGCAGATCTTGCCTTCGTAGTATAGGTCGCCTCTTGGTCCACTGTTGGCATCTATTCCCTGAATGCTGTCGGCGCACATCTTGTACTCGATCGTCACAATACTGTCTTGTTTCAGTGATCGACTGATCTGCTCGATAAACCAGTCGGCTTTATCTTTTTCAAGTACACCGTGAAGTGTCTTACCTATCAAATTGCTTCCATCGTGATAGGCTTTTTTATCTGTTCCTCCAAAAACATCAATATAGATACCATCTTCACTCAGAATAAAAGTGGGGTCTGGCATTCCGGATAACACGTCTTGCGCATGTTCCAAGGTGAATTGCATATAGGGAGGTTCCTAGCATTTGTATCTAAGTAACCCAATCGCTTCCAAGTGTGTTTCCACATTGGGGAATAGGAGCGGATGGGGCATATGTCTATTATCTAATATAGACAAATTTTAAATACAATTGAGTTTATAAAAACCAAGTGGGCAATATAATGAACCAGGATCAATAGAATGGTTAATTAACGCTAAAATAGTCGACCATTTGCATACTTTTTATCCATATGCAAAAAATATCTCAACTCAGATACAAAAAACGCCAAACAGCTAGGCTATTCGGCGTTTTTTAAGAGTTGGAAAAATAACTCGTTACACGGCGACTTGCTTAATCTGCTCTACAATAGCTTTCAAGCCATTACCACGTGACGGGCTTAAATGGGAGACAAGCCCCAGCTGATCAAAATAAGCATCAATATCAAATGCTTGAATTTGATCGGCCGTTTTACCGTCATAAGCTGCCATTACCAAGGCAATCAATCCACGGACGATACGCGCATCGGAGTCCGCACAAAAATGCCAAACGCCATCTTGCTCTTGGCTCACTAACCACACCAAGCTTTCACAACCCGAAACGGTAACTTGTTCTGATTTCAGCTCTTCTGGCATTTTTGGCAGCTTTTTACCCCACTGAATAACCTGACGGTAACGATTTTCCCAGCCTTTAAATTGCTGCATAGTCGCTACAATGTCTTCGCTGGTGATATCTGTACCAAATGGAGAAACGGGAAAATCTGTCATGATGCGCTCTTCTTCTAGTTTACTGCTTATATTTTGAAATCAACTTCTCAACGATTCGCGATACCGCGACAAAGCCAAACGTTGCAGTTACGACAGTCGCCGCACCAAAACCGCTAGCGCAATCCATACGTTTTGGACCTTCCGCTGTCGACTTCACACCACACACTGAACCGTCTGCTTGAGGGTACTTCAGCTGCTCGGTTGAAAACACGCAATCAATACCAAACTTACGAGCCGGATTCTTAGGGAAGTTATGATGACGACGCAAGGTGTCTTTGATTTTCTTCGCTAGAGGATCTTGGATCGTTTTCGTTAAGTCAGCGACCATGATCTGCGTTGGGTCAACCTGACCACCAGCGCCCCCCGTGGTGATCACTTTGATCTTGTTGCTGCGGCAATACGCCAACAAAGACGCCTTCGCTTTTACGCTGTCAATCGCATCTAGCACGTAATCAAACTCTTTGCTTAAGTACTCATGTTGATTGTCTGGCGTGATGAAATCATCAATCAGATTGACTTTACACTCTGGGTTGATCAATTTGACACGCTCGGCCATCACTTCAATTTTGCTTTGGCCAACGGTGCCCGTCATCGCATGAATTTGGCGGTTAATATTCGTGACACAAACATCATCCATATCAATCAGAGTCAACTCACCGATCCCAGTACGGGCCAGCGCTTCGACCGCCCATGAACCCACGCCACCAATACCAATAACACAAACGTGTGCAGCGCGAAGAATGTCCACTTCACTGTTGCCATAAAGACGACGAGTGCCGCCAAAGCGTTGATTGTAGCTGTCAGATGCTGGGGTATCGAGTTCACGCATATTGAAGTCCAGATGATCGATAGAAAAACAAAGAGTGCGATTTATACGCACTCTTTGATGAAATGTCTAGATAAGAGGCGGTTCCTCTTTCTTGGATGGCTATTGTAGCTTTTCTGGCGGCAAAGCCCAAGGCGCTTGAGTTGGTGAGTTTTCCAGCCCAAGTTTCCAAACTCGACCAAAATGCTTGTAGTGCCCTGCTTCCGTTCCTGCTCTCGCACCAATGCCATGATACAGATCCAAATGGTTCTGTTTTACAGCACCACCAGTGTCTAAAACGATCAGCATTCGCAGTTGATGCGCACCACTCCACGTACCATCGGCATTCAGCAGTGGCACTTCCGCCAAGATTGGAGTCCCCATTGGTAAGATAGAACGGTCACCCGCGACCGCGGCCATTGGCAACAAAGGAATACCAGCCGATCCCGTTACTGGCGCTTCCGCTTTTGGCGCAAAGAAGACGTAAGAAGGGTTTTGCTCCAACAACTCGCGTACTGTTGCGTCGTCGTTGTCCATTACCCATTCTTTAATCGCTTTGAGAGACATTTTTTCACGCGGCACTTCACCACGTTCAATCAAAATGCGGCCAATACTAACGTAAGCTTTATTATTTTTCCCTGCGTACGCGAAGTACTCCAACGTATCATCATCTTCAAAATGCACATAGCCACTGCCCTGCACTTCCATCATAAACGGGTCAATACGGTTAGGTGCATAACCTAGCACTAAACCTTGGCCATCTAATGCCCCGTTGTAGATCTCCGCGCGAGTCGGACAATCTGATGAGCAGTTTGGCTTGCCATAAACTGGGTACTTAAAAATGTCGTTTGGTGTATGACGCAGTTCCATCACGGGAGAAAAGTATCCGGTAAACAGCACATTACCTTTTTTATCACCACCACCCAATTGCGCGGCTTGAATGCCAAACGCACTCAACGCACTGGTATCTCCGCTCTGTTGCGCCCACTCACTTAATCGTTGATATAGCGGTTGGTATATCTTCGCCATGGATGGTGACTTTATCACCACTTGCTCAGCTTGCTTGTTAAATTCAGTAAAATCGCGTGGTTTGTTAGACTCAACCACATCCACTTGATTGAGGATCTGAGGAAACTCACCATCAAGATATTGCTGAGCACGATCATTTTGTTGAGCACAGCCAAAGAGTAGGCTCAAAGAGATAATAGGAAGGAGTTTTTTTAACACGTGTCTTTTCCGTAAAAGAGAATAGCAAAAGGATGGCAAACAAATGCATACGGTGCAATTGAAAAGCAACGACAAAATGTTTCAACGCTAAGCCAATCCGTTTACTCGTTGTAAATTCATTCAGTTAATGCAACATGATAACAGCGGAAGAATTACGGAATTGTCCGGATTATGTTTGGAAGTAAAATTTACTGATTGAGAGATGAAATTGTGATCATCCATATGGCTCACAGACGCAAGAGAGCTCTGCTTAAAAGACAATAATAAAAACGACTATCTTACCGCTATCCTTGCACGTCCCTCTAAACGGAATACAGGTAGATAATGAGCATTGGCATCCAGCTTCATTTCTGCATGCTGCTTACCCACAAAATTGAAGTGCCGCTCATTTGAACCCACTCGATACGAAAACGAATCCCCATCGAATTCAAAACTGGTCGCCACTGTAGAACCATTTACGGTAACACCGCGCTCACTCAACACAAATTCTTCACGAGCATAAGGCGCAACATCTTGCTCAACCCAGCGACCATAAATTGTCGATTTGGGAATGGGCGGATTAATGGTTCGAGTAATCAAATCACTATACAGCATGCACACGACAACGGTTCCAACTATCGCTATAAGCATGAGAGAACGCTCTAGCCACTTACGAAGAATTGATTTAGATGACGTTTTTGACAGATTTGAAGCAGTGATCGCAGCATTCTTATTAACAGCAGAAGACATGAGGTTCACGTATTGAGGAAAGACGCCACCATTGTAACCTTCCCTCTTAACGGGACCAAGAACCTACCTCAATATGTTTGTGCTTTATTCCAAAATTTCGCCTTGCCACTCAATGAATAAAAAGGCATTATTTTAACATAATTAAACAAAGGGATGGCTGTAGTGAAAATTCGTAGTACTGCTCTCGTAAAAGGATTCCGTCAATCAACACCTTATGTCAATGCTCACCGCGGAAAAACCATGGTGATCATGCTGGGCGGAGAAGCCGTCGCACACAAAAATTTTGGCAATATTATTAATGATATCGCACTCATGCACAGCCTCGGAATCAAAGTCGTGGTGGTGTATGGTGCACGTCCTCAAATTAATCAGCTGCTAGAAAAACAAGACCTCACTACGCCTTACCACAAAAATATCCGCATTACGGATGAATCGGCTTTATCTGTTGTTATGCAAGCTGCCGGACAACTTCAGCTTGCGATTACTGCGCGCCTATCAATGAGCCTCAACAATACTCCGATGGCAGGTACCCAGCTCAATGTCGTTAGCGGAAACTACATCATTGCCCAACCACTCGGCGTTGATGATGGTGTGGACTATTGCCATAGTGGACGTATTCGCCGCATTGACACCGACGCGATTAATCGCACTCTTGATCAAGGTTCAATTGTTCTGCTAGGTCCCATTGCTAGCTCTGTGACTGGCGAGTGCTTCAATTTATTATCGGAAGAAGTCGCCACCCAACTAGCGATAAAGCTGGGTGCGGATAAGCTGATTGGTTTTTGCTCCGAACAAGGTGTCATTGATGACAACGGCAATGCTGTCGCCGAGTTACTACCAATTGAGGCGGAGCATGTCATCAAAACGCTTTCTGAAAATACGTCTCCTGACCTAGATTACAACACTGGAACACTGCGCTTTCTTAAAGGCTCTATTGCCGCTTGCCGTGCCGGAGTACCTCGTAGCCACTTGATCAGTTATAAAGTAGATGGCGCCTTAATTCAGGAGTTGTTCTCTTTCGACGGTATCGGTACCCAAGTTGTTATGGCGAGTGCTGAACAAGTGAGGCAAGCTAATATTGACGATATTGGCGGTATCTTAGACCTCATTCGCCCTTTAGAAGAACAAGGTGTACTCGTTAGGCGCTCTCGAGAGCAGCTAGAGCAAGAGATAGGAAAATTTACCATCATCGAAAAAGACGGCTTGATTATTGGCTGTGCTGCCCTTTATCCATACCCAGAAGAGCGTAAAGCTGAGATGGCTTGCGTAGCGATTCACCCTGACTATCGTGATGGAAACCGAGGTTTGTTACTGCTCAACTACATGAAACATCGTTCTAAATCCGAAACCATTGATCAGATTTTTGTCCTCACGACACACAGTTTGCATTGGTTTAGAGAGCAAGGTTTTTACGAAGTCAGTGTCGACTATTTGCCTGGAGCCAAACAAGGGTTATATAACTTCCAGCGTAAGTCCAAAATCTTAGCGTTAGATTTATAGCTTAACCTTAAATCAGGGAGCGAAACTTAACGTTCCACTATACCAACTAACCTCAAAGGGCAGGATTCAGTTCATTAACGCTCAACCCTGCACATCGAGCTTGTTTAGGAGTAAGGCCACACATAAACCCTACTCCGGACTAGCGGGTCATCATGTAAACCCAACTTAGAAATGCGCAAACCATTGCTTGATTTTTGTTCCAATTTTATCTTTTAAATATACATTTGGTTGGCTATACTCTGCTCGCTAGTGATTGGTTTTTAACCAATACGAATGGATCTAGGTGATGTAATGTAGCCTTCACCCTAAAATACTGGGCAATTGAAAAACTAGTTAGCTCCGTATTGCACACCAAGGACAGTTGTTAATCTGACTTTAAATAAGCCGAGACGAGCACTGTTATGAGAACAATCATTTGTAATTCGCTTCAAAGCTTCTGGGATATGGCTGACAATCAGTTTTTAGAAGGCCTAGACGTCCACTGTGTTTTCCCCGTAAATGACGCTATCCGAGATTTTATTCTTGCTTATCAACAGCAATACAAAATACGCAGCGTGTCTTTTACCAACGCGTTTGCAAAACATGCATAAAAGAAGACCGAGCCATAAGCTCGGTCTTCTTGTTTTAGTTAGTAAGCCGCTGTACTAACCCACTCGCACGAGTGGTTTTCACCTTAATGCCTCGCTTCAGAACATTAAGTTCGGCGTAAAGAGCTAAACGCTTTTTCGCGCGGGTAATGCCTGTGTAAATCAACTCACGGGTTAATATCGTGCTAAAGTCTGGTGGCAAAATCATCAGGGTGTAATCAAATTCACTGCCTTGCGATTTATGGATGGTCATAGCGTAAGCCGTTTCATGTTCAGGTACTCGGCTTGGCAAGACCGATTTCACACTGCCGTCAGGTAACTCGAAAAAGACTTTCAAACGCGGTTCTTCTTCACTGTCATCTCGCATGCAAATACCAATATCACCGTTATACAAACCTAAACCGTGATCATTACGCGTAACCATGACGGGTCTGCCGTGATACCAAATTTCATCCTGAACTTGAATGAACTTGCGCGCCGCGAGCGCTTTCTCGATGCGTTGGTTTAGCCCAGCCACACCGAAGTCACCTTCACGGATCGCGCACAGCAATCGGCATTGGTTGAAGGTATCTAACACTGCTTTGGCTTTGTGCGTTAGCGACTCTAGCTCTCCGGTTTTAGGATCGGTTTCCTGTTGTCCAATGCGTTTGAGGTAACGACCGTATTCCTGCACCAACGTCTGCATCATTTGGTTGTAATGTTGACTACTTAGCGCGAAATGTTCGATGTCAGAAAAGTCACGCGCCCAGACGTTATCTACGCTCGCAGCAGAACCTGAGTTAACCGCTTTTGCCAACTGACCAATGCCTGAGCGAGCGTCAAATCGGTAGCTCTTTTGCAGCATACATAAACTATCGGCAATGCTAGATGCACTGTTACCCGTATGGGCTAAAGTATCGAAACCCGTCAGTTTTGCAATGGCTGACGCCTGCTCTTTTCCATAACCCAATGCGTGGAACGAACAGATATCACCCAACACGGCCCCTACTTCAACTGAAGCAAGTTGATCTTTATCACCTAGCAAAATCAGCCGCGCATGTTTCGGTAAGGCATCGACCACTTTATACATCATTGGCAAATCGACCATCGACGCTTCATCGATAACCAAAATATCCAAATGCAGTGGATTTTGCTTGTTGTGACGAAATTCTGCGCTATTAGGAATCGCGCCCAGCAACCTATGTAAGGTACTCGATTCAGTCGGAATTTTGGCTTTTAGCTCCGGAGAAACTGGCAGTTCTTGCACTGCTTTACCAATGGACTCGGTTAATCGCGCCGCCGCTTTCCCCGTCGGGGCCACCAGCTTAATGGTCAGATTTTTCTCGTGCGTTGCCTGTTCAATCAAAGCAGCAAGCAATTTGGTTACCGTCGTCGTTTTACCCGTACCTGGGCCACCAGAAATCACAGCAAACCGACGGGTCAACGCAACCGCCGCCGCGACTTTTTGCCAGTTCACGCAAGCCGAGAGTGGCACGAGTTCATCCAGTGTTTGTAAATCCTGAACCTTGCGCGCATTGCTAAGTACGGAATCAATGGCGTGCCAATCCAACGATTCGCTTGCGACCACATCAAGGTGGTCACACACCAGTTGCTGACGCAACACTTGGTTACTGTTTCCCGCTTCTACTGCTTTACCTAACGCGTTAAACAGAAAATGGTATTGGCGTGCAAACAAATGGTTGAGCAACTCGGATAATCGCGCAAACTCTTGTGGTTGCAAGTTAACTGCGGCGCCCAACTGATTGAGCTTTTCCGCCAGTGTCACTTCATAATGCCAATAGCGATGCAGATACAGACGCTCACCATCGAACATTAAAGGCAAGGCTTCTCCTTGCGCGCCGACCACGCTGGAATTTTGTAATACTTGAATCCAGTCTATGCCTTGCAACTGTGTGTTGAGCGCCAATGCCGACTCACCAAACAGCCCTAACTTACTGGCTAAATCCGCAGATTGCCCTTGTGCATCGAACAGAGACAGACAGATATGTCCTTTGCCGAGCTCACTACTGACAACACCAGCGATAAACGCCAATGCTTGGCTGTCCGACGATTCATCATGCGCTTGAGAATCAATAAAGCAGGCGAATTGGTAGTCGAGCTGACGAATAGCACCTTTGTGCGCCAAGCGTTCCAGCACTACCAATAGACTATCTTGGCCAGAATGAAGATTGCGATTTGTCGTCATTAAAGTAGCTCCATCTGCCCGGCTTGAGTTGAGCGCGTTTCAACTGCTTGACCATCAATCAAACGATCCATCTCTTGTAAGAAGTCTAAGGTTGGTTTCGCAGCAAAAATGCCGTGGTCACTCTGCCCATCCATGCCGCGCAAGAACAAGTAATACACGCCACCGAAGTGCTGCTCATATTGATAATTCGCCAATCGGCTGCGTAGGAAACGATGCAGTGCTAACGCATAAATCTGGTACTGCAAATCGTAGCGGTGATCCGCCATCGCCGATTTCAGAGCCTCACCATGGTAGCTCGTCACATCGTCGCCAAGATGATTCGATTTCCAGTCAAGCACGTAGTATTTATCTTGATGTTCAAACACCAAGTCGATAAAACCTTTGAGCATGCCTTGCACGGTTTGGAAACCTAAATCCCCCGCTTTCGCCGACAACGGATCGTGACGTTGAATGACTCGGTTTAACGCCGGTGCAGACAAAACTTCAATCGGCAGCAAAAACTCCATCTCCACCAAACGTTGCGACGGTGCTTTTTGATTCAGCAGCAAAGATTTACCATCCAACGGCGTTGCGAGTACGGTATCAATCAATTGCTGTAAAATGGGCAACCACTCTTCATCGAGCTGTTCGCTTTCCATCAAGCCAAGGATGATTTGTGTATTCTCTTCCGTCGTGGCTGGCTGAGTAAATTCAATTTCCTCAAACAGGCTGTGCAGGAACGTACCCGGACGCGCACCACGAGGGAAGGTAAAAATCGAACGCTCTGGCTCCACCAAATCCGCTTCGTCTTGTTCTTCAGATGAGTCGATATCGAAACCTGTAATCTCAATCGTGGCATCATGCTCGGCGTGATGAGAGCCTTGCTTGACCAAGCCAGAGTAACTGGTGATGCGCCAGTTTCTGTCGATAGGGTTTTGCAGTTCTTTCGCACTAAGATCGTGTACTTCTTCTTGTGGCGCTACGTACTTCTCTTCGAGTTTCTGCGGCGGATCGGCCACAACGACACAATCAAGCTCGTCTTGTTGCTTTGTTAAACCTTGGTGCAAATCGTTAATGCCACCTTCTTGACCATTCTGAATCAAATAGCCAATCGCACTGCGGTGTACGCCAGTTGGCTCTTTGGTCGAACGACCATTGCGCAAAGGCGAGGCTCCAATAAAACACGCATACACAGCACGTGTTAGTGCCACGTATATCAAGCGTAAGTCTTCCGCCAAACGCTCTTTATCCGCTTGCTTCATGGACGCGTCGTTGCCAGTGATATCCAGTACCGTGCGGTCATTGGCTGCATCGTAATATTTGGCTTCACTGGCTTCTCGATAGCTGAACACAAACGGCAGAAATACGAGGTCATACTCCAAGCCTTTTGATTTGTGAATAGTTACGATCTGCACTAAGTTACGTTCCGATTCTAAACGTTGGATTTGGTCATCACTGCCACCCAAACCGTTTTCCGCATCACTGATAGACTGAGCGAGCCAACGCAGCAGACCGTGGTCGCTATCCAGTTCATTACTGGCTTGTTGAAGCAGTTCACCGATGTGCATTAAATCGGTAAGTACTCGCTCACCATTTTCACCCTGTGAACTCGCACCTTCTTCTAGTAATCGCTCGGCAATATGGCGTTTGCTGATCACCGCGCGCAACATCGGCAGCACACCACGTTGAATCCAAAGTTTGCGATATTCTTTGAATTCGTTTACGGCGTTTTCCCACACCACTTCATCGTTATTAAGTGCATCCAAACTTGCTGCGTCGAGGGCAAACAGCTCAGAAGCAAGACTTGCACGCAGCGCACGGTCATTTTCTGGAGTCAGCACCGCTTGCAGCAAACGCTGTAGATCCTGCGCCACTGAACTGGTAAACACACTGTCTCGGTTAGACAGGTACACGCTGGCAATGCCTTGTTCAGCCAGCGCTTGTTTGATCATTCGACCTTCACTACCTGTTCGAACCAACACCGCGATATCGCCCGCTTGAACCGCTTTCTGTTTTTCGCCATTCACCAGACACGCTTGCCCCTGTTGAGCCTGCGTCAAAATGGTTTGGATTTGGCTTGCGGTCGCCTCCGCCATCCGAGTCAAATACTCGCCTTTTGGTAGCGGTTTATCGTCCGCTTCTTGCAACCAATAAGTCAGCGCGGGTTGCTTTTGGCCACCGATAGTCCAAATGCGTTTTTCGGCATTGGGACTGTACTTAACGGGTAAGAACGGGATGTCCGAATCATAGATAAATGGACTGTCTGGCAAAGCAAATACTTGGTTTACCGCCTGCACCATATCTGCGCTAGAACGCCAGTTGGTTCCTAACGTGTAGTGGGCACTTACTTGGTTACGCGCTTTGATGTAAGTGAAAATGTCTGCGCCACGAAAGCCATAAATCGCCTGCTTGGGGTCACCGATCATAAACAAACCACATTCTGGGTTGTTCAGATAAATACGGCTGAAAATACTGTATTGAAGCGGGTCGGTATCTTGGAACTCGTCAATCATTGCGACAGGATACAAAGTACGAATACGCTCAGCCAAAAGCTCGCTTTCGTCCGTATCGATAGAAGCAGAAAGTTGCGTCAGCAAATCATCAAAAGAGAGCCACTGTTTTTGATTTTTCGCGTTAGCCAGCATCACACGACAATGTTCAATTGCATGAGCAAGCAGTGGCGCTTTTAAGCTGATTGGGTTGGTAAGAAATGTTTCAATGGCTTCAAATACCGCATGCTGCGGCGCACTGCCTTTCGGTGTTTTTTCCAACAAGACGTTTTGCGCGAATTTCTCCAGCTTGTCTGGATAATCGTAACCTGTAGTTTCCGTTGCCGCCCAAGCGTTTACCGCCTCCAACCACGTCGGCAGAGACTTTTTGGTGTAGCTGCGTTTGTTAATATCTGAACCTGAAATTAGCGTTAAGAAGTCATCTTGGCTTTCTCGCCACTGTGCTTTTAATTCATCAATTTTTTTCAAATTTTCAGTATGAAGATCAGCCAAACTGCCTTTCATTGCCGGAACAGAAAGGCTTAACGGCGCACCAGTTAAGTAATTGCTGATGTCAGACAATAACGCAGATGGAGAGCCCCATAGCTGGCGAATTTCTCCAGCCAAGGTAAATGGCAACGGGTAGAAATTGCGGCGCCAGTAATCGGCTACAACTTGCGCTTTTAGGTGACTTTCATCGGTCACAAACTCGTTATTAAATCGGCTGCCAGATTCAAACGCATTTTGCGTTAGCATACGTTGGCAAAAACCGTGAATGGTGTAGACCGCCGCCTCGTCCATCTGACGCTCTGCCTGCAATAAAATTTCTGCGGCTTGCTTGTGATCGTCAAACTCATTAAGCAAAGGTTGGATCACCGGGTCGGAACTCTGTCCACGCGCAAACGCGATTCGCGCATCATGGATTCTTGCCCTGATACGATCGCGTAATTCCGCAGTTGCCGCTTCGGTAAAGGTTACAACCAGAATTTGGTCGACCGTAAGCGGTACGCGATGTCGAGTTTCCGCGCTGCCATGACCAAGCAAAAGACGCAGATATAAACCTGCAATAGTGAAGGTTTTACCTGTACCTGCTGATGCCTCGATTAACCTCGCACCGTGCAGAGGAAACGTCATCGGTTCTAGTGGCGTTGGTTGAGGTTGCTCTGTGCGGTCTAACGTATGTAGAGGGCACTCTGCACCTGACATTTGATCCATAACGCTGAATCTCTCCGGATTATTTACTAGGACGTATCACCTAATAAATGTGATCTATAGTTAAAAATTCTATTAATATGTTTAACAAGTTGGATCATTTAGAGCTTTGTGAGATCTTTCTCACGGTTATCCATAAGACGTACCGTTAGTATGCGCCCCACGAGATAAGCCAAACCCTTTTGGCGGCACAACTCAAATGAATTAAACAAAAGTATCATGGTCCCTCTGACCTTGTGGCCGTACAGCGAACGCCCTACAAAAAATAATGATTTTCTGGCGGCCACCCTACTCTTCCTTCTCTTTATCCAACTGTCTTTATTACGCTTTTACGTCATCAGCGTCTTGAACCGCTAAGCGCGCACCTTGCAGAACTAATGCTGTCAGCAAACGAACTTCTGAGGCCAACTCATCATTCCAAGCAGGCCAAATTCGAGAGATGTACGCATTACTGCCTTCGCCCGGGCTCATGAAGCCATCATTGAATGCGTCAGCCATTTTCTTCAAAGATTTCTCTTCGTCATCTACCCACTGACCGCGGCTAAAGCCCGCTTCAACACAAGCCAACGCCGTTTTCGGGAAATAAGGCAAAGGCTTAGTCATGCCTTCGAAGAACAAGCGAACCAATTCAGTCAGTAGCTGTTTGGCATACTGCACATCGGCAATTTCTGGGTAGATCAAATGCAGCGCGCCTTCTTTACGATCGTAACCAATGATGTGAGTTTTCTTAGCATGACCCGACGCCGACATGGCAAGGTGATCGATCCACGCTGCAAGGTAATCCTGCGATCGAATCTTACCGCTTCGATAGCGAATCAAACCGGATTGGTAGCATTGAGTTAGCCAACCTGTTAGGCGAACGTTTTTCTCTTCGCCTTCATTTCGCTCAAACAAGGAATCAAACGTCAGGTCGATTTCCAAATCGTCTTGAGGCGCACCAGATAAAAACGCCAGTTTATCCACCAGCTCTTCCGCCTGAACTCGGTTGGTTTCAAACTCGATATCACCAAACGCCCCCACCGGCAGTTTGCCTTGCGCGCGCTGTTGACTCATAAAGTGTTTAAGCACCTCTGTTTTTTTCTCTGGCTGCATCAATGTCGCTTCAAGCAAGGTTTCTAACAGCTCATCACGCATTTGATAGCTTTCCAAACCACCTAAAACAAAGGGTTCGTCGTCTTCCATCACCGGTAGTGGCGGTTCAAAGGTTACTTTTAAACGACGATTGAAAAAATACTGCACAGGTAAGCGCCAGAAACGTTGCAACTCGACTAAGTCGAGCTCAAGTGGGAACGTCGCTCCTAACAGATAGTCGTCTAATGCCCGATTAAAATCACGACGAACATAGCCTTGCGATTGACTAGTTTGAGTCAATGCCGCTGGAATCCACTCTTTCGCGTAGCTGGCGTGCATGCCTTGGAACGCACTTGGGCTAAACGGCACCATGGCGTGGGTATTCACCAACGCATTTAATAAGTTGTCGCCAGACTCATCAACGGGCAACGCTTCATCACCACTTAAACAATAGTTTTGGTGGCAGTATTCCATCAGCTCAGAAACCAGAACCGAAGGCACTCGCTCGGTATTGTCTTGGATTGAACGGCCAACATAACTGATGTAGAGCGTTTGTTGTGCAGACAACATCGCTTCGAGGAATAGGTAACGGTCATCATCTCGGCGCGAACGGTCGCCCGGTTTGGTTCTTCCTGTCATCAAGTCAAAGCCTTCTGGCGGCATGGAGCGTGGGTACACGCCGTCATTCATCCCCAGTAGACAAACGGTTCTAAACGGAATAGAGCGCATCGGCATCAGGGTACAAAAGTTCACTTGACCAGCAAGGAAGCGCTGGCTGACTCGTGTGCCAGATAATTTGTTTTGAAGGTATTGGCTGATGATCGACGGCGATAACGCATCATCAAATGCGGCATCAGCTAATTGCTCTTTGAGTTGGCTGAGCGTATCGCGAATGGACTTGAGCGCCATTTCGCCTTCTAACTCAACTGAGAAGAAGTCATCCAGCAGTGAAACCAAAGTCTCTCGCCAACCATCGATAGTTTGAACATGAGAAAGTTTGCTTCGATAAGTGCTAATTTGTTGGATAAAGTGTGCCAACTTGCCCGCCAGCTCTGCGCCCATGCCTTGCACTTCGTTGTACGGAGACAAACTGCCTTGCTCGGTTTCAAACAAACCTGCGGATTCTGGCATCGCGTAGCCAAGCAACATGCGTTGAATACCAAATTGCCATGTGTTTTGACGGGTTTCCGGCAGTTCAAATTCGCGTCCGGTATTGGCATCCAATCCCCAGCGAATCCCCGATTCCTCAACCCATTGTTTGGCTTGTAAAAAATCATCTTCGCTGAGTTCAAAACGCTTTAATATCGCCGGAGTTTCCAGAAGTTCGAGTAGTTCTGATGCCAAACAGCGCGTATTGGGTAAGTTCACCAACTGCATAAATGCGGCCAGAATTGGACTCTCTTGATCGGCGGTTCGGTCAGAAATCGAATATGGAATAAAACGCTCACCCGGCGCGTTACCAAAGACCGCCTGAATCGCAGGGCTGTAAGCGTTGATGTCCGCGACCATCACGATAATATCGCGCGGTTTTAACGTTGGGTCAGCATCGAACATCGCCAATAGTTGATCATGCAGCACTTCCACTTCGCGCATCGGGCTGTGACAAGCGTGTAGGCTCAGTGATTTATCACCCAAGCTAACCACTTGTTTGTGATGACTGTTTTCAATCTGTTGGTCATCTTGATGTTCTTCAAGATTGAGAATATCCGCTTGCAATTGATGGAGCAGACTGTCGCGCTCAACATCAACAAAGGCTTCGATTTCATGAGATTCCAGCTGAGACAACAGATACATATTGTCGCGCCCGAGTTTACCCATGGACGCCAACAGACTGTTTCCGACCACATCGGTGTGCAGCTCATCGATCACATTATCTTCCAATGAACCTTTCAGTTGCTCAGTTTCACCTTGCACTTCCGAGTGATCGTCCTGCCACACAACGTGCTGACGATGTTTCGCCGCCAAACGAGCCAGATATTTGCGATCTCGAACTTCACCCCAATAATAACGACAAGGGTTAGTGAACATCAGATGCACGTCGATGTGTTCACCAATTGCTTTTAGCGCATCCATATAGCGAGGCGGCAACGAAGAAATGCCAAAAACAAACAAACGCTTGGGTAAATGGTCAAAATTGCAGTTAAAACTCTCTAACGTGTCGATAAAATGCTCATAAAGGTTGGCACGGTGATAAGGAGAATGCCCTAATGACACAGTGTGATCATACAACGCTTGCCATAAGATCGGCTGCCACGGATGCTCATCTTCCAGCTCTGGCACACTCTGCCCAGCTTCCCAACTTGCGATCCATTCCGGACGATACACCAAGTAACCATCGAAAATATCGGCAATTTTCTCAGCCAGCTGATACAGCTTAGAGTGGTCACTGTCATCTTTGAGGTACTGCGCTAACGGCGAAAACACCTCTTGGTTGAGAAGCCCCGGAAGCAGATGCATCAACTTCCACGTCATCGCTTCTTTGTTAAACGCACTGCGTTTTGGCACGTCTGGCAACACCTGCGTAAACATTTCCCAAATGAAGGTAGCAGGGAGCGGAAAATCAATGTTCGCAGCAACACCAAACTCTTTGGCCAATTCCATTTTTAGCCACTGGGACATGCCCGGACTTTGAACCAGAATTTGTTCTTTTTCGAACGGGTTTTCCAGCGGACTGATTCGAATCAGTTCGACAAGGAGTGATTTAAGAACGTCAACTTGGTTGGAGTGATAAACAGTAAACAAATTGGGAATACCGAGCGCCGATTGAAACTGTTAGCTAGCTTAGCACAGCCCCATTTAAACCCGCAGTGATCTCGCGTTCGGAAAAAACAAAAGGTTATATATCACTCAAATAGAGTATGAATCTTCTGAATTTTCACATGTCAATCAAGTATGACACTTCCATACAAAATGTGACATTCATCGCAACTATTCCATAATAAAAAACACTGTTTTATACTCCCTCTACCCATCATTTATAAACAAACAAAAAGTATGTTTCGCAAACTGTCTTCCAACAGCGCTTGGCTGATTGCTTTTTTTGCTTGCTTTGCAGTGTATCTGTCGATCGCTTGTTATCCTTTTGTGTTGTCTAACAATCAGAATGAACCGCTAACCTTGTTGCAAGGTTACTATTTAGTTTCGACTCAATATGGCTGGCTGGGCTTGATCGCTCTTCCATTTATGTTGTTGAGTTTATTGCTCTCTTTTCTACCGACTCGAGCATTCAAAGGTATCGTGATCGCTATCGCGATCTGTCTATTGATCATGTTTAAAGTCGATATCCTCGTTTTTCAGCAATACAAACTTCACATCAACGCCCTATTAATCCGTATGTTTTTCGAAGGTGGCGGTGATGTCTTCGATATTTCTTGGATGAGTTGGCTTATCTTCGTCAGTGAAGTTGCCGTTCTGGTGATCGGGCTCGCCTGTACCGTTTGGGTAAGTAATAAACTGGCACAAAGCCGAGCTAAGTTCGTTTTGATCAGCGTTTGGTTTGCTGTATTGCTTAGCACGCAGATGATTCATGCGTACAAAAACGCACTTTACGACGATGAAGTCAGTCAGTTTTCGAATAACTGGCCACTTTACTACCCGCTGACGGCTCGTAAATTTATTTACAAACACGACCTAGTGGATGAGAACATTGCATCGAAGCACCGCGTAGAGTTAACCAACATTGAACGTAGCTCACTCAACTACCCGCTTGCGCCGATTCAAGTGCAAAGCAAAGAGAAACAGCCCAATGTTTTGTTTATCTTGGTTGACGCGTGGCGCTACAGTGATGCGACGCCGGAAGTCATGCCAAATGTCAGCAAGTTCGCCGAAAAAACGGTGAATTTCACACAACATATGAGCGGCGGCAACTCAACTCAAGCGGGTATTTTCAGCCTGTTTTACAGCTTGCCAGCGACCTACTGGGAAAGCTTTTACGCAAGTCAACGCTCTCCTGTGTTTATGGATACGCTGCAAGCAGAAGGCTACCGCATGGGCATTTTTGGCTCAGCACCGCTCACCAGCCCGCCACTTTCTCGCACGGTATTCAAAAAAGTGTCGGACTTGACCCTGAAACAAACTGGAGAAACAGCTGTCGAGCGCGATCAGCAGATAACAGACAAGTTCATCGAGTTCCAAAAGCAGGACAGCGACAAGCCGTACTTTGGTTTTCTGTTCTACGATGCCGCCCACGGCACGGTGTTTCCTGAACCTGAATTTGCGAAATTCAAACCATACTGGGAACGCGTTGACCACATTTTGCTCAACAACGATTTTGACGCTTCGCTTTACCACAATCGATACAAGAACTCGTTGTACTACATCGACAGCTTGATTGGTGATGTGCTGAAAAATGTCGACTTAGACAACACCATTGTGGTGATTTCATCAGATCATGGTGAAGAGTTTAACGACCATAAGATGAACTATTGGGGCCACACGGGTAATTACAGTGACGTTCAAGTGCATGTGCCTCTTTACGTGTACATGCCAAATCGTCAGCCAGAGCAAGTTGATTACCGCACGACCCATTTTGACGTCGTGCCAACCATGATGAATACGCTGTTTGACGTTCAAGGCACAACGAGTTCATACAGCGTTGGTCATAACTTGTTTGATAGCTCTGCCTCTCGCGATTGGTATATTGCAGGCAGCTACTACAACTATGCATTGGTCGGCAAAGAACTGATGCTTGTGGTCAACCCTGGCGGGCACTCTCAGCAACTGAATCGCCAGTTAAAAGTCGAGAAAGAACAGAAAGTTCCTGTCGATATCATTCGTCATTCTCTGGATGAGATGTCGCGATTTTACAAAAAAGGCTAGCGTCCAACATCGACGCCGATTGAAATAAAAAAGCCTCTTGGTTGTAAGACCAAGAGGCTTTTTCCTATCTGCTATTTAAGCGTGATGAGCGTGCATCAAGCGTGGCTGAATCAACAAGTTGTTGATGTATTGTAAGGCCACATAAGAGACAACAAATGTTGCCACAATCAACTCAAGACCAGCTAAGCCTCGCACTTGTTGAACATAGTGCGCAGCCAATCCTTGCAACTCCATCCAATTCGCCATTTTAAACAGCGCCGTCGCACCAATCACCATTGGGAAGGTAAACGCTGCGTAACCTGGGCTAAATGGCAGTCTTAGCAATTTAAAGAAGGCTAAGTAGATGATGGCTGTCATCAATACTGCGATACCAAACAATAGAGCAATAATCACTGGTGAAGGTGTTGCCGTTACGGTTAGGTAACCAGCCAATGATAGGCTTGCTGGTGCCGCCATGATTGCCATAGTTGGTTTCGCTGCATCCGGAATTTCATGGGTGAACATGAAACGGTAAATCATCATCGGCAACATGATCGCGTACGCCACCATACCAAACATCAATGCACCTTGTGCCACTGGTGCTAACATCGGGTTGCCAGAGAAAGACACATCCGCAACGATGATACCCACAGGCGGTACAAACCAACTAGGAACCATGTGGTGCAATTCAAAATCTTTGGCGCGATGGTAAACAAAGCTCACCAAGAACACGATGTGCAAAACCACCGCAATCAGCCAAAGCGCATCGCCAGCTAATGGGTAAAAATGGCCGAGAGAGTTCGATACCACCATAGTGCCCATCGCAAATGTCGGAACCACGCTGCCCACAACCGGATGAGCAAGATCTTGTCTCAACAGATGATTATGTAGCAAAAACTTGGTTGCCAATATAGCCAACAATATGCTTGCGATACCCGCACTAATCCACTGTCCATAGCCATGTAATTCGGCGAAGTTTTCCCAACTCCAACCTAAGCTCGCAATACCAAGAGCCAGACCCGCCATTGGGGTTGGTGCTCCCATTACTTTTGCTTTTGTTCTTTGAATCATTACGACCTCAAAATCTAGGCTAACTTTCTATGGTGTGTATATTACTCTTGCACTTCGTTCCAATATATCTAATTATTTAAAACTAACGTTCAGATAAACTTAACGTAATATCATGCCTAGTCATATCTCTCTTAAACAACTGAAAGTTTTTACTACGATCACTCAGCACAAAACGCTAACTGCGGCTTCTGAAAGCCTGTTTCTTTCTAAGGCGGCCGTGAGTATGGCGCTGTCTGAGTTAGAGAAACAAATTGGTCATCACCTATTTGACCGGGTGAACAACCGCTTAATTCTCAACCAAGAAGGACAAAAACTTTTGCCCCTCGCGGATGAACTCCTCAACCGAGCTCGGGATATTGAGAGTGTGTTCGATGGCGACCAAACCTTATCAGGGCTGCTTCGCATCGGTGCCAGTGACACCATCGGCAACCAAGTCGCGCCCTATCTGTTAAGTGATTTTCGTGATGAAACAAATCACCAGTCGCAGAGTTTATTCATCTCTAACTCTGCCCAGATTTGTGACATGTTGATCGCGTACGAACTCGACATCGCGCTCACCGAGGGCAAGACCATACACCCAGAGTTGGAATCAACGCAATTCAGCGAAGATGAAATGTGTGTGATTTGTCCGCCGGATTACCCTAACTTCGATGAAGGACCTATCAGCCTAAACGAGCTCGAAGACACGGAATGGATTCTGCGTGAGGCGGGTTCTGGCTCTCGAGAGTTCTTTATGCGCGCCATCGCTCCGCGCCTAGAACACTGGCATGAGGCTTTTCAACTCAACACCACCGAAGCGCTGATCAATTCGGTATCTGCCGGACTTGGCCTAGGTTGTTTATCACGCCTATCTGCTGAACCTGCAATTCGCGATGGTCGTGTGAAAATGCTCAACATGCCACTGGATATGAAGCGTCGCTTCTGGCTTTTGATCCACAAAGAGAAGTATCAAAACCCGCTACTGCGTACATTCATTGAATTCTGCCAAGATTGGGAGCGACCAGAGAACCCACATCTTAAAGATGGCTAGTTCGAGATGGGTCGTTCACGGGAGATAGTTCAAGACAGATAGTTCAAATGCTGGTCACTTAGTTGTACACGGCTCTCATTCTGAGGCTTGTCGCTAGACTTAATTGGTCAAAAACTGTATAAAAAGCCAGTATAAAATTTAACAAATTAACTTAGAGGACCAACCATGGCTGTAATCGTCAAGTACGTGGTAGAACGCAATGGAGAAGAGAAAATGACTTTTACCTCTAAAGCGGAAGCTGACGCATACGACAAAATGCTGGATATGGCAGACGAGTTATTCTCACTGCTGGGTAAAAGTGAACTTCTAGAAGACGAAGGTAAGCAAGAAGATCTTGCAATGTTCCTTGCGCAAAACAAAGAAGAAGTGCTTTACGCTCTTGGTGCAAAACGTAAACCTGCACCAAAAAAAGCAAAGAAGCTTGAAGCTGTTGAAGAAGATAGCGAACAAGAAGACGCTGCGTAAGCCTCTCATTTGTTTAGAAAAAACGTCGCATTATGCGGCGTTTTTTTATTCCTGAAGTTAAACACTCTCTACTTCATAAAAACTAACCCCGGTAAACTCGTTTTTAGTCACTAGATTTAAAAAGCTATTGTCGGTATTTGAAGTATAGATGCTTATTGGAGAACCACTTAATTTGAAGAGCCTCGGGGTTGAAACTTTAGCACGATCAATAACAAAACGCTTATATGGTCTAGTTCTATGAACTCTGCCATTTGGCTTGTAGTTTATCTCGCACAGTTCAGTATGTAATGCATCCAATTTAGAAGTCACATTAAGTGCATACCAAATGGAGTTATCCACATTTACAGGTAGGAATTCACAACAATCTCCGAGCGTATCTTTGAACAAGCTCGCTATATCATGGCGAACTACGTACGTACAGCTACCCCAGGCAGCAATCATTGGTTTTATTAAGTCATCGGAATCATCATGCCGGAGCCAATCAAGTGTCAATGGTTGCCAAGTTGATATTTTTGAAGCTCCATTGAATATTGGTAAAACTTCATTATTCACGTCGTCTAAACCCAATAGGCTCGTGTGCTCTAGATATAAATATTTATCCACATCTGGCTGAATACCAAATACCTTAGTAAAAGTTTGTTTTTTAAACTGCAATTTCATTCGCCCTTATTTTTCTGGTTATTGGAAACATGCCCATTTTCAAGTCGTCTCCAATATCCTCTAAAACCTCAACGATATCTTCTCTATCTGCATCCTGAGCAATCGTATTTTCAAGTAAATATTCAACGTTCAAATAGTAAAATGAAGTATGGATACAGGAGTGAGAATAAGCTTCAACCATTTGCGAATGGGGCACATGTTTATTCCATCTTGGTAAAAATACACCATTTTCCGCACTATCTATATCGATTCGAAATGCTGATAGCCTCATTCTGGACTTTGCAGCTCTAATGTCTTTCCATGATACAATATGATGAGCAGCTACATTCTTAGGACGACATTGCCCTGTTTTTTTAAGGATGTTTTTGGCCAAGCGATAACTATGGGCCTTATTATGCTCCCACCTTATATGTTGATTAAGTAAAAGATCATCTTTGGATATCACCCCTCTCTTATACTTAATAGAATCTATCACTGAACCTGCATAAAATATTTGAAATTGCGAAGCTTGCTTGGAAGCGAATAACTTATCACCAGTCACATTAAACAAATCTCTTTCCAGCTCAGACGTTGTAACCGTAACGACTTTTTTACCCATACTGATCTCATTGAAAATGCTTAAAAACGTAGATCAACCTTAATATGAATCAATATGAATATAAAGAATTATTTATCTCAAAACCGAGCCGCCTCAAGCTTGCGCCAAATTTATTTGAACTTATACGACACCTTGTTCTAAACAATTAAAAACATACCTCTGTATCTCGAAAGAACTCGCCAGAATAGGAAAACGCCCTTTCTTTCTAGAGCCGAGACAAGAAACTGCCTTCTATCGTTTCAGCAAAACTCCCCCAATAGACCACCTCGTAGCCACATTTCTCATCAGACAAACATATCTCTAAAAAGACAAAAGGTATCCATCTACGGACTTTCTCCATTTCCCCTCTTTAAACTCCCCAACACTCTCTTTATGATGACCGACAACTTAATTATTTCTTGTCAGTGAACAGACGAGACACAAGACTCAACACATGGAGATCAACTATGGCTTTCTTCTCTCTAGCCTTTGGTACGGCAACTAAAAACCGCGACGGCAAAATCATCGAAGCGTTTTTCCCAAACCCAGTTCTTAACCCAAGCGAAGCGCTTGTTAATGCACTAGCAGCAGTAGCAGGTTACGAGCAAGGCAACCAAGCTATCGAGATCTCTGCAGCACAAAGTGCAGAACTAGCAGCAGCATTTGAAGCAAACGGCGATGCAGCAAACGCATCTTTCGCAGCAAAAGCAGCAGAATCAGCACAACCACTTGTACTGGTTATTCTTGCAACTGACGAGCAGCCACAAAGCGTTGCTGAAGGTTTCCTAAAACTTCAACTTATCTCTAACCGTCTAGTTAAGCCACACGGCACAGTACTAGACGGCATCTTCGGTCTACTGCACAACATCGCATGGACTAACGAAGGTCCAATCGATCTACCAGAACTAGCAGAGCGTCAAATTGAAGCTCGCTTAGCGGGTCGTGCACTAAGCGTAGATTGCGTAGATAAGTTCCCTAAAATGGTGGACTACGTAGTACCAACTGGCGTTCGTATCGCTGATACTTCTCGCGTACGTCTTGGCGCACACGTTGGCGAAGGCACAACAGTAATGCACGAAGGCTTCATCAACTTCAACGCAGGTACAACAGGCGTGAGCATGGTTGAAGGTCGTATCTCTGCTGGCGTAATGGTTGGTAACGGCTCTGACATCGGCGGCGGCGCATCTATCATGGGTACGCTATCTGGCGGCGGTAAAGTTGTGGTTTCTATCGGTGAAAACTCTCTACTAGGCGCGAACGCAGGTCTTGGTTTCCCAATGGGTGACCGTTGTACTATCGAATCAGGTCTGTACGTAACTGCTGGTTCTAAAGTGCGCATGCTAGATTCTGAAGGTCAAGAAGTCGAAGTGGTGAAAGCCCGCGATCTTGCTGGTGTTTCTGACCTACTGTTCCGTCGTAACTCTGTAACAGGTCAAATCGAATGTCTTGCTAACAAGAGCGCGGTTGAACTGAACAGCGAACTGCATAAAAACAACTAATTCATTCGTGAATTAGCCCTACGAAAAATCCCCCAGCAGGAAACTGTTGGGGGATTTTTTAGCTTAAAGCAAAATGCGTGAGTGCTGATTACTGATTTAAAAAGCTGACCGCTTTATCTGGGAAATCAGTAAACAAACCATCCACTTTTACTTGGTTATAGTACACATCCATCATGCCTTCAAAGCTGTCAGTGTACGCGGGAATGCGTCCTGGATCGGCGCGGAACGTGTATGGATGCACTTGCAAGCCAGCGTCTTTTGCAGCCTTCATCAACGGCTTGATGATGATATTGTCTTTAGTTGACTTATCATCCACCAGCATCGGCTTCCAAGGTCCAATTCCTTCCGCGTAACTCGCTACTTTCTTCATTCCGTCGGCTTCGAACATCCAGTCATAACTGTATGGTGTTGCCTTGTCGCCTTTGTACACCATAGTTTCGTTCCAGTCCGTGTAAGCCATAAGCTGAACGAGCTTTAAGTCCATGTCCATTGCAGGCATAAGTTCACTGTTGATGCGTTGAAGTTCATTCGCATCAAAACACTGAAGGTAGACTTTGTCGTCTTGAGAGCCGTAACCGTACTGCTTCAAGACTTTAAGTACTGCTTTAGAAATGTCCTTACCTTCATGACGATGGAACCAAGGCGCTTTAATTTCTGGGTAAATACCGATGTCATAACCCAGCGTTTTGTTTAAGCCTTGGATCAGCTCAATCTCTTCAGCAAACGTCGGCACGGTGAAATCAGATTTCCACATAGGGAATCGGGTTGGATAGCCCGCTACTTTGTTGCCTTTCTCATCGATGTTGAACCCTTCGGTAACTCGCAAGGATTTGATTTCCGCCAGAGTGAAATCAATCGCGTAATAACGACCATCTTTACGTGCACGATCAGGAAAACGCTCCGCAACATCCGTTACGCGATCGAGATAATGGTCATGCAACACGACCAACTGGTCGTCTTTCGTCATTACCACATCTTGCTCTATGTAGTCAGGTTTCATTGCGTAAGCAAGTGCTTTGGCTTCTAGCGTGTGCTCAGGCAAGTAGCCCGATGCGCCACGGTGCGCAATGACAAGCGGCTTCGCAATCGCACCAGCAGAGAGGCTAAGTGCTAAAAAAGTAAGACATACTGACTTTGTTTTCATTGTTATTTCCTTGATAAAGCGAAGAGGCAGTATTCCACTGCCTCTTTAAATAAATATTACGCTAGCGCTTCCTTCTCGCGCTCTTTTTGCTCGTGGTGCGCACGTTCACCTAAGAAGGCGTACATCAAACACACGATAGAAGTAATACAAGAACCCACTAAGATGATAAAGCCACCATCCCAGCCAAAGTGGTCTACGGTGTAGCCCAAAATCGCGTTTGCGGCAACTGCCCCACCCAGGTATCCAAACAAACCAGTAAGACCAGCGGCAGTACCTGCGGCTTTCTTCGGAGCGAGTTCAAGTGCGTACAAACCGATCAGCATAACCGGACCATAGATTAGGAAGCCAATTGCAATAAGCGCCATCATATCTACTGTTGGGTTGCCCGCAGGGTTAAACCAATAAACCATCACTGCAACTGTCACTAGCACCATAAATAAGATACCAGCAGGTGCACGACGACCTTTGAACAATTTGTCAGAGATCCAACCACACAATAGTGTTCCTGGAATGCCAGCCCATTCGTACAAGAAATAAGCCCATGACGATTTATCTACCGAGAAATCCTTCGCTTCTTTTAGGTAAACAGGTGCCCAGTCCAGTACGCCGTAACGAATTAGGTAAACAAATGCGTTTGCAATTGCAATCGACCAAAGAAGTTTGTTGTTGAAGACGTATTTGAAGAAGATTTCCTTCGCTGTCATTTCTTGTTCATGGGACTTGTCATAGTCATCTGGGTAATCGTCTTTGTATTCTTCAATAGGAGGCAGACCACAAGACTGAGGGGTATCGCGAACCGTCATCCAAACAAACACAGCAACCAACGTGGCGAAAAATGCAGGAACATAAAATGCAGTGCGCCAATCATCGTTAAATGCCCACAGGCCAAGAATAAATAGTGGACCAATCAAGCCACCACCCACGTTGTGCGCCACGTTCCAAACCGAAACGATCTCACCACGCTCTTTACGTGACCACCAGTGCACCATGGTTCGGCCACAAGCAGGCCACCCCATCCCTTGGAACCAACCGTTTAAGAAAAGCAAAATGAACATCGCAGTGACGCTACCAGTCGCCCATGGCATAAAGCCAAAGCAAAACATCACTAATGCAGACATCAATAGGCCGCCACTAAGGAAATAGCGAGGGTTGGAGCGGTCTGAAACGCTGCCCATTAGAAACTTAGAGAGACCATATGCAATGGAAACAGCTGCCAAGGCGACACCTAAGTCTCCGCGGCTAAAGCCTTGCTCGATAAGATAAGGCATCGCCAAACTGAAGTTTTTACGAACTAGATAGTAACCGGCGTAGCCAACAAAGATACCGATAAAGAGTTGCCAACGGAGGCGAGAGTAGGTGCTATCGATGCTGCCAGGGGACAGACGATCAATGTGCGCCTTAGGTTTGAATATTCCAAACATAGGAACCTCATTATTTTGTATGCGATGGTAAAAACACAAAAGGAGCGAACGAAACAAAATAAATCTTCGTTCGAAAGTTCATGAATTGTATGGAGTTAGGATTTTATTTCTGTGACAAATGTTGCACATGGATTAAATATAAGTAAATACAGTAAATTATATGAGCATTAATTAGATCATCGTTCAACTTTACTCAAGATTCGTTAATATTAAACTGATGTTCAAACCTCTCACTTGAGCATTCCAATTCGAAACCTTTGAAACAAAGGCTCGAATTAGAACATAAACTAACCGTAAAAAGGGCGATTTACGCCTGCCCTACTCGCTCCGAACCAACTAATAACTAAAAAGCTGAAAAACGATCACGTTTAGCATCAAACGAAATAAAAAAAACAATTTTTATTTGAATACAAGCCGAAGCAATGATTCACAAACACAAGACATTAACAGCGTTTATTCTCTTATCAACTCATCCTATTGGTACCAATGGGATGACGATTTTTTCTAAAAGTCCAAACATGACAGCGTATTTTTTATATCACTGCTATCCCTTGATACATTTGACATTCCGCTACTCCTTTAGGGTTAATTGCTACACAAGTTCTGTGCAATAAGTCTCCAAGCACGTAGCAGCTTCACAAAACTCCTCTTACCAGTTGTGCATTCTTTTTCACATCGGTAATTTGAGCGCTCTCATCACTGGCCTCGTGACAAATAAATTATTTTCGTTGTGTTCTTTTCCGGTTAAAAGATGCGCCATTTAACAAAAACGAAGACTTTGATTAACAAATTTATGCTCAAACGCTCATTTTTAACGCTCGTTTGTTTTCGCAAACGTTTATATATGCACAATAGTATCGTGCTAGACAGGCAAAAATGATCAAAGGACTTTTAACATGACAACGAACAAACACCCCTCTCTGCTCGGAGAATGTTTGGCCGAGTTTATCGGTACAGGACTACTTATTTTCTTCGGCGTAGGCTGTGTTGCAGCCTTAGTTCTAACAGGCGCATCATTTGGACAATGGGAAATCAGTATTGTATGGGGCTTCGGTGTCGCCATCGCTATTTACTGTACGGCTGGCGTCTCTGGTGCACACATCAACCCTGCCGTTACCATCGCACTTGCTATGTTCCATGGTTTTGATAAGGCGAAAGTGGTGCCATACATTATCGCTCAAATGCTTGGGGCATTCTGTTCTGCTGCATTGGTATACAGCTTATACAGCAACCTTTTCACCGACTACGAAATCGCTCATAACTTCGTTCGCAGCAGCCAAGATGCACTAGCAACTGCTGGTATCTTCTCAACCTATCCGCATGCCTCCCTCTCTTTCTTTGGTGCTTTTGCTGTGGAATTCGTTATCACTGCTGTGCTGATGTTTGCGATTCTGGCTCTGGGCGATGAAAATAACGGCGCGGCACGTGGCGCAATGAACCCTCTATTAATCGGTATTTTGATTGCCGTCATCGGTGGTTCACTTGGTCCACTAACAGGCTTTGCGATGAACCCTGCTCGTGACTTTGGACCAAAGCTGTTCGCTTACTTCGCAGGTTGGGATTACGCTCTGACAGGTGCTAAAGACATTCCTTACTTTATCGTGCCTTTACTTGCTCCGATTGCAGGTGCGTGTTTTGGTGGTTGGTTGTATCCAAAAGCGATTGCCGCTTACCTTCCACAACAAGGCCACGGTTGTACGATTCCAAACCAATGTGAGACGGAAGAAGAAACAGAAGAAGCTAGAGCTTAAAACTGACGTAACTCGAACATTTACTAAAATATAAATAACGAAACAAAAGGATTCTTACCATGACTGAGCAAAAATACATTGTTGCCCTAGACCAAGGTACAACAAGCTCTCGCGCAGTGATTCTTGATCATGATGCGAACATCGTAAGCGTCGCGCAACGCGAATTTACTCAGATTTATCCAGAAGCTGGTTGGGTTGAACATGATCCAATGGAGATCTGGGCAACACAAAGCTCTACCTTAGTAGAAGCTCTAGCTAAGTCTGGCATCCGTAGCGACCAATTAGCGGCTATCGGTATTACTAACCAGCGTGAAACGACCATCGTCTGGAATAAAGAAACAGGTAAACCCGTTTACAATGCGATCGTATGGCAATGTCGCCGTACTGCTGATATCTGTGAAGATTTAAAAGCACGCGGTCTCGAAAACTATGTACGTGACAACACTGGTTTGGTGCTTGACCCTTACTTCTCCGGTACCAAAGTTAAATGGATTCTGGACAATGTTGAAGGCGCACGAGAAGACGCAGAAGCAGGCAAGCTTTTGTTTGGTACTGTCGATACTTGGTTAGTTTGGAAGATGACTCAAGGTCGCGTTCACGTAACCGACTACACTAACGCATCGCGTACCATGCTGTTTAACATCAACGATCTATGTTGGGATCAAAAAATGTTAGATGAGCTTGGCATCCCAGCATCTATGATGCCAGAAGTGAAGCGCTCATCGGAAATTTACGGTAAAACCAACATCGGTGGTAAAGGCGGTACTCGTATTCCTATTTCTGGAATCGCAGGTGACCAACAAGCGGCGCTTTACGGCCAAATGTGTGTTGAAGCGGGTCAAGCGAAAAACACTTACGGTACGGGTTGTTTCTTGCTAATGAATACTGGCCAAGAAAAAGTCACTTCGACACATGGCCTTCTAACTACTTTGGCTTGTGGTCCTGCAGGCGAACCAGCTTATGCACTTGAAGGCGCCGTATTCATGGGTGGAGCTTCTATCCAATGGCTACGCGATGAATTGAAAATCCTAAACGGTGCAGAAGACTCTGAATACTTCGCGACAAAAGTGGATACATCAAACGGCGTTTATGTCGTGCCTGCATTTACTGGTTTAGGCGCTCCATACTGGGATGCCTACGCACGTGGCACGATTGTCGGCCTTACTCGCGGTGTGAATTCAAACCATATCATCCGTGCAACATTGGAAGGCATCGCTTATCAAACTCGTGACGTACTGGATGCGATGCAAGCTGACTCAGGCATTAAGCTTGCGAACCTTCGCGTCGATGGTGGTGCAGTAGCGAACAACTTCCTAATGCAATTCCAATCCGATGTATTGAACACAGAAGTACACCGCCCTCAAGTAACTGAGGTTACCGCTCTTGGTGCAGCCTACCTTGCCGGCCTTGCAGTTGGTTACTGGGATAGCATTGATGAGTTGCAGAATAAAGCGGTACTTGATCGCACCTTTGAGCCACACGATGATGAAGAAAAACGCAATCGTCGTTACAAGGGCTGGAAACGTGCAGTGAAATGTGCACAAACCTGGTCTGAACTTCACGACGAAGAAGATTAATCTCATCTCCATAAGAAAAAAAGAGCGCCATTTGTGCGCTCTTTTTGCGCTTTATCCCCGATTCCTGAACTCGCTTACTTCTCACAACGAGCAAATTCGAGCACAATAGAGCTTCGAATTTGAAGCATTGGCCGTTACCAATGCACAAGGGAGTGGTAAGTGAAGCAAATACCTCGACACCAGCAGATTGTTGAGCTGGTGAAAAAACAAGGCTATGTCAGCACGGATGAGTTGGTAGAAAGATTCAATGTCAGCCCACAAACCATCCGACGCGATCTCAATGAACTCGCCGATGACAACAAAATTCGTCGTTATCACGGTGGAGCCACTATTCCTCTCAGTTCTGAAAACACATCTTACAACACGCGTAAAGCGCTCAACTTCAATGAAAAAGATGTCATTGCAGACGAGGTAGTCAAACACATTCCAGATGGTGCCACACTATTCATCGATATTGGCACTACACCAGAAGCAGTTGCGCGAGCGCTCAATAAAAACCATAAACAGTTGCGTGTTGTCACCAACAACATCAATGTTGCGACCATTCTTTTCCCTAACCCTGAAATCAAAGTCATCTTAGCGGGTGGAGAAGTCCGCAGCAGAGACGGCGGTATTGTTGGCGAGGCTACCCTCGATTTCGTTAAACAGTTCCGTCTCGACTTTGGTATTCTCGGCATTAGCGGTATCGACTTCGATGGCTCGCTATTAGACTTTGATTACCACGAAGTCCGGGTAAAACAAGCGATCATTGACAATAGCCGTAGTGTATTTCTGGCCGTAGACCACACCAAGTTCGGGCGCAATGCTATGGTGAAACTAGGCAATATTGCACAGCTCAACATGATCTTTACCAATAAGCAGCCACCAGAAGAAATCTTGTCAATTTTGAAGGAAGCTTCTATCCCACTTGAAGTGGTTGAAGCTAACGAATCAAACTCCGAAAACGAGTAACGTCAATCGTATAATTCCCCCTCAAATGACCTCTGTCTTAATTAGACAGAGGTTTTTTTGTGTCTAAATCACACAAAACGCTCACAAACGAAAATAATAGATGATCACAAACGAAACCTGAGCTAGGATTACATTATGTTCTAAAATGCTCGTTCGCTCACCAAGAGGTCAAATTTATGAGTATACAAAATAATGCTTCCACTACTAGCTCATCCACTACCTTAGACTTGATCGTAATCGGTGGCGGCATTAACGGAGCTGGTATTGCGGCAGACGCAGCAGGCCGAGGTTTGAGTGTTGGCTTATATGAAGCAAATGACTTCGCATCTGCGACTTCTTCAGCAAGTTCTAAACTGATACACGGCGGTTTACGCTACCTTGAACACTACGAGTTTCGTTTAGTTTCGGAAGCGCTCGCAGAGCGTGAGGTTATTCTTCGTAAAGCACCACACGTCGCACTACCAATGCGTTTCCGTTTACCGCATCGCCCATTCCTACGCCCAGCTTGGATGATTCGTTGTGGCCTTTTCCTTTACGATAACTTGGGTAAACGTACGACGCTGCAAGGCAGTAAAACCGTCAACCTTGCGAAATCTGGCTTGCTAAAACCAGAAATGAAAACGGGTTTCGAATACTCTGACTGTTGGGTTGATGATGCACGTTTAGTATTACTGAACGTTCTTGCGGCTCGCGAAAACCATGCTGAAGTGCGTAACTACTGCCGTGTGGAAAAAGCACACCGTGAAGGTGGTATCTGGCATGTTACTATTCACGATGTGATGACAGACCAACGTTTCGAACGTAAAGCGAAAGCGTTAGTCAATGCTGCGGGGCCTTGGGTAAAACAGTTCTTTGATGATGGATTAGAGCAAGCCTCTCCTCGTAACATTCGCTTAATCAAAGGCTCGCACATCGTTGTTCCTCGTATCCACAACGAACCGCAAGCCTACATCCTTCAAAACAAAGACAATCGCATCGTATTTATGATTCCTTACTTAGATAAGTTCTCAATCATTGGTACAACAGATGTGGAATACAAAGGTGACCCACGTGAAGTGTCGATCTCAGATGACGAAGTCGATTACCTCATTGATATCGTAAACCAACACTTTGTCCACCAGTTGACTCGCGAAGATGTAGTTTGGACATACAGCGGTGTTCGTCCTTTATGTGACGATGAATCTGACTCTCCGCAAGCAATCACACGAGACTACACGCTAGAGCTCGATGCGGAATACGACCATGCACCTCTGCTTTCTGTTTTTGGTGGTAAGTTAACGACCTACCGTAAGTTAGGTGAAGCAGCAATGAAGAAACTTGCTCCGTTCCTACCTGAAATGGGTAAAGACTGGACGGCCAACCAAACCCTTCCTGGTGGTAACTTCAGCTGTAGTCGTGAACAATTAGCTAAACAAATTCACGCTAAATACACTTGGGCGCCAGAAGCATTGATTCTTCGTTATGTCACACAGTTTGGTACCCAAACCTGGAACTTAATGGAAGGCACAACAAGTGAAGCTGACTTAGGACAAACGTTCTCGGCACAAGCAGGTGGTGTTTACCAACGTGAGATCGATTACTTAATGAGCCATGAAATGGCAATGACCGATGAAGACATTTTATGGCGCCGTACTAAGCTTGGTCTTTACATGAACGAGGAAGAAAAACAGGCCTTAACGGACTATTTAAAGAAAAAGCTACAACAGAAAGTGGTTAATCTTTCTCAAGTTGGCTAACAGCTCCCCTCCCTCCCCCACAATAAAGCCTGCTTAGTTGCAGGCTTTTTGTTTTGTTGTTTAAGCACAACACCTTGGTGCGCTCCACTCGATTGCAAATAAGAACAACTATTCATAGACATTTGGCGTTAAATACAATCATACTCATTTGAAAAATAATGCATCAATGACTTCAGAGTACCGTACTCAGAGTATTGCCTCTGTATGGCAATGCAATTCTCGCGAAAGAAGTATCTTGAGGTTATTTTGGTATCGGCTCAAACAAGGAAAAGAAAATGGGTTTTATGATTGAACATTGGGACTTCTCAACCCCAGAAGCAACTCAACAATCCACCACGGCAGAGCAAATTCAAGCTAAGCATTGGTACCATTGCGAACGGCTGCATCCTGATATTCGTGGTTGGCTGGAGCAAAACCAAGTACCTCGAGCTACGGTTGATCATCTATTAGCCGACGAAAGTCGACCATCTTTCCATCCTTTGGATGACGAGAACTTCATGTTGATTTTACGAGGCGTCAATATGAACGGCAATGCATCACCAGAAGATATGCTTAGTATTCGAATTCTCTACTTTCAAGGCGCACTCATTTCAACTCGTAAAATTCCATCACGCGCGATCATGGAGATTCGCCAAGCATTAGCGGAACACAAAGGCCCAAAAAGTCTTGCCAGTTTACTTCATCAGATCATTGAAGGATTAAACAGTAAAATAGACATTTACCTTGATACGATTGAAGAAACACTAAACCAGTTCGACGTGAATGATGAGTCGACGTACAAACATATGGCGACTCAAAAAGCACTGATTTCTATCAAGCGTTTTATTCGCCCTCAGCAGTACGCTATCCGTGATCTTGTGGAGTCAGAATCAGAATTGATTGCTTTGAGACCTCATCAATATCGCTTCGCACACAATAATATTACGCGCATAAATGAAACACTTGAGTTTTATCTTGGAGAAGTGGCGCTTTTCCAAGAAGAGATCAAACATCATCGTGATGAGAAAACCAATAAAAACAGTTACCTGTTTACTTTGGTAGCAACGATTTTTCTACCAACCAGCTTCTTAACAGGTTTACTCGGTATCAATGTTGGTGGAATGCCAGGCGTGGAATCCACCATGGCATTCACCTGGTTCTGCATCGCCTTAATTGTCATTTTTGGTCTAGAGTGGTGGCTATTTAAACGCTTGGGGCTCACGAATAAAGCGGACGACGAAGACGAATAAACACTAAACCTATAAAGAACAAAAACCAAAAGAGGAGCACGCGGCTCCTCTTTTCTCTACTCACATTAGAATCTTATCCGGGGTGACCATCCACACGAGGGGTCACAAGCATCACACCAAAGCGCCACACAAATAGCCCAAACGCAACAATCCATAATCCGCCGCTGATATCAATCCACAGTATCATGTTCGCTGGATCAAAGATCACGGCGAAACTGCGAACCAAAGCTGCCGCGGTAATTGCTGCAAACGCAAGGCTCATGTTTGGCCCTTTGTAGATCATGCGACCAGTATGTCCCATCGTCACCCGTGTAATCATCGCTAAAATCAAACCGCCTAACGCACCTATCGCAAACAGGTGAATGAGGTTATGGCTGGCAAATGCATCTCCCCAGACGCCTCGCAAAATTAAGCTTAGTGGTAAACACAAATACGCAGCATGCAGCGACCACACTAAAGGCTCGCTCAGGGTTAACCAAGGTTTCCAGCGAACAAAACGCACCAACTGAGCAACACCTGCAAATAGCATCAAAGGACTACCTAGTTCTGCAAACGTCACAGGGAAAAAGCTCAGCACAAATAGCATTACCAATGGCAAGTTCGCGAACCACTCTAACCAAGCCAATGGTTGCGCTTTTTCGAAATTAAATCGACGCGCAGTAAAAAATGGAATCACACGTCCGCCCATCACTGACAACAGCAAGGTAAACCACCACAGCATTGCTTGCCACACCGCTGAAGAGCTAAAGGGCGGCATACCTTTTATCGTTGCGTAGCTTGCAAAGTTCGCAAAGATGGCTAAAAGAAACAGTGGAACGAAAAACAAATTACGCCAACCTTTGGCTCGATACACACGAATGCCCACCTCATAGGCGACAAACAGTAAAAATACCGCTTCGATACTGCTGGTTAACCATAACGGTGCTGGTGTCCAAAGCAATATGCGGGGCACTAACCACAAGCCAAATAAAGCCAGAAGCATGTAATGCTTGGTACCATTAATGCCAGTCCAGTTTTGTACCGCGGTCAGTACAAAGCCAACTACAATGGCCATCGAAAAACCGAACAACATTTCATGTACGTGCCACCACAATGCAGGCACGGCTAATGCGTTTGGCTGTCCGCCTTGGAACATCCACACCCACAACGCAATCGCAACAATGGCGTAAATCGACCCAAACAGAAAAAACGGCCGAAAGCCTAATCGCAGCCATGCGGGGATTTTTTCTTCTACTTTTTTATCGGTGATATTCAGCATTATCTTGCCCTCAAGCGTCTCTCGATGCTGGTTAACTCAACTACAATATTGATGCTACCATAAACATATATAAAAAATACATGTTAAGAGTTAAGATTATACTTAAGAGGTAAAGTTGTGCTTCAGAGGCGGGTTAGGTATAAACGGTGAGAGACACAACCATCAGCTAAGGGATGCAACGAAGATGTACATATTTGGCTATGGCAGTTTGATTAATTCTGCGTCACGTAAGTTAACCGGACAAACGGGAGAAGCCATTCCCGTCATTGCTCATGGACTGGTGCGCTACTGGGGAAAAATTGATGACAGCTACACTCTGTCTCCTCTGGTTGTAAACCAAGGCGATGGGCAGGTCAACGGCGTTTTACTCGAAGTGAATGAAGAGGCTCTCGCAGAATTCGATCGCCGTGAGCGTGGTTATCATCGTATTCAAATTCAGCCAGATCAAATCGAAACGGAAGCGAACTTTAACCAAGAACATAGCATCTGGGTTTACGTAAAAGACGAGCCATTACCACCGTGCGTAAAAAGCCCAATCATGCAAAGCTATGTCGATACCGTGCTAGCAGGTTGCTTAGAAGTATCTCATGCGTTTGCAGAGCATTTCGTGCGTCACACCATTGGCTGGCAACACGCAAAAGAAAATGACCGCCACCAACCTAAATATGGCAACCTTGCAGGCGTGCAAGAGCATCATTACGAGTTGATTGATAATCTGCTTGCCCAAAATTCGTAGCTCAATCCCATCTGTAAAAACAGCTCTAAACTAAGAGCTGTTTTTACAGTAGAGCGACCAGTGAACTGATTAAACAATTCTCACCCCAGTCGGCATCGCTCTTTCTGGAGTTAGCAACACACTTTCGGATTCATCATCCGTTTCTGCGCACAACAACATACATTCTGAGGTTTCGCCGCGCATTTTGGCTTTGGCAAGATTACACAACACGACCACTTGTTTGCCCATCAACTCTTCCTCGGTGTAATAAGGTACTAAACTGGTTACGGTTTGCAGTGTTTTTTCACCAATATCAATTTGCACAATGTACAGCTTGTCTGCATTTTGATGACGAGCCACTTCAATGATTTTTCCGGTACGAATTTCCAGTTTGGCAAAATCAGAGTAAGCAATAGTTTCCATAATTAAAACCTCAGTAAAGTTTTACTAAAAAGATAACGTTTACACTATCAGTAAGCTTAATAAATACAAGTGGTAAAGATCTCATTTCCGAAAGCAAATCCCCTATCAAATTGCACTTATTACACAATGGGTGTTTAATACTTCCAGTCAAAATTTTTAGCCACTAAAGGTTCTATATGGCAACGATCAAGGATGTCGCGAAAGAAGCCGGTGTTTCGGTCGCAACGGTTTCTCGCGTGATCAACAAGTCCCCAAAAGCCAGTCAATCATCGGTAGAGTCGGTCACCAAAGCAATGAGCAAATTGGGTTACAGACCCAATGCCGCAGCTCGTGCACTGGTGAGTCAAAGCACAAATACCATGGGTGTGTTGGTGAGTGATGTGTCCGATCCTTTCTTCGGCACGCTGGTCAAATCCGTCGATAATGTCGCGCGCGAAAATGGCAAACATATCTTGATTGGCAACGGTTACCATAATCCAGAAGATGAGCGTCAAGCCCTAGAATTGCTGATCAACAGCCGTTGCGATGCAATAGTCATCCACTCGAAAGGCTTATCTGATGAGGAGCTAATTGGCTACGCCCAAGAGGTGAAAGGTATGGTGCTTATCAATCGTCATATCCCAGAGCTGGCCGAACGCTGTATTTCCCTTGATAACCGCAAAGGAGCATTCCTCGCGACAGAATATTTGATTCGTCACGGGCATCGCAAAATCGCTTGCATTGCCTCATCCCACGATATCGAAGATACCGATGAGCGCTTGCAAGGTTACCAAGCCGCATTGAAAGAACATGGTATTGAACTCTCCAAAAGCTACATCGAATACGGTGAGCCCAACAGTGATGGTGGCGAAGTTGCGATGACCAACCTGTTAACCAAATCTTTGGAGATTACTGGAGTGGTGGCCTACAACGACTACATGGCCGCTGGCGCACTGGCAGCGTTAGATCAAAATGGCATTGACGTACCAAATAAGGTATCTATGGTCGGGTTCGATGATGGCTTGATCGCCCGCTTTGTTCACCCTAGCCTGACCACTATTCGCTACCCAATCGAGATGATGGCAGAACGCGCCGCCCGTTTGGCTTTGGCGCTATCTCGTGACGAAAAAATTGAAGACGAAACCATTATTTTTAGCCCAACTTTGGTACGAAGAAATTCTGTTGAGCGTTGTTGATATATGCGTTAAATGTTAGCGCGAAGCATTAACTAAAACATGTAATGGCGCAGATGAAAGGCCAAACAAGCAATTAATCTGTGCTAGATATAGTTCGGCAGTCGCTATCGCATCATTTAGTGCGTTATGGGCTTGATATGTTGGTAGGTTGAGTTCCTTTCGAATTGAACTTAACCGCCAGTCAGACCGAGTAGGTCTCAGTTGGGTGCGATATTGCTCGATTTTTAATGTATCTAACCATATTAATGGCAACTTCAAATTCTGGTACTTCATCTTGATGTATTGCTCTAAAAACTTCTGCTCCATAATGCAGCCATGTGCAACAAGAATTTTACCAGCAATTACATCCAGCAACTGAGTGAAAGCAACTTGTTCTGAAATCCCCGATACATGCAACGTTTCAGGCCTGATATGGTGAACTTTGACTGACTCATGACAAATATCAATTGCATGATTAATGAAGATATGACGTGCACTATTTAGACGAATATTGCTGTTTCGAATTTCGACCCATCCAATACTGATTACTCTATCTACTTCAGGATTAAATCCTGTCGTTTCAAAGTCCAAGACTAACGTGTCTAACTCTCTAGCGTCCGATAAAGCTCCAGGTAGAGGCGTATTTCCTATAGAGTTAAATACATCTGGCAAGCTAGATTTTTCTAGCTCTCTGCGCACGTGTTCTAGATGTTCAATTGACTGGAATGAGTAGCCAAACATACTAAGAGCCAAATTTCATTTTTAACGTGTCTTGATAACCGCGTATTATGCGAAAAGCATCTTTGAGGTGTTGTCTTTCAAAGCTGCCAAAATGCTCAGGAAATATAGCATTCGTTACTGGCTTTCCACCTTGTAAGCATTGCAGCTGATGTGAGTAACGTAATTGCGTTACATAACGATAAGTCCCTATCAAGTCTTGATGTGAAGTGCTATTAATCAATCCTGTATCATACGCAAAATCGAATCTTTCTTCCGTAGACAACATACCTCCGCCTTTATGAAGAGCATAAATTCTAGCGATATCGACCACCAGACCAATCGCAGACTTTTTAATATTCAGCGATTTTTCGTTGTGACCATTGTTTTCTAACACTAAGTTATTGAATATCCCTAGTGGTGGACGGTGTGATATTAAATTTCTAACTAAGGCTGCGATTAAATGAGGGTTATTTTTGGTACACCGCTCGCGTTCACTATTTAGTTCATCAAATAGTGACCTATCCCCGGAAACAAAGCGCACTTCAAGAAAGACATTAAGATTTAGTAACATATTGTATTCTGGATTGTTTGCCCATTTTCTGTAGAGCTGCTTCCAGATGAATAATGGCTGATTCCACTTTGGTGTAGCCGCCATAAAACGCCCATTACACAAAGGATACCCGCATTCCGCTAATCCTTTACATATATACATAGCAAAATGTCGAAAATAAATTCGGTCACTTTCTGTTGCTGAGTCATCAAGTACTAAAGCGTTATCTTGATCAGAACCTAAGTGAACCTCTCCTCTCGCATGCGAACCCGCCGCTAACCAAGCATAATTACAAGGAGGTAAACCCACGTTTCTTTCTGCTAATTTAATCAATCGACAGGTAAAGGCATCATAAATCATCATTAAAACTTGCCCAATTACATTGGCTGGCAAATGCGATTCTATCATAGCCTCAAACACTGCCTGACGTTCGTTTACTAACAATGAAAGCGACTCTAGGCTATTACACTTACTGATTTTTTCAATCAAAAAAACAGCCTGGATGCCATGCCTCTGAACTAACTCTTGAGGGCTAATCAAACCTAAAACCTGTTTATTTTTGTCAAGAACAGGGATATTACGAATATTGTGTTTCATCATCAGATTGAGCACAGAAATCACGGGCTCATTTTGGTCAACACTCTGAGGATGAGCGTTCATAATATCCTCAACAGGTCTATAGATATTAAACGCCTCAGCAACCACTCTACTTGTCATGTCAGTCTCGGTAACCACTCCAACCAAGGCATTGTCATTGGTAACCAAGGCACAAGTGCAGCCTTTTTTACTCATGATTTGTGCCACTTGCTGGATACTTTGGTTTGTATGCACCACCACAACATTATGATTGGCTAAATCTCTAGCCCTTTTAAAAAACAGGCTTTTTTCTGCTTGTGAATACTGTGCATTAATACTTGAAGTGAGACGTTGACTTGCACGGATTGCAAGCTGGTTAACAACATTTTTAAAATTCGAAACTTCTTTTAGTAAGAACGCATAATTAATTTTATATATTAAACAATTTTCAATGGTTTTTACTTTATATTTATCCTGTTCTAAATTAAATCCAAATACATCATTTTCGCCTAATCTAGCTCTTAATTCACCATTAGGAAATCTCTGTTCGATAACTCCAGATCGAATAATATATAAATTTTTTCCTTCAGGCATAACTAAGGAGACGCTCTCTCCCTTTCCCCAATAAACAATATCTGTGTTCGTAGCGATAGCATCAAGAACATGGTCAGGAAGTAAATGAAATGGCTCTATCGTTTTAAAAAAAGAAACGACATTTGGCAGCAAGGTTGAATCCATATGACACTCTTTTAATTAGAAAAACTCCGCTCAAAAAAGAGCGGAGTATAATAAAGAATGGTTTTACCAGAACAATGTATATAACACTGCCAAAACAATCATTATGCCGTAAGAAGCGATATTAAAGCTTCGATCTGTTACAAACATCGATGATGTAACACTAATACCTTTAGGATCATCATCATTAATTGATGTGCTCAAACTTGTAAATGCGATAACAACCATTGTAAACAATAATGTGTATAGCATTTGATCCATAAATGGCATGGAAAGTGGCATAAATTTCAAGAACAAAGCAAATGGTATTGATGCTACGACACCAATAATAGCCCCTTTACTGGTTGTTTTCTTCCAGAATAAGCCAAGTAAGAATACAGCCAAAATGCCAGGGCTAACTAAACCTGTATATTCTTGGATGTATTGGAATGCCTGGCCAATACCACCTAACATTGGGGCAATTAGGCAGGCAATAATCAATGCCGCAACAGCCGCAGTACGCCCAACGTTCACCAGCTTGTGGTCTCCGGAGTCTGGGGAGATATACTCTTTGTAAATATCCATGGTGAAGATAGTGGCAGTTGAGTTAAGCATTGATGCTAGTGAAGAAACAATTGCAGCAGCAAGAGCCGCAAAAACAACCCCTTTAACACCAACAGGCAAGAATTGAGTCAACCAAGGATATGCTTTATCCGCATGAGCAGCACTTGGAAGGTTTGTTGCTGCAATATCACCAAGACTTGCCATTAGTTTTGGGTCCGAAGTAATAACGTAAGCGGCAATACCTGGCAATACCACGAGAAACGGAACGATAAGTTTCAAAAATGCAGCAAAAACAATACCTTTCTGAGCTTCCGATACTGATTTTGCAGCAAGCGTTCTTTGAATAATGTACTGGTTAAATCCCCAATAGTATAAGTTTGCTACCCAAAGACCACCAATTAATACGGCAATACCAGGAAGGTTCATGTATTGTGGATTACTTTGATCCAAGATCATCTCAAAGTGGCCTGGAGCGGCATCGACCATTTTAGACAACCCAGCGAACCAACCGTCCGTACCACCAATAAAGCTCACTGCCATGTAGGTAGTCATAAAACCACCCAAAACTAAGAAGAACACTTGGATGACATCGGTCCATACTACTGCCGATAAACCTCCGTAAATTGAGTACACCAACGCAAATAGCGCAAGACCTAGAATTGAGTACATCAACGGAATACCCAAAATGGTTTCGAGAGCCAAACCACCCAAATACAGTACTGAAGTTAGGTTTACAAAAATGTACAAGGAAATCCAAAAAACGGCCAAAATTGTTTTTAGTTTTTTATTGAAGCGTTTTTCAACAAATTCGGGAATGGTATAGATTCCTTTTTCAATGAAAATAGGTAGAAAGTACTTACCAACAATAATCAATGTTATTGCCGACATCCATTCATAAGATGCGATAGCCAAGCCGATTGAATAGCCTGAACCAGACATTCCTATAAATTGTTCCGCAGAAATATTTGCAGCAATTAGCGAAGCACCGACAGCCCACCAAGGCAAAGATTTTCCCGCCAAGAAATAATCTTCCGTACTTTTCTGAGTGCCTTTTTTATCACGAGATACCCAAAGTCCGACCCCAATGATAATTGCGACATAAATGGCGAAGACCATTATGTCGATAAAGCTTAGACCATGTTCTATATTCGACATCAGTTTCATCCTGTAGTTTTGTTTACGCCGCAAAGTGTAAACGTTACCACTCAAATGAAATGTAACTCAAATCACACATATTGATACATATTACGCTAAAAACCTTATAACGAGCTAAAGATCACAAATATTAAGAGAAGTGTCATTTAATTAAAACTCTCTAAAATCAACAAAAATGTAAACGATAACAATAAAGGTAAAACGAAGAGTAATAAGTAGGAAATTACGGGGATCATCCACCGTACAGTATTGTGTCGAAAGTGAGGAAAGTGATTTAAACTTCCTAGTAAAAATACATATCAAAAACAAAAAAGGTGGGCATGTAGCCCACCATAACACCCAAAGTCGTTGGAGTTGCAGCATCGCTGCCGCTGCAAGTTCAAAGGGCAGAAGTGCTATCTAAAATTCAAACTGATAAGTAGTTTGATGCTGATAGCAATCCCCAGAGATCAACACCCCATTGTTGAGTCCCCATTCTGGTTTGTTTGGCCCGTCTGGAAAGTATTGCGTTTCCAATGCTAGGCCGTCATAGCGTTCGTAAGTTTTACTTGCACCGGGCGTACCGGCTAAGAAATTCCCTGAATAAAACTGGATGGCAGGCTTGGTGGTTTTCACCTTCATCACCACATCTTCTTTTGGTGCAATTAAAACCGCAGTGACAGACACGCCATCGGTCACTTCAGGCATGAATACAAAGGCGTGATCGTAGCCACCAGCAGTTTTCTGATCTTGCTCGGCAAGAAATTCTTGGCCAATCGATTTTGGTTCGGTGAAATCGAAACTGGTACCCGAAACTGGTTTTTGTTCACCGGTAGGAATTAACCCCGCATCCGTTGGCAAGTAATACCCAGCATTGAGCTGTAAAGTATGATCCAAACTTTTCGCGCGGCTCGCCTCACCAGCCAAGTTAAAGTAGGCATGATTGGTTAAATTCACTGGCGATGTTTTGTCGGTCTTAGCATCATAGGCGATAGCTAGTTCATTCTCGTCAGTGAGCGTGTACATCACCTTCACATCGAGGTTTCCCGGATAGCCTTGGTCACCGTCCGGGGAGCGAAGTGAAAAAGTGACCTGTTGATCATTTTGCTCTTCAACCTTCCAGCGGCGTTTATCAAACCCTTCTAGGCCACCGTGCAGTGAGTTTTCACCGTTATTGATACCAAGTTGATACTTCTCTCCGTCTATCTCAAACTGCCCCTTCGCAATTCGGTTAGCAAAGCGGCCAACAATGGCACCGAAGTAAGCGTCTTGCTTCATGTGTTCAGCCATATTTGGTGAGCGCAACAACACTTCACGGTTTTCACCATTTACCGGTAATGTGCAACTCAACCACGTCGCACCAATATCCATAAACGACGCTGTCATACCATTCGCGTTGGTCAAATGAATCAGAGTCGCAGTTTGGCCATCAAACGACGGCGTTTGCGCCATCGCTTGTTCTAGTTGTTGAAAATAGGCTTTCATCATCATTCCTTACAGCACTTCAACCAAACCCGCACCATTTTTGGCTTGGCAGACATAAATCGACTCTTTTAAGCCCGTAGCCGCTTGGTATTTCGCTTCAACTGCCGCTTTCACATCATCAACCAGTGCTGGCGGTACAAGTGCCACGATGCAACCACCAAAGCCACCGCCAGTCATGCGCACGCCGCCTTGATCGCCGATCACCTCTTTGACTATCTCCACCAGCGTATCGATTTCTTTTACCGTAATTTCGAAATCATCGCGCATCGAGGCATGAGACTCGGCCATCAGCTCACCCATGCGCTTCATGTCGTGTGCTCGTAGCGCTTGCGCCGCTTCTACCGTACGATCGTTTTCTGTGATGACATGACGGGCACGTTTGGCCACCATTTCATCCAGCTCAGCGACTTTCTCGTTGAACTGCTCAATCGTCACATCACGCAAAGCTTTCACACCGAAAATACGCGCCGCTTCTTCACATTGCTGACGACGAGTGTTGTATTCGCTGTCGACCAAACCACGTTTTTTATTCGAGTTGATGATCACGACTGCCATCTCTTCTGGCATGGAAACCGATTCCGTTTCTAGGCTACGGCAGTCCAATAGCATCGCGTGATTTTCACGCCCTTCCGCTGAAATCATTTGGTCCATGATGCCGCAGTTACAACCGACGAATTCGTTCTCTGCTTGCTGACCGTTTAACGCAATTTCGGCTTGGCTGATTTCAAGATTGAACAGCACTTTAAACGTTTGACCGATCACCACTTCCAATGCCGCCGATGAGCTCAAACCCGCGCCTTGAGGTACGTTGCCACTGACTGAAATATCCGCTCCAGTAAACTGGTAGCCACGCGCCAGAAGACACTTCACCACGCCGCGAATGTAGTTCGCCCACATTTTGTCTTGCTGGAAGGTAATGGCTTGCGTGATATCGAATTCGTCCACTGCGTTGCCATAATCGACCGACACCACACGCACAATATTGTCTTCACGCTTTGCCGCCGCCAAGACCGTTTGGTAGTTAATGGCACACGGTAGGACAAAACCATCGTTGTAATCGGTGTGCTCACCAATCAAGTTCACACGACCAGGCGCTTGGATAATATGGCTAGGTGCGTAGCCCAACACTTGCTCAAATGACGCTTTCACATTTTGGATAAGTTCAGACATAGGGACGTTCTCTTAAAATAGTAATTTGTGTGGGATAGCGCGTTGAGCCTAACTTTCTATCTGTAAAGTCGCGCTATCCCGTTATTCGTAATCAGTCCAATTTAAAGACTTAGCATTCTTTGTAGTGGACATCACTCACATCACGCAGACGCTGCGCGGCTTGCTCTGCGGTGAGATCGCGTTGGCTTTCTGCCAGCATTTCGTAGCCCACCATGAACTTACGAACCGTGGCACTGCGCAGTAGTGGCGGATAGAAAAGTGCATGAAGCTGCCAATGGTCGATGTCTGTACCTTGGTCAAAAAACGGCGCGTAGTGCCAGCCCATCGAGTAAGGGAAAGAGCATTGGAATAAATTGTCGTAACGGCTGGTCAGCTTCTTAATCGCTCGCGCTAAATCGTCTCGTTGCTCATCGCTGAGTTCGCTCATACGACGAATGTGCGTTTTCGGCAACAACATGGTTTCGAACGGCCAAGCAGCCCAGTAAGGCACCACCGCCAGCCAGTGTTCGGTTTCCACCACAATGCGTGAGCCGTCTTTGAGTTCCGCTTGCACGTAATCTACCAGCAAGTTGCTGCCGTGTTCTTGGTAGTACGCTTTTAGGTTGTGCTCTTTGCGCTCGATCTCATTTGGTAAGAAGCTGTTCGCCCAGATTTGACCGTGTGGATGCGGCTGAGAACAGCCCATGGTTTCACCTTTGTTTTCGAACGCCTGAACCCAAACGTACTCTTTGCCGAGCTCTTCAATTTGCTCATTCCATGTATCAATCACGCCACGAATTTTATCCACTGGCAGCTCCGGTAAGGTTTTGCTGTGATCTGGCGAGAAGCAAATCACTCGGCTCAAACCACGCACGCCTTGCGTTTTGAATAGCGGGTTGTTTGACTCCGGTGCATCTGGTGAATCCACCATCAGCGCAGCAAAATCGTTATTGAACACATAGGTGCCTTGGTAGTCTGGATTAACATCGCCAGAGATACGTTCGTTGGTTGGACAAAGGAAACATTTACCGTCATAGCTTGGTAGCTCATCCAATGCGGGCTTTTCATCTGCGCCGCTCCAAGGGCGTTTAGCACGGTGAGGTGAAACCAAAATCCATTGCCCAGTCAGAGGGTTGTAACGGCGGTGTGGATGATCCACTGGGTTAAATTCGACATTCGACATGTTACTTACTCAACTCTTTAAAATTCTTCAAACTAGGGGAATAGCCATTGGGATTTTTTGACTGCCAGTTCCACGTATCAGCGGTCATTTCAGCCACCGTGCGTGTTGCTTTCCAGCCTAGTTCACGCTCGGCTTTTTCCGTGCTTGCCCAACATTCAGCAATATCCCCAGGACGACGCGGGCATAACTCGTAAGGCACTGGTTTACCGCAAGCGGTCGCGAACGCATCCACCATCTCAAGTACGCTCGAGCCTTTACCTGTACCTAAGTTGTAAATGTGCAAACCCGATTTCTCACCCACCGATTTCAAAGCCGCAATATGGCCGTCGGCCAGATCCATCACATGGATGTAATCACGTACGCCAGTGCCGTCAGGGGTTGGATAGTCGTTACCGAATACCAAGAGTTTTTCTCGGCGACCAACAGCGACTTGGGCGATAAATGGCATCAGGTTATTAGGAATACCTTGTGGGTCTTCCCCCATGCAGCCCGATGAGTGCGCGCCAACTGGGTTGAAGTAACGCAGTAAGGTGATGCTCCAGTCGTTTTCAGCATGGAACAGATCGCTTAAGCACTGCTCCACCATATATTTGCTGCGTCCGTATGGATTGGTGGTTGCGCCTGTTGGTGAATCTTCCGTAATCGGCACTATTTCTGGGTCACCGTAAACCGTTGCCGATGAGCTGAATACGATGCTTTTCACGCCCGCTTTACGCATGCTGCGCGCCAACACCAATGAGCCATTGACGTTGTTGTCGTAGTACTCAAGTGGTTTTGCCACCGATTCGCCAACCGCTTTGAGGCCAGCAAAGTGGATCACGGCTTGGATGTCGTGCTGCGCGAACAGCGTATCCAAAAATGCTTCGTCACGGATGTCACCTTGGTGGAACGCAGGCTGTTTGCCTGTCAGCGCTTCAATACGGTTTAACACTTCCAGATTGGCGTTACACAAGTTATCAACGATGATAGGTTCCATTCCCGCTTCAATCATCTGAACGCAAGTGTGACTACCGATGTATCCCATACCGCCTGTGACAAGAACTTTCACTTTTGCTTCTCCACGTTTGCTGCTTTCTGTTCATACCTCACTCTGATGCGCTAAAAGCCAATCGCCATTGCATCGAATCGGTACGCCCATTTCTTAACTGGCTAAAAGTCTAGCAACCAATCTCGATCCAGATCCGTGATCGAATTCAAATTGTGTAAACGTTTCCACAGAATTACACAAAAGCCTTATTTTAGATGCCGACTTTAGTTAAATTAAACCAGAAGGATGATGAGCAGTGAAGATGAGTCGAGCAGATACCGCTCTCTTTCGTGGATCGCACGATTTTACTAAAAGTTTGTGCATCCCTAAGTAGCTGTTTACAATAGCCAGATTATTGAGTTCTCACTTGGACTGTGAGCAATGCCAACGGGAAATGTACATGGCAACACTAAAAGATATAGCCACTGAAGCGGGCGTCTCACTTGCAACCGTATCGCGAGTTTTGAATGACGATCCGACGTTGAGCGTTAAAGAAGAAACCAAACGCCGCATTTTAGAAATCGCAGAAAAGCTGGAGTACCGCACCAGCAGCTCGAAGAAAGCCACCAAAGAAGCCAAGCAAAAACATCACTTTTTGGCCTTGTACAATTACAAACAAGAAGCAGAAGTGAACGACCCGTACTACTTGTCGATTCGTCATGGGATTGAAACTCAGTGCGACAAACTCGGCATTACGCTAACCAATTGCTACAACAGCGAAATTGATGTTGAAACGCAAAAGATCACGGGTGTCCTTTTAGTCGGAAAAGTCGACCAAAAGGTGGTCAATAAGTTACCTAAACGCCTAGCCGATAGCATCTGTTACATCGACTTTTCAGATCCAACTAGTCCTTACGATTGCGTTGATATCGATCTTGTAAGAATCAGCAAGCAAGTGGTTGATTTCTTTGTACAACAAGGCTACGAGCGTATCGGATTTATTGGTGGACAAGACGAGCCCAACACCGCAGACATTCGTGAAAATGCGTTTGTGGACTACGGCAGTCTAAAAGGTGTGGTTTCTGAAGACGACATTTATCGTGGCGATTTCTCTAGCTTGTCCGGTTATGACTTAGCGAAAGAGATGCTGGCCAAAGGCGATTTCCCAAAAGCGATGTTCATTGCTTCGGACTCCATTGCGATTGGTGTGTTACGAGCAGTGCATGAGTTTGGTTTAAACATTCCTGATGATATTGCGCTGATCAGCGTGAACGACATTCCTACCGCGCGCTTTACCTTCCCACCTCTATCTACCGTTCGTATTCATTCTGAAATGATGGGTATTCAAGGCGTGAACTTGTTAGTAGAAAAATACCGTGACGGACGCGCACTGCCCCTTCAAGTGTACGTTCCAAGCAAGCTCAAGCTACGCGGCACAACTCGATAAAAACACCCTCAAAACTGCTCAAATAAGGCACTGAATTTTCAGTGCTTTTTTATTTCTTCTTTTACTTTCTACCGAATTTTTACTGTTTTTACTTTCCAAAACAATCTAGAACGCATTCCTTTACGCTGATCACATCTTGCTCAACATTGGTCATTTAAAACGTGACCAAGTTAAAGTAAAACGTTTTCAATAATTTATTTTAGTAAAACTTTTACTAATATCTTTCTCAGATTATTCATAAGCATTTTTCACAATACATCGGCCGTTATTTTTGCACTGATGTTGAGCCGCGATGAAACCAATCCGCACTCCAACATAAGCGCACCAAGCCGAGGGGAGATCAAAACGTGAACAATTGGGAAAACTTCCAACACTTACACGAGAATCGTATGGCACCGCGTGCGTACTTTTTCTCCTACGACTCTGTTCAGAGCGCACAAACCTTTCAACGTGAACTGAGTCGCCGCTTTATGTTGCTCAGCGGCCAATGGACATTCCGTTATTTCACCAACCCAATGTTGGTGCCTGATGCGTTTTACTCACAAACAATGAACGACTGGGGACACATTACCGTCCCAAACATGTGGCAAATGGAAGGCCACGGCGATCTGCAATACACCGATGAGGGCTTCCCATTCCCGATCGACGTCCCGTTTGTACCAACCGACAACCCAACGGGCGCTTATCAACGCACATTTACACTTGGTCCACAGTGGGATAACCAACAAACCATCATCAAGTTCGACGGCGTGGAAACCTGCTTTGAAGTGTACGTAAACGGCGAGTACGTCGGCTTTAGCAAAGGCAGCCGACTCACAGCGGAATTCGACATTTCCAAGTTCGTCCAACAAGGCGAAAACTTACTCTCTGTACGCGTGATGCAGTGGGCCGATTCCACTTACATTGAAGACCAAGACATGTGGTGGACGGCGGGGATCTTCCGTGACGTTTACCTAATCGGAAAAGAGAACATTCACGTCCAAGACCTAACAATTCGCACCGACTTCGCCGACGATTACCAAAGTGCGACGCTCAGTGCTCAAGTCGAATTGGAAAACCTTTCCACCGCTATCGCGTCTGGCTACACGCTGGAATACGCGCTGCATGACAAAGGCACTGTCGTAGCCAGTGGTCAATGCGATTCACTGACTATCCAAAACCACCACTCAACAAGCTTTGCGATTGATATGGTGAATCCAACGCATTGGACGGCTGAAAATCCTTACCTTTACCACTTGTTCATCACCTTAAAAGATCACCAAGGCAACGTAGTGGAAGTGATCCCACAACGCGTGGGTTTCCGTGACATCAAAGTGCGCGATGGCCTGTTTTACATCAACAATCAATACGTGATGCTGCATGGTGTAAACCGTCATGACAACGACCACCTAAAAGGTCGCGCAGTGGGCATGGACCGCGTGGAAAAAGATCTGATTTTGATGAAGCAACACAACATCAACTCGGTTCGCACCGCACACTACCCGAACGACCCACGCTTCTACGAGCTGTGTGATATTTACGGCCTGTTTGTGATGGCAGAAACCGATGTGGAAACCCACGGCTTTGCCAACGTTGGCGACCTGAGCCGTATCACCAATGATCCAGCATGGGAAGCGGTGTTTGTTGATCGCGCAGTGCGCCATGTGCACGCACAGAAAAACCACCCATCGATCATCATGTGGTCACTCGGTAACGAATCGGGTTATGGCTGTAACATCCGCGCCATGTACGCCGCAACCAAAGCCCTTGATGACACCCGTTTGGTTCACTACGAAGAAGACCGCGATGCTGAAGTGGTGGATGTGATTTCCACTATGTACTCACGCGCTCAACTGATGAATTACTTTGGCGAACACCCACACGAGAAGCCACGCATTATCTGCGAATACGCACACGCGATGGGTAACGGGCCGGGTGGTCTGACGGAATACCAAAACGTGTTCTATGCGCACGACCACATTCAAGGTCACTACGTTTGGGAATGGTGTGATCACGGCATTCTAGCGCGTGATGAACACGGCCAAGAGTTCTACAAATACGGCGGCGATTACGGCGATTACCCAAACAACTACAACTTCTGTATGGATGGTTTGATTTACCCAGATCAAACCCCGGGCCCAGGTCTCAAAGAATACAAACAAGTCATTGCACCGGTGAAAATCCGCGCCGTCGAAGGTTGCCATGCTCGCTTCATCGTTGAGAACAAATTGTGGTTCTCCAACCTCGATGATTACACCATTACTGCTGATGTGCGTGCCGAAGGCGAAACCTTGCGTAGCGTGCAGTTTAAAGTCGAAGCACTGGCCGCAAACAGCGCTCGTGAAGTAAGCATCGACTTACCAGAATTGGATGAGCGCGAAGCCTTCATCAACTTCACCGTACGCAAAGACAGTCGCACGCTTTACAGCGAAGCCAACCATGAAATTGCGGTGTATCAATTCCAACTGAAAGAAAACACCGCGACGTTGCCTGCGTTGGTCAACCACAATGTTCAACCATTGGTACTTGAAGAAAGCCGCCTAGAGCACGTGATCACAGGTCATAACTTCACGCTCACTTTCTCGAAAGTAAACGGCAAACTGACCTCATGGCGTGTGAATGGTGAAGAGTTGATTCAATCAGAGCCAAGATTGAACTTCTTCAAACCAATGATTGATAACCACAAACAAGAGTACGAAGGGTTGTGGCACCCTGCGCATCTGCAAATCATGCAGGAACACTTCCGCACGCTGAGCGTGGAAGCGAGCGAAGATGCCATCCTTATCACCACCAGCAGCATTGTTTCGCCACCTGTGTTCGATTTTGGCATGCGTTGTACCTACCGCTACCAAATCAACGCGCAAGGCCATTTGAATGTGGAACTGAGTGGCGAGCGCTACGGCGACTACCCTCACGTGATTCCGGTCATTGGCTTGGATTTAGGCATTAACGGCAGCTTTGATCAAGTGAGTTACTACGGTCGCGGCCCTGAAGAGAACTATCAAGACAGCCGCCAAGCCAACATCATCGATCTGTACCACACCAACGTGGCGGACATGTTCGAGAACTACCCGTTCCCGCAAAACAATGGCAACCGCCAACACGTGCGATGGACCTCACTCACCAACCGTCATGGCACAGGGTTATTGGTGAAACCTCAGCAAGAAATCAACTTCAGCGCGTGGTTCTACACCAACCAAAATCTGCATGAAGCGCAACATACGATCGAGCTAGAAAAGAGTGGCTACATCACCCTTAACCTTGACCATCAAGTGATGGGGTTAGGCTCGAACTCATGGGGCAGCGAAGTGCTCGACTCTTACCGCGTGTACATGGACGAGTTCCGTTACGGTTTGACGCTGATGCCACTGCAAGCAGGCGATTGCAACGCACAAGTGATGGCAAACCATGATTTCGACAACGCGTTTTTCACTCAAACCAATACTCAACCAGTCAACGAGGCGTAACCCATGATCGTGTTAGACAGCTTAGAGCAATTCAAACAGGTATATCGCAACGGTCGTAAATGGAACCGCTGTGTGGAAGCCATTGGCAACATCGGCAACATCAAAGATGGCGTGATGCACTCGATTGGCGATTCACTGGTTTACATGGTTGAAGACGGCATCGCGAAACAAACCGAAACGTTCATCGGTAACCGTCGTTACTTCGATGTGCATTACTACCTCGAAGGCCTAGAAACCGTTGAGTTCGCGGATAAAACCGCGTTGACACTAGAACAAACTTATCGTGATGAAACCGACCGCGAATTTTTTTCTGGTCAGGGTGAAATACGTGAGCTTTGCGAAGGCCAAGTGGCGATTTTTGAAAACAGTGAAGCGTACCGCTTCCATGGAGACAACCGCGTAAGAAAAGTGGTGCTCAAAGTGACCATCGAAGATGGCTACTTCCTAAATAAATAAAACAAGAGAAGGGCTGTGGTCACAGCATTACAAGCCCTTCCTCCCTACAATTCCAACGTGATTCACCGGAGATAGAACATGTCTGAATCCAAACGTAATACGATAGGCAAATTCGGGTTGTTGTCCCTCACCTTTGCCGCAGTATTTAGCTTTAATAACGTAATCAATAACAACATCGAGATCGGTCTAGCTTCTGCGCCAATGTTCTTTCTGGCGACCATTTTTTATTTCATCCCTTTCTGTTTGATCATCGCAGAATTCGTATCTCTGAATAAAGATTCTGAAGCGGGGGTCTACGCATGGGTAAAAAGCTCACTCGGTGGTCGCTGGGCGTTTATCTCTGCCTACACTTATTGGTTCGTTAACCTATTCTTCTTCACGTCTTTGCTGCCGCGTGTTATCGCTTATGCGTCTTACGCGTTCTTGGGCTATGAATACATTCTGACGCCATTCACCACTACCGTGCTCAGTATGATTTTGTTTGCGTTTGCGACCTACGTATCGACAAACGGAGCGAAAATGTTGGGGCCAATTACGTCGGTGACCTCCTCCCTCATGCTGCTACTGACAATGTCGTACATTTTACTGGCTGGCGCAGCGTTGATCGGCGGTGTAGAACCGGCTGACCCAATTACTTTAGAAGCGATGATCCCTGATTTCAGCTGGGCATTTTTAGGCATTACTACATGGATCTTTATGGCGGCAGGCGGTGCGGAATCGGTCGCGGTTTACGTAAACGATGTGAAAGGCGGCTCGAAATCGTTCGTTAAAGTCATCATCATCGCAGGTATCTTTATCGGCGTGCTTTACTCAATTGCGTCTGTTTTGATTAACGTATTTGTTCCTAGCGAAACCCTAAAATACACGGGCGGATCGGTTCAAGTATTTGAAGGTTTGGCTGCGTACTTTGGTTTGCCAGAAATATTGATGAACCGCTTCGTAGGCTTGGTATCCTTCACCGCTATGTTTGGCTCTCTACTGATGTGGACAGCAACGCCAGTGAAAATCTTCTTCTCTGAGATTCCAGAAGGCATTTTTGGTAAGAAAACCGTAGAGCTGAACGAAAACGGCGTACCAGCTCGCGCAGCTTGGTATCAGTTCCTTATCGTTATCCCACTGATGATCATCCCAACATTAGGTTCTAACACCGCTCAAGATCTGATGAACACCGTGATCAACATGACCGCAGCGGCATCCATGCTGCCACCGCTGTTCATCATGCTGGCGTACCTGAATCTGCGCTTGAAACTGGATCACGTCGAGCGTGATTTCAGAATGGGCTCACGCAAAATGGGCATTGCTACCGTATCGGTACTGATCGCTATCTTTACGGTTGGTTTCTTAGCATCGACCTTCCCTACAGGGGCCGACATCATGACCATCATTTTCTACAACGTTGGTGGTATCGTGATTTTCCTTGGCTTTGCTTGGTGGAAGTACAGCCAATACGAGAAATCATTGAATCAGGAAGAGCGTATAAAAGAAGCCGCGCCAGCTTCGCAAGCGGTATAACACAGACTCTCAATGACAAACATTCTGGGCACCCTTTGGTGCCCTTTTTTATATGTGAGAGGTGATGGTCGAAGAAACCAACTCGCGTAGCCAAATGCCTTTGTCTTCATTGTTTCGGCTGGAATGCCACAGCATGGCAATATCAAAATCCGCAACGGCGATCGGCGGCTTAATAGTAATGAGATCGTCCGAAAAGCCCTCCGCCAACGCCATTTTTTCTGGCACGATGGCAATGAGATCGCGCTTTTTCAATAAATGCCGAATAGTGAGAAAGTTGCGCGACGCCACGGTGACTTTACGGCTCAAGCCATGTTCTGCGAGCTTTTGGTCTACTTGTGTCTTTAAGCTCCCATCAGGACTTACCAGAGCTTGCTCTATGTTCGCGAACGCTTCCAGAGACAGCTGTGTTTCCCCTTTCAATACCTGTTTATCACACATACACACGTGTTTTTCCGTGTACAAGTACAAGCTCTCAAAGTTGTCATCCAACACTGGCATGCTGCCAATAATGACATCGAGCTTTTCATGCTCAGTTAATGCCACGTAGTTGCTACGATTGACGTTAATAAAACTGATCTGCGCCTCTGGTGCGCGCTGGCGTATTTCGTCGTAAAGCCGAGGAGCAAAGATAAACTCGGCATAATCCGTTAACCCGATGCGACATACACCCGCGTAATTTTCAGGTTGGAAGGCAGACTTAGTGAGCAAGTCTTTGGCGATAGAATCCAATAAGTGATGCACAGTTGGCGCGATGTGGTGAGCGTGCTCGGTGGGCTCCATCTTGTGCCCTTTTCGCTCAAAAAGCGGGTCGTCAAACAACAACCTTAAACGAGACAAACTATGACTCATCGCCGACTGGCTAACGTAACTTTTCTCTGCCGCGACGCTAACGCTTCGATAGCGATACAAGTAGGAAAACGTCACCAATAAGTTCAAGTCAATGTTGCGCCACTGAATGTCCTCTTTCACTCCAACATCCTCATCCCATTTCATTCATAGATGAAATTAAAATCATCAATTTGAGTCATTTTAGAGCATTCGATAAATTAGCAACAATGCTTTTTAGATAAACAGGTTCGACATGTTCACCATATTCAAAACTTTTTTCTGGCTGGGTTGGTTCAGCTTCGGCGGCCCTGCGGCTCATATTGGTTATTTTCGCCAAACATTTGTTGAGAAACTGAAATGGCTTGATGACAGCGAGTACGCGCAAATTGTCGCGCTCAGTCAGTTTTTGCCGGGACCGGGCTCAAGCCAAGTTGGCTTTGCTTTAGGCTATAAACGTGGCGGTTTAGGTGGCGCATGCGCAGCATTTGTCGGATTCACGCTTCCTTCAGTGGCCATCATGTTGGCGCTGGCGATGGTGAGCAGCCAAATCACCGACACCGCAGTGTTCCAAAACATCGTTCACGGCCTAAAACTGCTCGCAGTCGTCGTCGTGGCGGATGCGACTTGGGGCATGTACAAAAACTTCTGCCAAAGTAAACTGACCGCGGGTGTGTGCGTCGCGACTGCGATTGCGTTGCTGGTGGCACCAAGCATCATGACGCAAATGTTCGTGTTGATCGCAGCAGGTTTTGTCGGAATGCGATATCTAAAGAAAGACTCCGCGCCATCAGCCGAGTCGTTTAAACCGTCTATCGCGCCATTGGCTCTATTTGCGGTGCTTTTACTCGGCTTACCGTTAGTGGCTCATACGTTACCTTTGCTTGGGCTGTTTAGTGATTTTTTCCAAGCTGGTAGCTTAGTGTTTGGTGGCGGTCATGTGGTTCTGCCGCTTCTGCAAAACATTGTTGGCGACCAGCTCAGCCAAGATGCATTTTTAACAGGCTACGCCGCTGCACAAGCTGTACCGGGGCCAATGTTCACCTTTGCGACTTTTATCGGTTATGAGCTTTCGGATACGCCAATTTTAGGCGCTCTGATCGCAACGCTTGGCGTATTCCTCCCAGGGTTTCTTTTACTGCTTGGCGTTCTTAAAAACTGGCAAGCACTGGCAGGCAAACCGCTGGTCTCCGGCGCCATCAACGGTGTAAATGCCTCGGTAGTAGGGTTACTACTCGCGGCACTTTACCAGCCAGTATTTAGCAGCGCAGTTGTTGCTCCCATCGACATGGCGTTAGTGATTGCGGGTTTCTATCTACACAAAAAGCTCAACCTTTCGGTACTATGGATGATCGTGTTTTTTGTGGCAGCAGGCCTTGTCACGGGCATGATGTAGCCTGCTGATACGCCAACTATTGAATCTAGATAAACCACGGGCACTCAAATACGAGTGCCCTTGCTTAGATTAGATTAGATAGTGAAAACGGAACAGACCCCGATAAAAAGAGCATCACAAATTATGACTTAACTTCTCTCGGTTAAGCCATTGTTCATTCTTACCAACTTAACTGCATCATGACGAGAATGGACATCGAGTTTTTTGTACAACTTGTATATATGGCTTTTCACTGTACTTTCAGATAAAAAAAGTCTTGAAGCAATTTGTTGATTTGAAATGCCGTACACAAGTAGCTCTAGAATCTGTTTTTCTCTGCATGTTAACTCATCATGCTGCTGTTCTTCGGACAAATTTGCATGCCGATAATTGAGGACTAACTTCTCTAGGTACATTCTTGGTAGCCACAACCCACCTTTCAGTACGTATTCCGCGCCATCACATATATGTGTCACTGATGCACTTCGGAGCAAAATTCCTTTTAACAACTTCCAATGCAGTAAGTCCGTTTGTACTTTTTCACAAGGGACGTTGTGAAGCATAAAGGACCACCCAAATAGATCAAAATCTGGTAACTTTCCTTGTACTTCAAGCTGACGCATAAAATCGTAATCAATAAACATCAAATCGATACTGAGTGAGTGACTTCTGAACACCACTTCATCTGGTTGCATTATCTTTACATCGACATCATGAATGGAAGACAGCTGTTTTTTTATTAAGTTACTTTGTAAATTACTCTCAGCTAGCAGTATCAAGTGCTTCTTTTCCATAGTCCCACCACATTAACTTACCTGTTTCACCAACCCCCGTTAGAAAATTAATTGGAGGCAGCAAAGAGAATTTATCTTCATTTTAAGTAGAAAATATAGCACTTCAGAATGATATCGCATTGCTTTTCAGCACCGAAAAAGACTTAAAAAGTATGAACCTGTTGTGTTTTTATCCATACTTTTCAACCTGTGTTAGCATAAGGATATGATTTATAATATTAAATAATAAAGATAATAATTGGATAAAATGCCATTTATAAAAAATGGATGACTGCTCCGCTCAGTGCAATAGAACAAATTACTTCTTTATATTGGCTTCATTTCATACTTGATGAGTACTTAAAGTAAATACAAAAAATAACATTATGATTATGTTATTTTTTTCTTTAATACTTTAAATAGACGTACCTAAATACTCCCTTCCAGCCTGAATCATTCTCAATAATGAGAACAGCTTTCACTGATCCTTTCTTATAATTTCATCGCTTCCCACAACATTTGAAGGAAGCAGCAAGAAGTTAAGTGCAGTCATTTTTAATCAGGAATAACAGGAAATGGAGTAATCGTTATGACTCTAAACAAAACAGGGCTTGCTTTAGCAATGTCAGCAATTTTATTTAGTGGCTCTCTAATCGCGAATGAGATCGATGATGGAGACGACAACATGCAATGGACTGACAGCGCTAATACCGATATCGGTTTATCTGGCAGCTTCAATGATAACAGTGACAATAGCGCATCTCTCGGTGTTGGTGATAGCTTCAACGACAACAGCGATAATAGTGCGTCACTAGGTATTGGTCATAGCTTCAACGACAACAGCGACACTGACAACAGTGCAACTCTTGGTGTTGATGACAGCTTTAATAACAACAGCGACAACTCAAACTCGAGCACTAACACAGCTCAAAGCCACAACGACAATAGTACATCTAACGCTAACGACAACAGTACCAGTGCTGATCTTGATGTGAGCCTAAATAGTGATAGTAGTGACTCAAGTACTAACACAAATAGAAGCCACAACGACAACAGCGACTCTAGTACTACTGTAAGACGTAGCAACAACGACAACAGTGACTCTAGTATCAACAGTAGCTTTAACGATAACAGCGATAATCGTAATCAAAGCGACAACCGTAACCAGAGTGATAACCGTAGCTACGCTGATTCAAGCACAACAAACTCGAACAGCTTTAACGACAATAGTAACTATCAAAGTGACTCGAGCTCAACAAATGTTGATAGCTTCAATCAAGTCCATATGGATACAGATATGGTTGTTGCGAGCTCAAGCCTAATGGGTGGTGTTACAGGTGCATCAGTTATTTATGCAACTAACGCGGATGATACTCGAGTTCGAGTTGAAAACATGAACACCCTTGGTGGTCTTGGTGGTGCAGCTGGTATTACTACCGTTGGTCAAAATGCTGGTTCAAATTCACTTGTACAACAATCTGTTACAACTAATGCAAGTGTGTTTACTGGGGGTGAGTAACCGACTAGTAGGAGAAAGCGATGCGTTTGGCAATCTGTACTTTGAGTATGATAGTTGCCTGCACTGCACTCGCTGATGACATTGCATTATCTGGCGGAGAAGTTAGCTTGGATATCATGAATGAATCAAGAGGTGGACAAAATGTTGAACTCGACTTGGTTTATGCAGAATCAGATATCAATGGTATTTCGTCAGATAATGTCGCGTCAAACACCGTGAGTGGTAACAATATACTATCAAGTGGAGCGTTCGCAGACAGTTCGGGTATATCCAACGTAATTCAGAACAGCGGAAACAACGTTTTAATCCAGAACTCTACCGTCGTTAACCTGACACTCAAGTAAACAATATGAAAGTATTAAATAACTTAATTTGGCTGATGCTCGTTTATTCAGCATCAGCCATTTCATTAGAACTGCTACCTTACCGAGCACATTACTCTGTTCCTGTTAAAAGCTACAAAGAAATAGTGTTCGGTGATGTTTTTCGCCAACAGTATGACTTCAGCTGTGGCTCTGCCGCCCTGGCTTCTCTTCTCACTTTTCATTATGCAACAGAGTCATCTGAACAAGATATCTTCAAAAGCATGTTTGAAAAAGGTGATAAAGAAAAAATCAAAGAGAAAGGTTTTTCTTTGTTGGATATGAAGTTTTACTTGGATTCCATAGGGTTACGTTCTGACGGCTTTCAAGTAGGACTGGAGAAAATTAAAGAAGTCGGCGTCCCTGGGATTACTCTCGTTAATTTCGACGGGTATATGCATTTTGTTGTCATCAGAGGTATAAACAATCACTCAGTTATTCTAGGAGACCCCTCTAGAGGAACCATGATAATGAAACTGGATGAGTTTGAAAAATATTACCAAGGAATTGTGTTACTGGTCCGTAACGAAGCGGAAATGGGACGGTCTAGCTTTATAACCAATGATAATTTCACCGTATATCAAAGATCACCATTAAAAACAGGAGTGTCTAGAGATTCCTTAGGGGTATTTAGCATTACTCTCCCAGTTTCCGGTGAAAATTAATATAACATTGTTTTAAATAACTTTAAGAACTTAACAACCTGAAAGGCCTACATTATGAACTACAATAAATTTTTGTTAGTGCTTTGTATGCTAATACCTCATTTTAATGTGAATGCTAAAGATGTTGGCCTGCAAGAACTTACTCCTCTTTCAAATTTATCTTTAGAAGAATATCGAGGTGGTTTCCAAATTACGGACGAGTATATTATTAATATTGGATTAAGCATTACTACGACTATAAATGGCGATGATATTTTGAACACAAATATTGCCAACTTAGTAATTGAAAATGGTAATTTAAAAAACATTAGCGCAAATAGTGAAAATCAAAGTGGAGATGTTTTCAACCAGGGTATTGTTAACATCATACAATTTGGTGAAGGCAATATTATTGGAGATGATTCTATAGATTCACCCAAAATGCCTTCGTCTCAAAATCCTAATATAATAAGTTCAGACTTTATAAATTCAAGTATTATCAATATTATTCAAAACACGAAAGATAACAGTATTATTGGACTTAGCACGCTCGTAGACATTGATGCTCAAGTAAATGGGGTAATACGGGAAATCAAAGCAAACCAACAATTAGAAGACGCCTTATTGAACCACCTTCAATGAGCATTTCCATTTTTATCTGAAAAATTGTCACGTTAAGCTTCTTTGATATTAGAAACGACTGAGATCTATGATTACATACCAAAAGAAAGTTCGATATATCAATCGGCCACCATCATTTTAAGAATATATACCTACTTTATCCAATATAATCCAATCAATTTATAATGCGAACACTAGGCGCTAACGATAAATTAGGCCCAAGACTCAAGGGCCTAATATCCATTTTACAAATTAAAAGGTACTCGTACTGTTAATTGAAAGTCGGGAGTATCTTCTGTAAGACCAGCTTGAGCACTAACATTGATAGATGAGCGTTCACTAAAGGCATAGTTTATACCAAAAGTTAATGCATCTAATTGAAGCAACTTAGCATCATCTGCCGATCTGCCATTTACTTTGCTTTTTAAAATAGTTTTATGGCTAAGTCCTAAAGAGAATGAAAGATCAGGATTCACCGCAAACCCCATTCCTCCTGAAAGAGAAATAGTGTCTCCAAGTTCAACATCAGCTTTTGTGTCGCCAACTGTAACAGTATCCTCTAAGTTATAAATATAACTTAGACTAGCGAACAAGACCGCAGGATCAACAGGGTGAATAAGAGATAAATTAGGCTCAAAACTCCAAAAACCCGAACCTGTAGGGACATCACTAAATGAGTTGCTTCCATCTTCAATAGAAACATCATAAGGCGATCGTCCTGTATCCGACTTTACTCTAAGGCCACCTACCCAGTATGGCGCAGACTCAAAGTTAAACTGGTGCCTCAATGCGAACTCTACATCACCAAGCCCTCCGCCATCCACCGTTGTGTTTACTACTTCACTGTTTGAACCATCTTGAATGGGGCGCGTAGAAACTTGGTCATTACGATACACATACGGCACTCTAACTTCTAACTCTGTGGCGTTTGTTAAACCGTACCGAGCAGTTAATCCAACGGTTACTGTAGTCCTATCCGAATCACTCACTTCAATTCGCCCAACAATCAGAGTTGGTAAGACTGTATACCCAACAACAGATACTTTGTTTGAAGAGTTTTGTGTATAGCTTAAAGACGAATCAAATGACCATTTACCTTTAGGTGTGAGAACGCCTGGGCGCTCAATAACATCACCAACCGTTTGGGCGCGCTGAGGAATATCATCTCCTTCAGCACCATATGCATTCCCCGCAATGAATAAACTACAAAGATAGGTACCCAGTAAAGTCTTCCGTAACATCACATCTTTCCTTTTGCTGATGATCGTACCCAAGTAATCTCAGGCAATAGCTTGAGGTGAAGCTCCTAACTTTCCAAAGTAAGATTAGTATAGCTACTTCAAAACCACGACATACCTTTAAGTTTGGCGCTTTGAAGAAATTAGGAGACATTTATACTTATCTTCAACACTAAGCCACTAGTTAATAAATAATTAGGATAGATTCTATGTTTTCGCAATATTATTAATAAAATAAATTGCTTACCTGTGCTCTTAGTATGAAGTCGATATGACATAACAGCTGAAAAGCCTGTTCTCTTTTGCGTAGCATCAATCACATTGCTTTTTTAGATCGAGTCGCTCCGACTTCAACCATAACTAACGCTATCTTCCCCACATATTTCATCAAAATGCATTCCCGTGTCGCGATTTAACATGCTAAAGTTAACAATGCGTTAACAATTATAAATACAATGAGAAGACATGGAGTCACTTAAAATGAATCAGCCGAATCTAAATAGCGCTGCTGGTTGCGCTCTCCCACCACCAAATGAAATGATCCTCAAATGGGCTCAAGAGCGTCCAAATGAGGTCTACCTAAAACAAATTATTAACCGACAGTTTGTTGAGTACACATTCTCTGATGTTGCAGATCAAGCCTTAAAACTTGTCAGCGCACTACGCACGCTTGGTGTAAAGCCTGGCGACAAAGTCGCGTTAGTATCTAAAAACTGTGCAGAATGGTTTATTTGCGATCTTGCTATGATGCTTGGTGACTATGTCAGTGTGCCAATCTTTCCTACCGCCGGTGCAGACACCATCGAATACTGTGTGACTCATAGTGAAAGTAAAGCGATCATTGGCGGAAAACTCGATGATCCCAAAGCAACTCAGCAAGTCATTGATGCTATGCCTGAACTCATTAGCATCGCTCTACCTTATGACACGGCACCAAAGTGTAAGCACGAATACCAAGCGCTCATTGCTGATGCAGTGCCAAGTGAAGAGCGTCCGCAGCATTACGATGACAAGCTAATGTCGTTGGTGTATACCTCAGGCACATCAGGGTTACCGAAAGGCGCGATGCTAACTTACGGCGCATTCAGTTGGTCTGTTCAGCAACTGATCAATCATATTGGTATCCAAGAAAACGACCGATTGTTCTCTTATTTACCGCTCGCTCATATTACAGAGCGTGTTTATATCTTCGGTTCATCGATTATGGGTGGCGTGCCAACAGCATTTCCAGAGTCACTGGACACTTTTATCGAAGATGTGAAGATGCACCGACCAACTCTGTTTATCTCCGTCCCACGATTATGGACGCTATTCCAGCAACGTATTCAAGACAAACTTCCACAGAAGAAGCTCAATATTCTGTTGAAAATCCCATTCGTCAATTCTTTGATCAAGAAAAAGCTAGCAAATGGTCTAGGTTTAGATCAGGCTCGAGTATTAGGCTGTGGCTCCGCACCTGTATCGCCAGCGCTGTTGGAATGGTACCACTCAGTGGGCCTTGATATCACAGAGGCTTGGGGGATGACGGAATCATTTGCCTACAGCACGCTCAACTACCCATTTAGAGCTGACAAAATTGGTAGTGTCGGTAATGCAGGGCCAGGCATTGAGTTAAAAATCGCAGCTGATGATGAAATCATGGTGCGTGGCAAAGGGCTATTTTCTGGCTACTACAAAAATGACATTGCCACCCAAGAGTCTTTTGATTCAGAGGGCTGGCTACACACAGGCGATATCGGCGCTATCGATTCAGATGGTTATCTAACGATTCAAGGCCGTAAAAAAGATAACTTCAAAACCGCCAAAGGTAAATTTGTCTCTCCGGTTCCTATCGAGAAAAAGCTTTTCGAGTACAGTCGCGTAGAGATGATGTGTCTCATCGGTTTAGGGCTACCCGCTCCGATTCTTTTGGTTGTGCCACATGACTTCCCTAACTTTGATCGAGAGCGATACGCACGTACCACACGTAAAGTTATTGCCAGGATGAATCAAGAACTCGCCTCTCATGAGCAAATCAAAGGCGTGTTAATGATTAAAGAACCTTGGAGTATAGAAAATGGCGTACTGACGCCAACACTTAAAATTAAACGTCATGTGCTCGAACAAAAGTATCATGAGATAGGCCACAATTGGCCAAAAGATGAATTGGTCGTGTGGGAAGAAGACTTGTAATTTTGCTTGCACTCCTCAACACCATTGGGGAGTGCAGCTTAACTTTGAGCTTGAATCAAACTCATAGACTACTCTCTCCAGAATGGCTTACTCACTTCACAACTAATCTCCCTTTCACCTAATCCAATATCGTCCCAAAGGTGCTTTGGTAACTCTCTCAAGTGACGACGTGTCTTATAGTTCCTTCTCCAAGCCGCCAGTTTAGAATAAATTAACTGTAACCCGCTCTGATGGGCAGTAGGTATAGTACGCTCACAAGTGTGTGTCATGTTTTCCATTTCAGAGATTCCTATACAATGTTGACCACTTAATAATCAGCGACTACGCTGATATCCTCAAACGATAGAATCTGCCATAGAGTTAAGGAAAACTAATGTGAAAGATCGAATGCCTCCCTTACAGGGCTTGTATTACTTTTTCGTTGCAGCAAAGGAAGGAAGCTTTAAAACGGCAGCAAAAGAACTGTTTGTTACGCCAGCGGCCATTAGTCAGCAAATTCGTCATTTAGAAGAGTTCTTAGGCACGGACCTATTTGTTCGTCAGCACAGAAAAATCGTGCTCACACCTGAGGGAGAGCTACTGTTTACTCAGGCAGAAAGAGGGTTTGCTCATTTGCAGCAAGGGGTTAGATTAGTCAATCAAGATCCAAACCCGAACCACCTTTCGATATCAACACTCCCCTCTTTCGCTCATCATTGGTTGGTCCCGAAGATTACGGCTTTTCGCCAGCGTCACCCTGATATCGCCTTGCTATTAGAACCAACCAATGATTTGGTGTCTTTTCAAGATAGCCAGATAGATTTATGTGTTCGTTACGGTTTAGGAAAATATCCCAATTTAGAATCACAATGGCTGATGGACGAAGCTTTTTATCCTGCTTGTCATCCGGTGTATCAGAAAGAGCACGGGATCTATAACATCGAGGATTTAAGCAAAGCTGAGCTGATTGAAGATGTTTGGCCTGATCTTGATTGGAATATGTGGTTAGCAACCTTGGGTCACTGCGCAGCAAAGCCTACCTTAAAATACAGTGGATCACATCTCGTGCTTGAGGCTGCACTATCACTTCAAGGCGTCGCATTGGTAAAACACAGTTTAGCTCATCAATATTTTCGTTCTGGCAAATTGGTCCGAATTGGAGATATCGCCATCAAGCCCAATTTTGCGTATTACTTATGCGCGCCAAAAGGCTACTTAAAAAGACCTAAAGCTCAATTGTTTGCGCAATGGTTGAAGGAAGAAATAGAAATATTTGAAAAGTCAGTGGTACCAGACTTTAGGACCATTGACCTAAAAGGCAACAGTACTAGAACGGCATCATAACAATCATCAAAACAAACACGCTCTGCGTATAAGACTGCTAAATACAAAAAGCCCCGCACTAAGCGGGGCTTTCAAGTTATAGAGTTAACTTAAGAATTACTTCTTAGCGTTACGCTCTTTAACGTCAGCAATTACTTGCTCTGCAACGTTTGTTGGACATGGTGCGTAGTGTGAGAACTCCATAGAGAACTGACCACGACCAGAAGTCATAGTACGTAGAGTACCGATGTAACCAAACATTTCTGATAGAGGTACATCACCCTTGATACGTACGCCAGTAGACGCTGCTTGTTGGTCTTTGATCATACCACGACGACGGTTAAGGTCACCGATTACGTCACCAACGTGATCTTCTGGAGTGAACACGTCAACTTTCATGATTGGCTCAAGAAGTTGCGCGCCAGCTTTAGGCATAGACTGACGGAATGCACCTTTCGCTGCGATTTCGTAAGCGATAGCTGAAGAGTCAACTGCGTGGAAACCACCGTCGAATAGTTCAACTTCAACGTCTAGAGTAGGGAAGCCAGCTAGAACACCGTGCTCCATCATTGACGCAAAGCCTTTCTCAACTGCAGGCCAGAATTCTTTAGGTACGTTACCACCAACAACTGTAGATTTGAACGTGAAGCCAGAGTTTGGCTCACCTGGTTTGATGCGGTAGTCGATCTTACCGAACTGACCAGAACCACCAGACTGTTTCTTGTGCGTGTAGCTATCTTCGATTGCTTGAGTGATAGTTTCACGGTAAGCAACCTGTGGAGCACCAACTTCTAGCTCAACGCCGTAAGTACGCTTAAGGATATCTACCTTGATGTCTAGGTGAAGTTCACCCATACCTTTCAGGATAGTTTCGCCTGAATCTTCATCAGTCTCAACTTGGAATGATGGATCTTCTGCAACCATTTTACCGATCGCGATACCCATCTTCTCAGAACCGCCTTTATCTTTAGGCTTAACTGCGATAGAGATTACTGGATCTGGGAAGATCATTGGCTCAAGAGTACATTCGTGCTTAGGATCACATAGAGTGTGACCAGTTTGAACGTTCTTCATACCAACTACAGCGATGATGTCACCAGCTTGTGCTGAATCGATCTCGTTACGCTCGTCCGCGTGCATCTCAACCATACGGCCGATACGCTCTGTTTTACCAGTTGCAGAGTTAAGGATTGTGTCACCTTTCTTCATCTTACCAGAGTAGATGCGGATAAAGGTTAGAGCACCGAAGCGGTCATCCATAATCTTAAATGCAAGAGCACGTAGTGGCTCGTCTGCAGATACAGTCGCAACTTCACCAGTTGGCTCACCAGTCTCTGAATCAGTTAGAGGCTGTGGATCAACTTCTGTTGGAGATGGTAGGTAATCAATTACCGCGTCAAGAATAAGTTGGATACCTTTGTTCTTGTACGCTGAACCACAGTAAGTTGGGAAGAATGCTAGATCACGAGTACCTTTACGGATACAACGTTTGATGTCTTCTAGAGATGGCTCTTCGCCTTCTTCTAGGTAAGCCATCATTAGATCTTCGTCTTGCTCTAGAGCAGTTTCGATTAGCATTTCACGGTATTCAGCAGCTTTCTCTACCATGTCTGCTGGAATATCTTGAACTTCGTAGTTCTCTGGTTGGCCAGACTCATCCCATACGTAAGCTTGTTGGCTTAGTACGTCTACAACACCTACGAAATCTTCTTCGATACCGATAGGTAGAGTCATAACTAGAGGTGTAGCACCTAGTACGTTCTGTACTTGATCTACAACTTTGTAGAAATCTGCGCCCATACGGTCTAGTTTGTTAACGAAGATCAGACGTGATACGTGTGATTCGTCAGCGTAACGCCAGTTAGTTTCTGACTGAGGCTCAACACCACCAGAACCACAGAATACACCGATACCACCGTCAAGTACTTTTAGAGAACGGTAAACTTCGATAGTGAAGTCAACGTGTCCAGGAGTATCGATGATGTTTAGACGGTGATCGTTCCAGAAACAAGTTGTTGCTGCAGACTGGATTGTGATACCACGCTCAGCTTCCTGCTCCATGAAGTCAGTAGTAGTTGAACCGTCGTGAGTGTCACCGATCTTATGGATCTTACCAGTTAGCTTTAGGATACGCTCTGTAGAGGTAGTTTTACCCGCGTCTACGTGAGCAAAAATACCAATGTTTCTGTATTTTGATAAATCAGTCATTGTCTTACTCTGTTAATAAGGTATAAAGTGCGCGCAGAGTATATCACATTCTGTCAATACTGATACCCTTGCGTGCGGATGGAAGAAAAAAAATTTTAACGTGAAATTTCCGTCCCCAAAGCATAGTCAAACACAGCAATTTATGTACTTTATTCGCATTTTATTGAGGACGAATAGAACAGTTTGTGATTGCACAAATACCATTCTTATGAGCATTACAGCTCGTCAAAAGCCTCTATAGCTTCCGACAATTTCTTAACGCCGTGAATTTGCATGCCAGGGATGCCACCTTTCGGCATGTTGGCTGCTGGCACGATGGCTTTCTTGAAACCATGTTTGAACGCTTCATTCAAACGCTCTTGCCCACTTGGTACTGGACGGATTTCGCCCGCAAGCCCTACCTCACCAAAAATCACCACATCTTTAGGGAGTGGACGGTCACGAAAACTCGATAAAAGCGCCATAACTAAAGCAAGATCAGCGCTTGTCTCCGTCACCTTAACACCGCCAACCACATTAACAAAGACATCTTGGTCTGCCATTTGTAAGCCACCATGCTTATGCAACACAGCAAGCAAAAGTGATAGGCGGTTCTGCTCCAAGCCGACCGCAACACGACGAGGGTTGGCTAACTGCGAGTAATCCACCAGCGCTTGAATCTCTACTAGCAGAGGGCGCGTACCTTCCCAAACCACCATGACGGAAGAGCCTGATGTTTCTTCTTCACCACGAGAAAGGAAGATCGCAGATGGGTTACTCACTTCTTTCAATCCTTGGCCTGTCATTGCAAAGACACCAAGCTCATTCACAGCGCCAAAACGGTTTTTATGACTACGCAAAGTGCGGAATCGGCTATCCGTTCCACCATCGAGTAGTACCGAACAGTCGATAATGTGTTCAAGAACTTTAGGGCCCGCAAGGGTACCATCTTTTGTTACGTGACCAACAATAAATACCGCAACATTATTCTGTTTTGCGTATCGTGTCAGAGCCGTCGCAGATTCACGTACCTGAGCAACACTGCCAGGCGACGATTGAACATCAGAAACGTGCATCACCTGAATCGAGTCTATCACCATTATACGAGGCTGCTCTTTTTCGGCGATTTGGCAAATTTTGTCGACGTTCGTTTCCGATAGCATTTTTAAATGATCTTTCGGCAAGCCCAATCGGGAAGCACGCATTGCCACCTGCTGTAATGACTCTTCACCGGTTACGTAAAGCGTTGGCATTTGCGCAGATAAACTACACATGGTTTGCAACAGAAGGGTTGATTTACCAGCGCCAGGGTTACCACCAATCAAAATTGCGGCACCTGGTACAACACCACCACCCAACACGCGGTCAAGCTCTTTAAACCCACTGGTGAAGCGAGGTACTTCTTGCAGATCAATTTCGGATAGCGTTTGAACCGTAGCTTCTGTTGCGGAACCAGCGTAGCCGCTTAAGCGTTCATTGCGAGCAACGGTTGGCGATGCAGCGATACGTACTTCTGTTATCGTATTCCATGCACCACATGCGTTACACTGCCCCTGCCAACGGGGAAAGTCCGCGCCACAATCATTACAAACATACGCTCGTTTTGCTTTCGCCATGATGCCTCAATTTTTTCTACAAATGTGACTAAGCACAGCCAAGTCAGACCTGAACTGAAATGAACTATTGATATACTTAAGTATTACTTCGCTTAGCCGATACAATTTAAAGTAACGACATACTCTAACAGAAATAATGCAGCAATCTGAAATTCTCTCGCTCGCAGAACGACTCATTCCCGTTTACGGTACGAATGACTTTGACTTTGTCCTTGGCCAACTGACCGAGGAAGAGCCGCCTTCGGCCAAAATTTTGGTTAAAATGGAACTTAACCGCTTAATGGCTCCATGCAAAAAAAGCATTGATTTGCGAGGTCGCGTTCAAGGCGAATGTCGCGAGTATATTTTGGATGGTATTCCACATTGGTTGGATGATGTTGCTTTCAACGCTTACCATAAAAACATCAAAAAGTTTGGCTGCTACACGGAAGGAATGTGGGAAGCATTGGTCAACACGCGAAATAACTTTCGCGTAATGAGCAAGCGCCTTACTCAGCAAAAAACGCAATCGTTAACGGATCCTAAAAGCCCGTTCTTAGCAGAACCCGTTCACCTAGGCTACGATTTAAAGCGCCAAGAAAAACGCTTGAAAGTCCAATCTCAAGTTGAAATTTGCCGTTCTAAAGGACAGCTTCTTCATGGATTAAGCATTGATTTATCTAGCTCTGGCGCAAAGTTCAAAGTCCCTAGCGCATTTAAATATAACCTTGGGGAAATTATTCAGGTCACGTTTACTGAATTTGCCAGCAAATCTAACGTTGCAGGTATAGAGAAACCGCTTGCATACCGCATACTCGCGGTTGATGACTGTTACGAAAATGACTCAGTTCGATACCTCAGAACCATACGCTTAACTGATACCAATGTCGTCACCAGAGTGATAGATGAAGCGCTCAACAGTGCTGTTAAAAGGGCTCGTCACGACAATCAAGACAAGATTATTCGAGCTCGAACTCGCGGTTATGAGCACATCGCACTAAAGCACACCAGCAGCTTGCCTCTATTCTTTGATGGTAGTGACCTAAAATTAGCAATGTTAACGCCAAACAATCAAAAGCTTTGGCAATACTGGCACGATGAGAGAAACCAGCAAATGTTTGGTTCCTTATTCAACGAGCAACGCATCGCGTCACTCATTAAGCCTGGTGTGAAAGGAACAACCAATGTCCTTTATTCATTTACTCACGAGCACGAGAATCGAACCTATTTCTATTCGATGTTTCGCCCTGAAGCAACTCGCGAACAGCGCCAGCTATTTTGGCATTTAGGTGGCAAACGAGAGAGTTGGCGCGCCTTTAGAATTTCAATCTTTGAACTATCAGAGCAAGAACAGGAAGACCTAGCAGCATTCTCTCCAGAGTTGGCAGAAACGTCTCAATCACTGACTCATATTGGTATTTTGCAAGAAATTGCTGACGAAAAGTCAGGGCAGGATTACCTGCTAACTGAAAAGCCGCGCTTACCCGCTAATACGTTAAACGCGTTTCGCCATCCGAGAAGAGTTATTGGCAATCCAAAGGGCATTTATTTTGATGCAAAGTCTCGTCGTAAAGAGCCTCGTTATCGTTTTAAAACACCTTTAGAGTTGTACTCAGGACAAACTAAAACAGGCGGCTGTACTGTTGACCTTTCCAAACGAGGACTCGGAATTAGGCTAAGTGAGCCCACGATGTTACGTTCTGGGCAAGAGGTAAGAATCAACTTTCGAGAATTACAACTCTACGATAAAAAATTGCCGTTAATGTCGGTACCATACCGAGTAATTCGTGTAAGCCCAGATGGTTGTAGCGTGCAGTTAGTTATTGATGAAAGCAGCCAAACCATGAAGGTAATCGCTTTTTTCAACAGCATTATCGAGCACAATCAAGACAAGCTAATCCCGCAAAAAGAGACGCTACCAAGTAATGCTCTACTTGAAAGGCTGCACTGCATGTTGCTCTCGCGTACGCTGAGCACGCCCATTTTTATCAGTAAGAGTACGTCATCTTCAATAAAAACCCCCGTTATCGGGGTGAACTTGCCGCTACCTAAACACATTGAACTTTTTGCCCGTCTTGGGCATGACCAACTGTTGTCACTTGAACCTATCTTTAAAGGCCGGACAAGCACATTAATCGCAGAGCCAATAAAACGTGTAGAAGGTGCTCAAGCCAGACATCAGGATATCTACATAAGCGCCGCAAAAGTAGGCAATAAAATTACAGGCATTGAGTCAAAGCTTCATCAAGAGTTCAACAGCGTAAAAGAGCGGATTCAATTTATAAAGAAAGCGCGAATGATGGGTGACTTTTACGTGCTTCGCCTTTCTACTGCACCAATTTTCGATCCGATGACATCATTACTGCAACAAGATTTAAGTGACTTAACCCAATTTGGTGTACATCAAGCGAGCAAGTTAGAAAAAGAGTTGACGGCGCTCGTTGGTTACAGTGAATTTGAAGACATTACTGAAGAGGTTGTAATTAGATTGGAGTTAACCGAGTAAATTCAAAGTCATACCAAATTGAAAAAAAACACCGCCTTTCTGGCGGTGTTTTTGAATGGATGGTTAAGGTTTAGCTTTCCAGCTAACCTTTTGCTGCTTCACCAATGCGCCAGATAAAATACAGAGCACACCGCCCAACCCAGCAAAGCGAATCGCAGATTGCGCTTGAGCTTCCACTTTTGGTTTTGCGTGATACGCAATCCCTAATCCTGCCACCGACATCATCACAAGATCATTAGCGCCATCACCGACAGCAACCGTGTTGTGCTGCTCAATTTCATATTCATCCGCCAGTTCCACTAGAATGTCAGACTTCATCTGCGCCGTTACCACATCACCAAGTACGTTACCCGTGAGTTTGCCGTCAATAATTTCTAATTGATTGGAGCGAGCAAAATCTAAGTCGACTTTATCTTTGATGTAATCAGAGAAGTAAGTAAAACCACCGGAAGCAATCGCTGTGTTCCAGCCCAAGGCTTTCAACGTCGCAATTAGCGCTTCAAAGTCCGGCATGAATGGTAACTGGGAACGAACTTGTTCAAGAATTGATTCATCGGCACCTTTGAGCTTACCAACTCGCTGACGTAAACTTTGCTCAAAATCCAGCTCACCTTGCATGGCACGTTCAGTGACTTCAGCGACCTCATCCCCTACTCCTGCCTGTTTCGCGATTTCATCAATACACTCTATCTGGATCGCCGTTGAATCCATATCAAATACAATCAACCCTTGGGTTGATAGATCGGGCACTTCATTAAGCGAGGCGTAATCTAGGTTGAGACTTTGTAAGATCGTTTCATGTTGAGGAGTCAACTCTCCGGCCATCAGGGCTACTTCATATTGGCCAACTTTCCACGTTTCTAGTATCGGGTTGTAAAAGCCGGTGAAGAAATCAATGTCTTCGAAGTGACTTGGCGAAAGGTACTCAGCAAATACGATCCAGTTTGCTTTTGCTTTATCTAATTGGGAGGCAAATCGAGTCTCGGGTAATCGTTTTAAAAGTGTCGTATGTTTTCTGATAGGCAAGCTTTTTGACGCGTCCATGTATATAATCCCTTATGACTTTGCTAAAACGTTACCTCAACAAACTAAAAAGGCAAGTCTTTGTTTTATTTTAAATGGATGAGTAAAGAGCATGAGTGAATCTTTGTTCTCAGTAAGGAATGCCCTAAGAATTCTGGCACTAATCCTGCTGTGTGTGATGTTGTTTATCACAATAAAAAACAGTGTTGTGATCAGTAAGGGTAATGAGAAAATTCAAGCACAACAGCTTGAAACACTCACCAAAGTTTTGATTTCACAGGCGTCTCTTTCTGCCAGTGAGATGATTTTAACTAAAGATCAAGAACGATTACTTCAGCTAACAAACCAGCTAGCACAAGACCGTTTAGTGTTTGATGCAACAATCTACGATGCACAGGGTGTACGTTTAGCATCTAGTGAAGAGGCATTATCGGTACGCGAAGTTCTTGGCCTGGATACGCCTTTGGCAACAGCTTCCATTGGTCGCCAGCAGTTGGTTGAACCAGTTTTTGCAGATGGTGCGCTTATCGGTTTTGTTCGCGTGACCTTTGAGACGGGCCGGGTGACGGCTATTTCTGACCACCACTATCGCAAGAGTGATCGTTATATGTACATGATGGTCTTAATGAGCTTTGTCTGTGGTATGTTGTTCATCTTGATTTTACGTCGACAACCGATACGTCGTAAAAAAGCGCCAAACCTTCTGCTAACCAAGTAACTAGGTAGCGCTAATAACTCATATAAAAACAGCCCGCAATGTGCGGGCTGTTTTTTAGCTCTTGAGAGCGAAAAATAGAATGACTCTTCGTCGCTTACTCTTCGTCACCAAGCAATACTGAATCTAGTGCGATTAGCATCATGTCGTTGAATGTCGTTTGACGCTCGTCAGATGTAGTCTGTTCGCCAGTCTTGATATGATCAGAAACCGTACAGATTGTCAGAGCTTTTGCACCGTATTCTGCCGCAACACCGTAAATACCAGCCGCTTCCATTTCAACACCAACAATGCCGTACTTGTCCATTACATCGAACATTTCTGGATCTGGCGTGTAGAAAAGCTCTGCTGAGAATAGGTTACCAACTTTAACGTCAATACCGCGAGCTTTTGCAGCGTCTTCTGCCGCACGAACCATGTTGTAGTCTGCGATTGCCGCGAAGTCATGACCTTTAAAGCGGATACGGTTCACTTTAGAGTCAGTACATGCACCCATGCCGATCACAACATCACGCACTTTGATGTCTTCATTCACTGCGCCACAGCTGCCAACACGGATGATTTTCTTCACGCCGAAGTCTTTGATTAGTTCAGTCGCGTAAATCGAGCATGATGGGATACCCATACCGTGGCCCATTACCGAGATCTTACGGCCTTTGTATGTGCCTGTGTAACCAAACATATTACGAACGTCACACACTTGAACGACATCTTCAAGGAAAGTCTCTGCGATGTATTTTGCACGTAGTGGATCACCAGGCATCAGTACGACGTCTGCAAATGCACCCATTTCAGCATTGATATGTGGAGTTGCCATTTTCTTTTCCTTAACCTTTCTCTAGCGCTCCGCGCTTAAGGCGATATAAGCCAGAGTATTCTCATTTCCGACAAGCAGCATTTACATACTGCAAACATAAAACTAGGAGCAATCGAGCTCCTAGTTTTCAAAAACCTAACTAATTATAGGAAGTTCTTACCGTAATCCATTGGAGAAGTACCGAAGTAACTTGCCAATGTTTGACCGATATCTGCGAATGTTTCGCGGCGGCCAAGAGAACCAGCTGGTACTTTTTGACCATAAACCAATACTGGGATGTGCTCACGAGTATGGTCAGTGCCTGGCCATGTTGGGTCACAGCCGTGGTCTGCCGTTAGGATAAGCACATCGTCTTCTTCCATAATCTCTAGCACTTCGTTGATACGACCATCGAAGTACTCAAGTGCCGCTGCGTAACCCGCTACGTCACGACGGTGACCGTAAGCTGAGTCGAAGTCTACAAAGTTAGTGAATACGATCGTGTTGTCGCCCGCTTCTTTGATTTGCTCTAGCGTTGCTTCGAACAATGCAGGGATACCTGTCGCTTTCACTTTCTTAGTGATGCCGCAGTTTGCGTAGATATCAGCAATCTTACCAATAGAAACCACGTTGCCTTGCTTCTCATCAACGAGCTTCTGAAGAACCGTTGCTGATGGTGGCTCTACAGAAAGATCACGACGATTACCTGTACGCTCAAATTGACCTTTACCAGCACCAACGAATGGGCGCGCGATAACACGACCAATGTTGTAATCTTCTAGCTCTTCACGTGCGATTTGGCAAAGCTCTAGTAGACGGTCTAGACCGAAAGTCTCTTCGTGACATGCGATTTGGAATACAGAGTCAGCAGACGTGTAGAAGATTGGTTTGCCAGTCTTCATGTGCTCTTCACCAAGATCGTCAAGAACTTGAGTACCAGACGCGTGACAGTTACCTAGGAAACCGTCAAGACCTGCACGCTCAAGAATGCGGTCAGTCAGTTCTTTCGGGAAGCTGTTTGCTTTGTCAGTGAAGTAACCCCAGTCAAACAGAACAGGAACACCTGCGATTTCCCAGTGACCAGACGGCGTGTCTTTACCTGAAGAAAGCTCTGCTGCATGACCGTATGCACCAATGATTTCAGCGTCTGCGTCTAGTCCAGGTGCGAAGCGACCTGTCGATTCTTTATGCGCCATTGCCAAACCAAGTTTCGATAGATTTGGAAGGCGAAGTGCACCTTGGCGATTGTCGTTATCTGCTAAGCCTTTTTCACATTGGTCAGCGATGTGACCTAGTGTGTCTGAACCTACATCACCAAATTCTTTAGCGTCGGCAGTTGCACCGATACCGAATGAGTCTAGTACTAAAATAAATGCTCTTTTCATTGCTCGTTCCTTAGGCCCACTCGGCTTTTTATTATGGTTGAGTAGGCCTTGTGTAATTGCTTGTTCTATTAGATATCTTCTGCACGAATTTGGCGGTAAACCTCTGGAGTTGGTGTGTATTCACCACCTACTTTGATTGCACTGCGCAGTGCTTTTGCCGCTTCTTCCCATTGCTCTTCAGTGCGAGCGTGGATGAACGCAAGAGGTTTATCACTGTCTGCGACCTCACCTAGGCGGATGAACTCGTCGAAACCAACTGCGTAGTCGATTTCATCAGTAGCAACACGACGACCACCACCCATAGCAACCACAGCCATGCCGATAGCACGTGTATCCATTGCAGAGACAATGCCCGTTTCTGTTGCGTAAACTGGCTTAATGATTGCTGCTTTTTCTAAGTAGTTGTCGTAGTTTTCTACGAAGTCCGCAGGGCCGCCTAAACCGGCAACCATCTTGCCGAAGCACTCAGCCGCTTTGCCGTTATCCAGCACTTCCATCAGTTTTGCGCGTGCGTCTTCTGTGTTCTCAGCAAGCTTGCCAAGTACTAACATTTCAGCACATGAAGCCATGGTCACTTCAAGTAGACGAGGATTACGGTATTCACCCGTTAAGAAACGAACCGCTTCACGAACTTCCACTGCGTTACCCGCTGAAGACGCCAATACTTGGTTCATGTCCGTAAGAATTGCCGTAGTTTTAGTGCCAGCACCGTTTGCTACCGCAACGATTGATTTTGCTAGCTCTTCAGACGCTTCGTAAGTTGGCATAAATGCACCTGAACCCACTTTTACGTCCATCACTAGCGATTCCAGACCCGCCGCCAGTTTCTTAGAAAGGATCGACGCCGTAATCAGGGAGATATTGTCTACCGTTGCGGTAATATCACGAGTCGCGTAAACACGCTTATCCGCAGGAGCAAGGTCACCAGTTTGACCGATGATCGCCACACCAGCGTCTTTGGTTACTTGACCAAAAACATCGTTGCTCGGCGTAATGTTGTAACCAGGGATAGATTCAAGTTTATCCAGCGTACCGCCTGTATGACCAAGACCGCGGCCAGAGATCATAGGTACGAAACCGCCACACGCTGCCACCATTGGGCCAAGCATTAAAGAAGTTACGTCACCCACACCACCGGTTGAGTGTTTGTCGACAATTGGACCACCGAAGTTCATGTGGCTCCAGTCGATAACCATGCCCGAATCACGCATTGCACACGTTAAGGCGATGCGCTCATCCATGGTCATTTCATTAAAGAAAATCGTCATAGCAAACGCCGCAATCTGACCTTCAGATACCGTGTTGTTCGCTACGCCTTGAATAAAGAAGTTGATTTCGTCGGCGGTTAGGACTTCGCCGTCACGTTTTTTACGAATGATTTCTTGTGGTAAATACATTAGTGCCTCCCAAGCTCTTTTGAGCCATGGTTGTAGTAGGATAGAAGAGGTTTGGTAGCACCCGTTTAGGTGCTACCGTTCAGACGTATTATTGGAATTAGTACGCTGTTGGATCAGCGACGTCGTCCGATACTTCTAATGTATTTAGTAGGTTGGTTAGCAGGCTAGACGCACCAAAACGGTAGTGACGAGCATCAACCCAGTTGTCACCTAGGATTTCGTCAGCCATTGCTAGGTATGCTGCTGCGTCTTCAGCAGTGCGCACACCACCTGCTGGTTTGAAACCAACAGTTTCTGCAACACCCATGTCGCGAATAACTTCAAGCATCATGCGAGCGTATTCTGGTGTTGCGTTTACTGGCACTTTACCAGTTGAAGTTTTAATGAAGTCAGCACCTGCTTCAATACAGATTTGAGATGCTTTCTTGATTAGTGCTTCTTCTTTTAGTTCACCTGTTTCGATGATCACTTTAAGAAGAATGTCACCACAAGCTTCTTTACATTGCTTAACTAGTTCGAAGCCTACTTTCTCATCACCCGCCATTAGCGCGCGGTAAGGAAAAACTACGTCAACTTCGTCTGCACCGTAAGCAACCGCCGCTTTTGTTTCAGCAACTGCGATTTCAATGTCGTCGTTACCATGTGGGAAGTTCGTTACTGTTGCAATACGAACCTCTGGCGTACCTTGCTCACGAAGTGTCTTCTTAGCAATAGGAATAAAGCGAGGGTAAATACAAATTGCAGCTGTGTTGCCTACTGCTGTTTTCGCATCATGACATAGTGAGATCACTTTTGCATCAGTGTCATCGTCATTCAACGTAGTTAGGTCCATAAGTTTAAGTGCACGTAGCGCTGCTGCTTTTAAATCGCTCATTTCTATCTCCGATCAATATTCAAAAAATTCACTACTCAGCCTTACATCACGTCTTTAACTATAATCAACAAGTCGAGACAATGTGAGTAAATGGCTAAACAGTCTATTAATGAACGGACTTGGTTCCCTGAAGACTCGGCATATACAGCGAAAATTTATCATATGCCAATTGCTATCCTTGTCACCGCACAGTACCAGTTTGGCCTATGGCACAACAATCTATGATTGCGGTGTCTTTAATATCACATCACAAAGCAAAACGCCTATTAGATCTGATATTGCAGGGCAATTCATTTGCCCATCGATTATGTAATATTCATTACGTGATTAAGAATCAAGCTTAACCACTATCCTGTGATTAATACATTATAGAGTTTCACCGCAAAACTGTAGCACCAAATAGAGCGCAAACGGTTTGTATCTCAAAATTTCCTAGCCCCTATTCCATTGACTGCGTAATACCTCGACTAAGGCAAACACCCGATGAAATTTTGGAGCCCGAAAAACGAAAAATGCCCCGCAGCAATCTCTTGCTACAGGGCATGATGTAAAACGGCGTCTATATATTAAGAACCGATTCTAATTATAGTGCTGCAAGGCTTAAGCAGAAGCCTGCAATTGTCGCTGCCATAAGGTTAGACAACGTACCTGCAAGAACTGCTTTAACACCCATGCGAGCGATGTCACTACGACGGTTTGGTGCAAGGCTACCTAGACCACCAAGTAGAATCGCGATAGAAGAAAGGTTCGCGAAACCACATAGTGCGAATGAGATGATAGCTGTTGTCTTCTCAGACATTACTTCACCAGTTGCCGCGATTACTTGAGCGTTTTCACCTAGATATGGTGTGAAGTTCAAGTAAGCAACGAATTCGTTCACTACGATTTTCTGACCGATGAATGAACCAGCTGTTACAGCTTCTGCCCATGGAACACCGATTAGGAATGCTAGTGGAGAGAACGCGTAACCTAGGATTAGCTCTAGTGTTAGTTCTGGCATGCCGAACCAACCACCGATGCCACCTAGCATACCGTTGATTAGCGCGATTAGACCAACGAATGCGATTAGCATTGCACCTACGTTAAGCGCAAGTTGTAGACCAGAAGCCGCACCGCCCGCAGCTGCGTCGATTACGTTAACTGGTTTGTCGTCACCGCCGTCCATCGCTTCTTCGATACTTTCGTGAGGCTGGTCAGTCTCAGGGTGAAGAATTTTAGCGAACAGTAGACCACCTGGTGCTGCCATGAATGATGCCGCAACTAGGTACTCTAGTGGAACACCCATAGATGCGTAACCAGCTAGTACACCACCAGCAACAGAAGCTAGACCACCACACATTACCGCGAATAGCTCTGATTGAGTCATTTTTGGAACGAATGGACGAACAACTAGAGGTGCCTCAGTTTGACCTACGAAGATGTTAGCTGCCGCTGACATTGATTCCGCACGCGAAGTGCCTAGCGCTTTTTGTAGTGCACCACCAAGAATCTTGATAACCCATTGCATAACGCCAATGTAGTAAAGAACTGAAATCAGTGCAGAGAAGAAGATCAGTGTAGGAAGAACACGGAATGCGAAGATGAAACCGCCGCCGCCGAATACTTCGAACATCTTGTCAGAAACAAGACCACCGAACAGGAATGATGAACCATCGTTACCGTAGTTGATAACGTTAGAAACACCTGAAGAGAAACCGTTTAGTAGATCACGGCCCCAAGGTACATACAGAACAAATGCACCTAATGCGAATTGGATAGCGAATGCGCCACCCACAGTTCTAAAGTTGATAGCTTTTCGGTTGTTAGAAAATGCCACTGCAATCGCAAGAAGCACTACCATACCGATTAGGCTCATAAACAGGCTCATAGTTTATGACTTCCTTATAAGTTATTTATTGGCGTGTTACAAAATGGAGCTATAAAGCGGGGGCAATTATACTCATGCAGAATCAATTAAAGTAATGCCAGCCTCACACTTTCCTATAAGATTCATGATTGATTCAACCAGCTTTGTGAGTTAATTCACAATAAGCAGGAAAACGTTTTCGATTTCAAACCACATCTTTAGATTCTATTCACATATCGAGAAAGCAAAATTGCTATTTTTCCACAGTTGAGAGGCAATCGATTGCTTTCGGCCGTTATGCAACTCTACGAGCTCATTAAAGACGTGAATGAGTTTGGCTGGGTGATTTGACTCCCCTTGATATCCAAGTATAGGCATATCTGGTGCGTCTGTTTCGATTACTAGGTTTTCGAGTGGTAATTTTTGAATTGCGTCGCGTGTTTTCTTGGCTCTTGGGTAGGTAATCGTTCCTCCTACACCGATAAAAAAACCTAATTTGACCCACTCCATGGCTTGCTGATAACTCCCAGAAAAAGCGTGTAGCACACCACCTCTAGGGAGATTCGCCGCTTTCACCATTTGAATTAGGCGATTGTGCGCTTTTCGGCTATGTAAAATAACTGGGAGTTCGAAGCGTCTAGCCAGCTCAAATTGAACTTCAAGTATCTTTTCTTGCAACTGTGGATCAACATCAATGGCAAAATCTAAACCACACTCTCCTATTGCCACGCACTGCTGCCCTTTTTGATTTAGATAGCCTTCTAGCTCTGTAAGGTGCTGCTCAACGTTATCTTCAAGAAAATACGGATGAAAGCCGAGCGCATAATACAAATTGGCATGTTGCTCTGCCAAAGTTTGAATACGAGCCCAGTTTTGCGGACCGACGGAAGGAATCAAAATTCTTGCGACGCCTTGCGTTTGAGCAAGCTCAAGTTGATGTGCAAAGTCATCTTGAAACACATCAAAATCAAAGTGGCAGTGCGTATCAAAGAGCTTCATCTTGACGCTTTTTATCTGTATCTGCGGGCAGAAAATCAGAGGATGGTTGGGCTTCACTCTTTTCTTCAGTTTGATGGGCTGGGTCTTTTCGATATGGGACACAACTGCGTTTCTGATCGGGAGTTAACCCCATCTCTTTACACCAGTTGTCGTAACGCTTTAGCCCACGTTTAAACCAATTCATATCTTATCCTTATATAAAAACGCCCTTGGCTAAGTTTATAGCCAAGGGCGTTTTAAAATCTAGTTTGCGTTAAGGCTTACCCTAACCGTGCAAATTAGTGCTCACGCGTCGCACGGAAATCAACGTCAGGGAAACGCTCTTTCGCCAAGTTTAAGTTAACCATTGTTGGAGCGATATACGTTAGGTTATCACCACCATCCAATGCTAAGTTCGCTTGATTCTTGCGTTGGAACTCATCCAGTTTCTTCGCATCACCACACTCAACCCAACGAGCAGTTGCAACGTTAATGCCTTCATAAATCGCTTCAACGTTATACTCAGATTTCAAACGAGCCACAACAACATCGAACTGAAGTACACCAACGGCACCAACGATCAGATCGTTGTTCTGTAGAGGACGGAATACCTGTACCGCACCTTCTTCTGATAGCTGAACCAAACCTTTGAGAAGCTGCTTCTGCTTTAATGGATCTTTCAGGCGAATACGACGGAATAGTTCCGGAGCGAAGTTCGGAATACCAGAGAACTTCAGTGATTCACCTTGCGTAAAGGTATCACCAATCTGAATAGTGCCGTGGTTGTGTAGACCAATGATGTCACCGGCGTAAGCGTGTTCTGCACGTGCACGGTCACCAGCCATAAAGGTTACTGCATCAGAGATACTCACTTGCTTGCCAAGACGAACGTGGTTCATCTTCATACCTTGCGTGTAAGTGCCCGATACAATACGCATGAATGCGATACGGTCGCGGTGTTTTGGGTCCATATTCGCTTGGATCTTAAATACGAAACCAGAGAACTTCTCTTCAGTCGCTTCAACTTCACGTTCAACCGCTTGACGAGTTTTCGGCGCTGGAGCCCATTCAGTTAGACCGTCTAGCATATGATCCACACCAAAGTTACCTAATGCAGTACCGAAGTAAACTGGCGTCAGGTCACCTGTTAAGAACATTTCCAAATCAAACTCAGGGCAAGCACCCATGACAAGCTCAAGCTCTTCTCGAACACTTTCCGCAAGGCCTGCACCAACTTTTTCATCAAGCTCTGGGTTATCGAGACCTTTGATGATTCGAACTTCTTGAATCTCATGACCGTGACCTGATTCGTATAAAATCGTTTCATCACGGTGAATGTGGTACACACCTTTAAATTCTTTACCACAGCCGATTGGCCATGTAATTGGCGCACACATCATGCCCAACTCGTTTTCTACCTCGTCCAATACTTCCATTGGATCACGAACGTCACGGTCAAGTTTGTTCATGAAGGTTACGATTGGCGTGTCACGCAGACGCGTTACTTCCATCAGCTTACGTGTACGATCCTCGACACCTTTCGCCGCATCGATAACCATCAAACACGAGTCTACTGCCGTTAACGTACGGTATGTATCTTCCGAGAAGTCTTCGTGTCCAGGCGTATCAAGTAGGTTTACCAGACAGTCATTGTAAGGGAACTGCATTACAGAAGTGGTTACCGAGATACCACGTTCCTTTTCCATTTCCATCCAGTCTGATTTTGCGTGCTGTGCGTTACCACGACCTTTAACCGTACCTGCTTTTTGGATCGCGTTTCCGAATAACAGTACTTTTTCAGTAATGGTGGTTTTACCCGCATCCGGGTGAGAAATAATAGCGAACGTTCTGCGCTTAGACACTTCGCCTAAAAAAAGGGGATTTGACATTAGTTAATCTTCTAAATTACTTTCATGCTCACAAAATAGGCAAGCATATCTACTATTCGATATTGTGCGGTATTCTCGCTTATTATCGCTGTGCTAGCAAACTGGAAAGACATGAACTGAATTTACTCGGCTCACCAGCCTTTACCTGCAACTAACAAGGGAAAGCCAGCTCCACACAAAGAGATGTAAAAATTCAAAAAATTATTATTACATATTCAAAAGCCTCGAATCCGGATACGCATTTAAAGCATAAGTGTTGATGAGGTAATTAGTAACGGCCTAAAACTAACTCAAAAATAAGTAACTCATGATAATGGCGTCTTCCTTACCATTTCCCGATTTAGCTGGGTAATAGTTGTAACGACGGTCCACTTCATTAAAACCTGCTTGCTCATAAATATGGATAGCTGGGTGATTACTTTCACGCACTTCTAACCAAGCACTCTCTGCTTTGGCTTGTTCACAGTATTCAATAAACGCGTCCAGCAATTTTTGCCCTAGCCCTCTGCCCTGTTGAGAAGGCGCTACTGCAATATTTAATAGTGTCACTTCTCCAACAATATTCTGTCCATAGAAGTAACCAACCACTTGAGAGCCTTCCAGCATCACATGATGGCAAGCACCGCGACTGGATAAGTCACGAACCAAAGATTCGGCCCAAGGGTGAGAATGTGCTTGCTGCTCGATTTGCCAAACTTGGTCGAGGTGCTCTGCACGCATCGGCGTAATTTCAATTGTCACGCATTAGCTCCGTTAAGAAGAGTACGAACAGATTTGTTGCCACAATGCGCGGCGCTGTTCGTTATTACCATCAATATCTTGTAATAGTGGCGAGGTCAGGTGCTTTGCCTTGATGCTTTGATCAGCCTCACAGCCTGCAAACCACACCCACTCTAGCTGATGTTCACCCAGCATGGATAAGCGCTCAGGCTCTAGGTGTAGCGCATCATCAAGCGTGAGCTTAATGCTTTTTAATACGCGCTCAAACATCAATGCCGTCTCGTTTTCTGGACATATTGGCGATACCAATAGGAGTTTACATGAACTTTGCAAATCCAATAATGGCGATTGATAGCCTTCCAGTCTTTCAGGGTGTACCAGCTCCCATGTGCTGATCCCCATTTCACGTAAATACTGTTTCTCGTTAATTGACATTTTCCGTCACCTATTTGAACGAGGGCAATCCTATCAAATTATCGCGATTATACCTAAAGGACTTCAAGGAACACCTGAACACAATGAGATGATTTGGATATTCCTGAACATAGCGTTTTGCCAACGGCCACACATTGGGTATGACATATGAGGTACATTATGAAATTCTTAAATACGCTACTACTTTGCACACTGGTAGCCGCCACCAGCGTGAGTGTTTTTGCTAATAACAGCGATGAGTGGGAGCTGATTGCAACGAAAACCGTTAACTTTCATACAGAAACAGATACCGTGACACCAAATAGCCTATTCCGAAACCGAAGCTTCAGTAAAATAAAACTAAAATGTGTGCAAGGAACGGTAGACATGAATGGTTTAAAAGTCGTCATGACAGATGGTAGTGAGAAAAAGCTTTCCTCTATGGGCGTACTAACAAGCGGATTGTCGACTCGTGCCTGGAGCCTTCCAGGTACAAAAGAAGCCAAGCTAAAACGGATTGAAATGACTTACAGTAGCTGGGGAAGCACAAAACTTAGCCTGCTAGGGGTAAGTAAAAAAGCGAAAATAGAGGTCTGGGGCAAAAAGAAAAGTAACCAGTCATCCTAACCTCCCTATCTCAGTTTTCAGTGAATAAGAAAGAAGCCCACTTAGTCGTGGGCTTCTTTCATTTACAGTTCAGAGAACTCTGGCGCATAGTCTATGCGTCCGGAGCGTCCAGCACATTGACCTTCGACCAACTCTGCGACTCGAAATGCACCTTTAGGGACATCCCAAGCACATTCAAAGCCCATCTCGTCGCATGATTGAAAACCCTGGCGCGCGTAATAATCAGGATCGCCCAACACCACACACACTGGGTAACCAAAATCACGCAGTGAATCAAAACCTTCTTTGATCAACTCTGCAGCGATGCCTTGGCGACGGTAATCTTCATGAACAGCTAATGGCGCTAGCCCTTGCCATGACAAATCTTCACCATTTAAGGTCACAGGGCTAAATAAAGCATGGCCTATCACCTCTCCCTCATCTGTACACGCGACTAAGGAAAGCGTGAATTTGCTGTTTTCGCGCAAACGCATCACAAGCTCAGCTTCAGCTTCCGTCGGGAAGGCGTGTTTCAATAAGCGGTCAATGGTAAGAATGTCCGCTGGGGCTTCAGTTCGAATAAGCATTCGCTACTCCGGTTGGTTGTGCAGGCGCTTGAACTCCTTTCTGAACAAAATCAGCCAATTGATTCAAAGCGACTTGCATTGCTTTCGGTAACTGCTCTAAGTCGACACTGTCCATTAAGTTTTTCACTTCTAAGCCAAGCTCAGTATCACCTTCAATTGAAAGGCGACGTTGGAAGAACAGTGTGTCAGGGTCTTCTTTACGACCAGCAATCAGTACTAGGTCGTTTAGATTACCACTAAAACTCACATCTTCCTGAACTGGTTTTTCAGCTACCACCAATTTTTCGTCTTGATAGCTGATGTACCATGCTAAGTTCAAGTCTTCAATCGCAACTTTTAACCACTTGTCTTCAAGGAACTCAAAGTCACCATCTTCCAAGGCTTCTTTAAACACCATTTTTAGCCCTTCTAGCAACGCTTTTTGCTGAATTGGCTGTGGTAATAACTGGACTGGAGAACGCAAAATATTAGCTGCGTTCTTTACTAGTTGACTGCGAATCTTGTTTAACACGTTCATTATCCGTTACTTTGTCATTAGGTTGCTTATATTAAGCAATCGTGGCGATGAGATTACTGTTATGTATCAATAAAGTGCTTATTTTAGATTGGTGGTTTATTGCTCACTAACGCTTCTTTTTTTGAACTTACGTGTATTATTGATGCGAACAGGTGGATAAACACTTTTACAACCGTATTTTCAAAGTTATAGTTATCTGAGCGTATCCATGTGATTGTCGACTGCACAGCTAAAACCGCGAGCCCTTTAATGGCAAGTAACACTTTGGCTTGGTGGTAGATCGCCGCAGGCTTATCAGGGTGTCGCTTTTTATACACGGACGAATAATCTGGCTCATTGGAGATCGGTAATACCCTAATGCCTTCCCAGCAATTAAAACATTGGTTTGCCACGCTAACCTCAAATAGCCCTTTCTTCTTTGCCATTCTTGATAAAAAACACAATTATCGAATGGTAAGTGACCGTTACTGCGATATCGCAGGTTTAAGTCATGAGGAAATCGTCGGCTTAAACGATTGCCAAGTGCTGGGTGAACAGTTTTATAAGAAGCTTGCACCATACTATCAGCGCGCGTTCAAAGGGGCACATGTCGAAGCCGAAATCACGCTCGATGAAACCGACCTTGAAACCAGTCTTCACTTTAGTCTTTCGCCAGTTTTTGAAGGTAACGACATTCGCTTTGTTGTTTTTCACGCTGTCGATACTTCAGAAAAGCAGATACTCGTTCGCTCCTTAGAAGAGTCCGAAAGTAAGTTTGCGAAGTTAACACAACTGCTACCAGACGGCTTACTGCTTATCGAAGATGATATTGTCATCTCTGCGAACCCCGCATCAGCGCGCCTTCTCGGACTTAACTCTCCTCATGAATTGTTGGGCGAAGAGCTAAGTCGTTTATTCATCGATGAAAACAGTAAAAAGGTATTTAGTCATCGATTGAGTACATTAATTTCTGACAAACCTTTTGTCTGCTTAACCAGTGCAAGATGCGGCTTTGAACGGAAAGTTCAGCTACACGCGGATTCCACGGCGATATTAGGTAGCGAATCTCAAATTATCCTAATCCAAGATGCTGATGATGCGCCCAAAAACCTGTCTTCTGCATCGAATGAAGACATACACATTGACTCGCTCACCAAACTCTACAACCGCTTTGGCTTCACCAAACGTTTGGAACAGCTGATCAAAAAGCAAACACCGCTTCTGGTGTTCTATTTGGATATCGATAACTTCAAAAACATTAATGACTCACTTGGTCACCATATTGGCGATAAAGTGATTCAAGAGGTATCGGCCCGTCTTAAACGGTTACTGCCAAACCAAGCGATTATTGGTCATTTGGGTGGCGATGAGTTTGGCGTCATTCTGCCGGAGCCAGAAAACACCCGCATGGCTGAAATTTTGTCCGATCGCATTATCTCGTTGATCAACCAACCTTTCGACTTGCACCACTTCAGTAAACGCCTTGCGTGTTCAATTGGTAGCGTTCGATACCCTGAAGACGGACAAGATGCGCGAATCCTACTACAAAATGCCGATACTGCGATGTATGAAGCCAAAGATCGTGGTAGAAATCGTCTGATCAAATTTAACGATCAAATGAACAAAGAAGCGCGTATGCGTTTGTGGCTTGAAATTGAACTGCAAAAAGCATTGCAGCAGAACGGTTTGGAAGTGTGGTATCAACCTAAGGTTAACGCGCGAGACTTCAGTATCAACGGCGCAGAAGCGCTCGTTCGTTGGAAGCATCCAGTCGAAGGGTACATTAGTCCTGGCTCATTCATTCCTGTCGCCGAGCGCGCTGGGTTAATAGAACACCTTGGACGTGTCGTGATGCGTGATGTTTTCAATACGGTAAAACGTTGGAAGCAACAAGGCATACTGCCAGGCCGTGTCGCCATCAACCTCTCTCCCGAGCAATTTGGCAACCCACAGCTGATCGACTTTATGGAAAAGCTGCTTCGCACTACCGAGCTTGATCCAAGCTGCATTACCTTCGAGCTAACCGAAAGTGCCGTGATGAGTGATAGCGAACATACACTGCAAATGTTGAATGCGATTAAAAAGCTTGGCTTCGCTCTCTCTATCGATGACTTTGGTACCGGCTACTCTTCTCTTTCCTACTTAGCGCGTTTTCCTATTGACGAGCTAAAAATCGACCGCGCTTTTATTAATGATATCGACACACTACCGAAACAAGTCACTGTGATTGAAAACATCATTAATCTGGGTAAGTCGCTCGACTTAACTGTCGTTGCCGAGGGGGTGGAAACCCACCAGCAAGCGACCCTGCTCTCTAACCTTCAATGTAATGCGATTCAAGGATTCCATTTTTATCGCCCGCAGCCAAAACATGAAATTGAAGAGCTGTTTGTACAGAATCGTCGTCACAAGAACTAACCCCGACCCGATACCCTTACTCGCAAGGGGTAAATATCGACTTTATTGAGCTAAACCTAACTTAGGTCAATTTCGCTATTCATAATTCTTCATAAAATGCGGACACCTTTTTATTCTCAATGATTGTGAGCATATGGAACTCTTGTGTCCCGCGGGTAACCTGCCTGCGTTAAAAACTGCGATTGATTGCGGTGCCGATGCCGTCTACATTGGTTTCAAAGATGATACCAACGCCCGTCACTTTGCTGGCCTCAACTTTAACGGCAAAAAGTTAGAAAAAGCGGTGCAATACGTTCATGACCGCAATAAAAAAATTCATGTCGCGTTGAATACCTTCGCTCATCCCAATGGCTTCGAGCGCTGGACGAACGCAGTAGACAATGCAGCGGCACTGGGTGTAGACGCGCTGATTGTTGCAGACATTGCAGTGCTGGAGTACGCGGCTCGCAAATATCCCGATCTAGAACTACACCTTTCAGTGCAAGCATCAGCGACCAACGTCGCAGCCATTGATTTTTACAAACAAAACTTCAACGTAAAACGGGTAGTATTACCTCGCGTTTTATCGATTCATCAGGTCAAACAGCTTTCACGCAACATCACTAGCGATGTCGAGTTAGAAGTCTTTGCTTTTGGTAGCCTTTGCATCATGTCTGAAGGTCGCTGCTACCTATCGTCATATATGACAGGCGAGTCTCCAAACACTGTGGGAGCATGCTCTCCAGCTAAGTACGTTCGCTGGCAAGAAACAGAAAATGGTCTGGAATCCCGCCTTAACGACATTTTGATCGATCGCTACAGCTCCGGTGAAAATGCGGGCTACCCTACCTTGTGTAAAGGTCGTTTCGAAGCAGAAATCGAAGGCGAGAAAAAACGCTACCACGCACTGGAAGAACCAACCAGTTTGAACACCCTCTCTATGCTGCCAGAACTATTTGCTGCAAATGTGGCGTCTGTAAAAATTGAAGGTCGCCAACGTAGCCCAGCTTACGTAGAACAAGTCACTCGAACATGGCGAGCCGCGATTGACCGTTACCAAGCAAACCCAGAAGCTTATCAAGTCGAAGCGGCTTGGGATGCCGCATTGGCAAACGTGTCTGAAGGTACGCAGACCACACTTGGTGCTTATCACCGCAAATGGCAGTAGAGGTTAAGATGGATAATTCAATGAAATACGCGCTTGGTCCGCTGTTGTACTTCTGGCCAAAACAAGATATCGAAGCGTTTTATGAACAAGCGAAATCAAGCTCCGCGGACATCATCTATCTTGGGGAAACCGTATGTTCAAAACGTCGAGAAATGAAGCCTTCGCATTGGCTTGAAATCGCAAAAGAGCTGTCTGCATCTGGCAAGCAAGTGGTGCTATCAACAATGGCACTACTAGAAGCTCCGAGTGAAGTAAACATAATGAAGAAGTACATCGACAACGGTGACTTCGCGATTGAAGCAAATGACGTATCTGCTGTTCAATTGGCATCAGAGCATAAAGTGCCTTTCGTCGTTGGCCCTGCAATCAATACTTATAACGCACACACGCTCAACTTATTTTTGAAGCAAGGTATGATGCGTTGGTGCATGCCTGTCGAGCTATCTCGCGAATGGTTAAACGATACTTTAGTTCAGTGTGACGAGCTTGGTATTCGTAACAAGTTTGAAGTTGAGGTATTTAGCCACGGTTATTTGCCTTTAGCGTATTCCGCTCGCTGTTTCACAGCCCGAGCTGAAAACCGAGCGAAAGACGATTGCGAAACCTGCTGTATCAAATACCCTACGGGTATCCAGGTCAGCAGCCAAGAAGGGCAAGAAGTCTTTAACCTTAACGGCATTCAAACACAGTCAGGGTATTGCTACAACCTCATCAATGACTTACCTACTATGAAAGGGCTGGTTGATGTGGTCCGGTTAAGCCCTCTTGGTATCGACACTTTTTCAGAGTTAGAGCGTTTTCGCTCAAACGAATACGGCGATAATCCTGAAAAGCTCGAAAGCCGCCAATGCAATGGCTATTGGCATCAACTAGCGGGCTTAGAAGTAAAAACCATTTAATCCTTAAAGATAAAAGCGAGGCCTAGCCTCGCTTTTATCTGTTAGCTTTTGTTAGCAGGCTTGCACCCTTGGTTCGACAGAACTCTCATTAAGCAGCTTTTTCACATCTCGCCACAACATACTGATCACGACCAAACTCAATGCAATGTTAGACAATGGGAAAGCTAACCAAATACCTGTCACGCCGAAAAGTTTCGGCATAATGAATAAGAATGGCAACTGGACCAGCATGTTGCCTAGTGTTACAAACATAGCTTTGCTGCCTTTGTTTACTGATTGATAGTACGCGGCCGCCACAACTAAAAAACCATCTAAGAACAACGCAAACATGTGTAAACGAATCCCGATCACGGTGCTATCAATCAACTGTTGGTCAGCATTATTAAACACCGCAACCAGTTCGTACGGGAAAAGGTTCATCAAAACAACGAACGCCACCCCACCAAGCACAGATGTCCCCATCGCGACCTTTAATAACTTTCTGATGTTCTCCTGATTACGTGCACCGTGGTTGAAGCTCACTAAAGGCTGCATACCATTCGCAATTCCTTCTGCTATCAGATAGTAAACCGTCACGATGTACCCCAAAATGGCGTACGCTCCGATCAACATTGCACTTCCGTATTGAGCAAATAACGAGTTGTGCAGTGCCACCATCACAGAGCCGTAGGCGTACATAAAGAAACTTGATGTACCTATCATGATAATCTTTGGTGCAGCATCAACCTGAACTTTGAAGTCGCGGATACGAAGGCGTAATGTTGCTTTTGAAGTAAAGAAGTAACCAATACCGAGCACAGTGACCACTAATTGTGCAAGTGCAGTGGCAATAGCGGCTCCGGTTAACTCCCACTCCAACCAAGCAATAAATACGTAGTCTAATACAATGTTAATAACGGCACCGATGACCATCAAAATCGTTGCTAAGTTCGGGCTGTCGTCATTGCGTAATAAAAACGGAACTGCGATAGAACCCAACGTGAATACGCACGCGACAATCAGAATATGCAAATATTGCAGCGCAAGTTCAAACACTCGCCCTTCCGCACCTTGCCAGCGAATAAATTCATCCGAAAACAAGAACAATATTGTAGCAACGATCGGCATCAATGCCGCTAACAACGTCAATCCGGTCGTTAGGATTCGCTTAGCGCCTTCATGATCGTTCTCTCCTTGCTTGATAGAAGTCAGCGCGCCAGTCCCCACCCCAATCATCATTCCTATACCGAGGATCGAACCGATAATAGGCCACGCAACATTGATCCCAGCTAATCCGTCAGCGCCAACATAACGGCCAATAAAAATGCCATCAACTATTTGATACAAACCGTTTACGAGCATTGCTGCGACGGTTGGAATCGTATATTTCCAAAACTGTCTATAAATTGAGTTTTGCATGACTGTCACCAGTAGTTAGCAAAGCTAACCATTTAATTAGCAAGGCTAACTAAATGGTTAAATTAAATAAAAGAAAGATGAAACAACAAAAACTAAACCATACAGCTGAGGCCTTTGCTTCAGTTTAAAATGACTTATTACTCAATGCTTTATTCAATAAAGCTTGTAACTGTTCAGCTTCTTGCTGATTTAATTGTTGCATCATTTGGTCAGAGATATCTTTGTACACTACCTGCTCCAAAGACATTTTTTCTGCGACTTCTTCCGTAAGCAACACACGCTTAGCACGAGCATCCTCATTACATGCGATGCGTTTCACCAAACCCTTTTTTTCCAAACGCACAACCATTGTCGATGCGGAAGGCTTAGTCACTTGCAGCTCTTCTGCAAGATCGGTTATTCGCACACCCTCAGGGTAAACCTGAATCACACGTAAATAATCGAACTCATTAAAGCTTAGATGTGATAATGGATCTTCTTTGGCATAGACACGCCAAGCTTTGGCGCAAAAACGCTCTAAATCAATCAAGCTTTCTTCTAATGCCATAAAAGCCACCACCACTTAGTTAGCAAGACTAACTATTTTAAATGAGTCACTCATCAAGTTCAATCATAAAAAAAGCCGCTCTCATCGAGCGGCTCTAAATCATTCAATTTCCAGCTTCTTGGCAGCCTTTAACTTGGCCAATCTATCTTGCTGTAATTGATCGTAAATTTGCGCCAACTCCAAGAAAGAATAGCGATGCTCAACATAATCGTAAACGTTGAACGAAATCGCGAGCTTATAAAGTGAGATGGCACTTGCGATATCACCTTCAAGCTGATTACGCTTTCCAAGGTAGAAATACGTTTCCGTCAATCGTTCAGCTAGGCGATAGTTCTCTCTCGTTCCATCCATAATTGCTTTAAGCGCGTCTTCGTCCGAGACGTCTCGCAGCATGATAGCAACAAGAACCCACCCCCACTCTTCACTACGATCTCGTAAATAACGCTGTTGAAGATTGGCTTTTGCTTGCTCTGGATTTTGCTCAGCTTCGATGATGTACAGCCATAATGAACGAAAAGGATCCGTTGGCATTTCTTGATAATGCTTGGTCATATCTTCTAAAGCGAGATCGATTCGGCCACCATAATACAGTGCAATCGCACGGTTGCGCTCAGCATAGGTATTATCAGGAGCCAACTCTATGGTCGAGTCAAACGCTTCATATGCCGCATCAAACTCTCCTACTTGGGTAAAGTATACTCCCAAAAGATTGAAGATGTCCGGCTGAGCAGGATTCAACTGCAAAGACTGGTTAAAGTCCAAACGGGCAAGATCACGTAAACCAACGCTGTCGTAGTAGCTACCGCGCTCATAATGCATTTTAGCGCGCACTTCATCACTAAGGTCGGGACGTTGTAGCAACTGCGAGAGACGCGCGATTTGTACTTCTTGTTGAACACTAGGCTGAAGTGGCACCGCCATCGGTGGATATAACCACTTTTGTGCTGATTGTTGAGAAGTATTTGCACAACCGGTCAGCGCGATAGCAACACATAAAATTGCGGTTTGAAACCATTTCACTAATTGATACTCCTGTTTGGACCGCTCAAGATTTATTTCTCTTAATGCAATATAGGCGATAACCTCGTTTGAGGTTAATACATCGAAACAAACCAAAAAAGGGGAGCGAAAATGCTCCCCTTTTATAACATGCTTTCAGGCCCTTAATCTAATAAAAGGCTGAAAGTCTCATTTTGTCTTACTCGTCTTTAGCAGCTGGTGCTTCAGCAGCAGCTTCTTCAGCTGGCTTTTCTACCGCTTCTTTCATGCTTAGACGTACACGGCCTTGGCGGTCGATTTCAAGAACTTTAACTTGAACTTCTTGACCTTCAGCTAGGTAGTCAGACACTTTCTCTACGCGTTTTTCTGCGATTTGAGAAATGTGTACAAGACCATCTTTGCCTGGAAGAACCGTTACGAATGCACCGAAGTCTGCTAGACGTGCAACTTTACCTGTGTAGATACGGCCCACTTCAACTTCAGCAGTGATCTCTTCGATACGGCGGATAGCTTCTTTCGCAGCAGTGCCTTCAGTTGCCGCAATCTTGATAGTACCGTCGTCTTCGATTTCGATAGTTGTACCAGTCTCTTCAGTTAGAGCACGGATAACTGCACCACCTTTACCGATAACGTCTTTGATCTTCTCAGCGCTGATCTTCATCGTGTGAATACGCGGAGCAAATTCAGAGATGTCTTCACGAGCACCAGAGATTGCTTCATCCATTACAGATAGGATGTGCTTACGTGCGCCTTGAGCTTGGTTAAGCGCAATTTGCATGATTTCTTTAGTGATGCCTTCGATCTTGATGTCCATTTGAAGTGCAGTGATACCAGTGTTAGTACCTGCTACTTTAAAGTCCATGTCACCTAGGTGGTCTTCATCGCCAAGGATGTCAGAAAGTACAACGAAATCGTCACCTTCTTTAACAAGACCCATTGCAATACCAGCAACAGATGCTTTGATTGGTACACCTGCGTCCATAAGCGCAAGAGAAGTACCACATACTGAAGCCATTGAAGATGAACCGTTAGATTCAGTGATTTCCGATACAACACGTACTGTGTATGGGAACTCATCAACAGAAGGCATTACTGCAGCAATACCACGCTTCGCCAGTTTACCGTGGCCGATTTCACGACGCTTAGGAGAACCTACAAAACCAGTTTCACCTACACAGTATGGAGGGAAGTTGTAGTGCAGTAGGAAGTGATCTTTACGCTCACCAGTTAGCTCATCGATGATTTGAGCATCACGCTGAGTACCTAGCGTTGCCGTAACGATCGCCTGAGTTTCACCACGAGTGAATAGCGCGCTACCGTGAGTACGAGGAAGAACACCAGTACGTACATCTAGTGCACGAACCATGTCTTTTTCACGGCCATCGATACGAGGGTTACCTGCAATAATACGGCTACGTACTACTGTCTTCTCTAGATCATGGAAGATAGTGTGGATTTCTTTTGTATCTGCTTCAGGATCTTCAGCAAGAAGAACTTCATTTACTTCCGCAGCGATCTCATGGATGCGGTCGTAACGAGCCATTTTCTCAGTAATTTGGTAGGCTTCAACAAGTTTAGCTTCTGCTAGATCAGCAATCTTATTTTTAAGCGCTGTGTTCTCTTCAGGAGCAACCCAATCCCAAGCAGGAGTTGCAACTTCTGCTTTGAATTCGTTGATAGCTTTAATAGCAACTTGTTGTTGGTCATGACCATAAACAACCGCCGCTAGCATTTCTTCTTCAGTTAGGTTGTCCGCTTCTGACTCAACCATCAATACTGCTGACTCTGTACCTGCAACAACAAGGTCAAGCTTAGAAGTTTCTAGTTCAGTTTGGCTAGGGTTAAGTACAAGCTGACCATCGATATGACCAACACGCGCCGCACCGATAGGGCCGTTGAATGGAATGCCAGAGATAGCAAGAGCAGCAGAAGTACCGATCATTGTAACGATATCTGGCTGAACATCTGGGTTTACAGACATTACTGTCGCGATAACCTGAACTTCGTTTTTAAACGCGTCTGGGAATAGCGGACGGATTGGACGGTCGATTAGACGAGCTGTTAGCGTTTCGCCTTCAGAAGGACGACCTTCACGTTTGAAGAAGCCGCCTGGGATTTTACCCGCAGCGTAAGTACGCTCTTGGTAGTTAACCGTTAGTGGGAAGAAGTCTTGACCTGCAACGGCTTCTTTTTTACCTACAACAGATACGAATACAGACGTATCATCCATTGTGACCATAACTGCTGCTGTAGCTTGACGTGCAATAACGCCAGTTTCTAAAGTAACTGTGTGGTTACCGTACTGGAACGTTTTAACAACTGGTTTTTCGAACATTGTTATTCCTTGTTTCTAATCTTCCTTTAGTGCTTAAAGAAATCTTAGATGTGTTAATTGACACTCAAGGCATTACGAATCGCGACTAGTAAAAAGAAACTCGGAAGTTCCTTTTGAATAGTCGCGACCTTTTGGTCGACGTGGTTGACTGTAATGCTATGAGCTTTTGAGAAAACCTCTTACAAGGTTTAGCCGCCAGTATTATAACGGCATAAGTCTAATTTGGCTAAATTTAGGCAACAAAAAAGGGGCATAAAGCCCCTTTTTAGACAAACTGCTATGCAGTCGCTGATTAGCGACGTAGGCCTAGACGTTTGATTAGGTCTTGGTAGCGAGCTAGGTTTTTACCTTTTAGGTAATCTAGAAGCTTACGACGACGAGAAACCATGCGTAGAAGACCACGACGGCTGTGGTGATCGCCTTTGTGCGCTTTGAAGTGACCTTGTAGGTGGTTGATAGAAGCTGTAAGTAGAGCTACTTGAACTTCTGGTGAACCAGTGTCGCCTTCGCCTTGTGCGTATTCTGCAACGATTGCTGCTTTAGTTTCTGCATTCAGAGACATAATTCTCTCCTAATAAGAGTAGGTTTAAAGTTGTAGCAGCCAATCTCTGATTCAGCCGCTACGCGAAGCGCGGATTATAGGGAAATTTCCTATCTCGTGCAATATAAAAATACCGACACTCAGGTCGGTATTTTCAATCATTTACTTGGATGCAACGTCATCTCGGAACACGACCAATCGCTTAGGAGCGATTTTGCCATCTTCGTTCATTTCGCCAACGCCAATAAACAAGCGTTCTTCACCCATAGTAAGGCGAAGTGAGCCCTCTGTCGGAGCACCAAATACTTGAACGGGCTGCCCATGTTGGACCATATCCGCCAGTTCAGGCACCAAGTTGACTTCTGGTAAGTCTTCTACCGCTGTATCCATTGGCAAAAGCAGTGGGTCCAGTAGTTCTCGAGGCGCTCGTTCCTCGCGGTGAGCTTGCTCTAGCAACTCATTTAGTTGCTCAAGTGTTACCATATTCTCGTAAGGGTATTTAGCAACACCAGTACGACGAAGCATAGTTACGTGCGCACCACAACCTAACATTTCGCCCAGATCATCAACGATAGTACGAATATAGGTACCTTTAGAGCAGTGCACTTCCATCTCTACTTCATCGCCTTCAAAACGGTGAAGAACAATCTCATATACCGTGATCTTACGAGATTCACGCGGAACTTCGATGCCTTTACGAGCGTATTCATACAAGGGTTTACCTTGATACTTCAACGCAGAGAACATGGAAGGCACTTGATCAGATTCACCACGGAACTGATCGATGCACGCTTCTAGCTTGTCTAACGTAACATCGACTGGACGCGTCTCTACAACTTCACCATCCGAGTCAGACGTATTGGTACGTTCACCCAGCTTTGCGATCACACGGTAGCGTTTATCAGAATCAAGAAGAAACTGAGAAAATTTTGTCGCTTCACCCAAGCAAATTGGCAGCATGCCTGTCGCTAATGGGTCCAAGGCTCCAGTGTGGCCTGCTTTCTCAGCAAAGTAGATTCGCTTTACTTTTTGCAGTGCATCATTGGAAGAGATACCTGTTGGTTTGTCCAACAGTATAACGCCATTAATTGGACGACCTTTACGACGACGAGCCATTATTCTTCGTCCTCACGACCAGAATCTTTTTGCTTTTGTTTGTCTGAACTAACGACTTCAGACACTAGGTTAGACATACGCATACCTTCAACAAGCGTATTGTCATAGTGGAAGCGGATTTCTGGCGTTAAACGTAGACGAATACGCTTACCTAACATCATGCGAATGTGCACTTCGTGCTCACGTAGCGCTGCTAGACATGATTCAGGTGTTTGCTCACCCACACACAGGAAGGTCACAAATACTTTTGCGTAAGCTAGGTCACGAGAGACTTCTACGTCTGAGATCGTCACCATGCCAAGGCGAGAGTCACGAACTTCACGTTGAAGGATCATCGCTAGTTCTTTTTGCAGCTGCTGTGCAACGCGCTGCGTGCGGCTAAATTCTTTTGACATATCTTTACTCTTATATAGAAAGAATGGGGGGTTGGTCAAAGCCAGCCCCCCATGGTGTATTCAACAACCAATTACTACTTATCTTTCAAAGACAATATTAGTAATTTTAGTCAATTAGTCTAGAGTACGTTTAATTTCAACGATTTCGAAGACTTCGATTTGGTCACCAACGCGAACATCATTGTAGTTCTTAACGCCGATACCACATTCGTAGCCATTCTTAACTTCTTGAACGTCATCTTTGAAACGACGTAGTGACTCTAGTTCACCTTCGTAAATAACAACGTTATCACGTAGTACACGGATTGGGTTGTTACGCTTGATCACACCTTCTGTAACCATACAACCAGCGATAGCGCCCAGTTTCGGTGACTTAAACACGTCACGAACTTCAGCAAGACCAATGATCTCTTGCTTGAATTCTGGAGCAAGCATACCGCCCATTGCTTGTTTCACTTCGTCAATCAATTGGTAAATGATTGAGTAGTAACGTAAGTCAACAGCTGCGGCTTCAACAGCACGACGAGCAGAAGCATCTGCACGAACGTTAAAGCCAAGGATGATTGCGTTTGAAGCTTCCGCTAGTACTACGTCAGTTTCCGTAATACCACCAACACCAGAACCAACGATGTTCACTTTAACTTCGTCAGTAGATAGCTTAACTAGTGAGTCTGCGATTGCTTCTACAGAACCTTGAACGTCTGCTTTAAGTACAACGTTAAGTTCAGCAACTTCACCAGCAGTCATGTTAGAGAACATGTTCTCTAGTTTAGATTTCTGCTGACGAGCAAGTTTCACTTCACGGAACTTACCAGCACGGTAGTTAGCTACTTCACGCGCTTTACGCTCGTCACGAACTACTGTTGCTTCATCACCTGAAGATGGTACACCTGAAAGACCTAGGATCTCTACAGGGATAGATGGGCCAGCCGAAGTAATTTCTTTACCTAGCTCATCACGCATTGCACGAACACGGCCGTATTCTTGACCACAAAGAACGATGTCGCCTTTGTTTAGTGTACCTGATTGAACAAGTACTGTTGCAACTGGACCACGACCTTTATCTAGGCGAGATTCAACAACAACACCAGATGCCATGCCTTCAGCTACAGCTGTAAGTTCAAGAACTTCAGACTGAAGAAGGATTGCTTCTAGAAGACCATCGATGTTTGTACCCTGTTTAGCAGAGATGTGAACGAACATGTTCTCACCGCCCCACTCTTCAGGAATAACGTCGTATTGAGCAAGCTCGTTCTTAACGTTATCTGGGTTCGCGTCTTCTTTATCGATCTTGTTCACAGCAACAATTAGAGGAACGCCTGCCGCTTTCGCGTGCTGAATCGCTTCTACTGTTTGTGGCATTACGCCATCGTCTGCTGCAACTACAAGAACAACGATATCTGTCGCTTGAGCACCACGAGCACGCATTGCAGTAAACGCTGCGTGTCCAGGAGTATCAAGGAACGTGATCATGCCGTTGTCTGTTTCAACGTGGTACGCACCAATGTGCTGAGTAATACCACCCGCTTCGCCAGAAGCAACGTGTGTGCGACGGATGTAGTCAAGTGTTGACGTTTTACCGTGGTCAACGTGACCCATGATAGTAACAACTGGAGCACGTGGAACTGCTTCCGCGTTAGTGTCACGGTCAGATAGTACCGCTTCTTCCAGTTCGTTCTCTTTACGAAGAACTACTTTATGGCCCATTTCTTCAGCAACAAGTTGTGCTGTTTCTTGGTCGATCACTTGGTTGATAGTCGCCATAGCGCCCATCTTCATCATTACTTTGATAACTTCTGTCGCTTTAACCGACATCTTGTTAGCAAGTTCTGATAGAACGATCGTTTCGCCAATTACAACGTCTTGCTTAGCAACCGTTGCTGACTTATCAAACCCGTGCTGCATTGAAGTCGGCTTAGCAAGTTTGCCCTTACGACCTCTACCGCCACGTTGGTTGTTACGGCCACCGCGAGCTTGGTCGTCTTTACCCGAAGCTGCTTTTTTCTTCTTACGACGACCGCCTTCTACTTTGCGATCTGCTTCATCTTCGGCTTCACGTGCGTATTGTGAAGTCGTTACATGGTAATCTGTATCTTCCATATCACCCTTTTTCTCTTCTGCAGCAGACCAACGCTCTTTATTCTTTTCAGCCAATTCGCGAGCTTCTTCAAGCTTGCGCTGACTTTCCTCTTCAGCCTTACGCTTAGCTTCTTCTTCCTGACGACGTTTAAGCTCGTCGGCCTCTTTTCGCGCTGCTTCTTGCTTAATTTTCTCTTCAGCATCACGCTTTGCTTTTTCTTCAGCATTACGTTGTGCATTCGTATCTACGTCTCGCTTCGCTTTTTCTTCAGCTTCACGTTTCGCTTTTTCTTCCGCTTCACGTTTTGCAGCTTCTTCAGCTTCACGTTTCGCAGCTTCTTCAGCTTCACGTTTTGCAGCTTCTTCTGCTGCACGTTTTGCTGCTTCTTCTGCTTCACGTTGTGCTGCTTCTTCAGCTTCACGTTTCGCTTCATCTTCAATTGTGCTGCGCTTCACGTATGTACGTTTTTTGCGCACCTCAACCTGAACATTCTTACTCTTACCACCACCCGCGTTCACACTAAGTGTACTACGAGTTTTACGCTGAAGCGTAAGGCGAGTCGGCTCTGAATCACCTGATTTATCACCGTGTTCTTTCTTTAAATGAGAGAGAAGCTTCTGCTTCTCTTCATCAGTAACATTGTCAGAGCTCGCCTTTTTAATGCCAGCGTCAGCAAGTTGTTCAATCAAGCGGTCGACTGGCGTACCAATCTCATCACTCAGTGCTTTAACTGTTAATTGTGTCATGCCGCTTCCTCCTTGCCGAAAATTATGCTTCTTCGCCGAACCAACAGATGTTACGTGCGGCCATAATTAGCTCACCTGCACGTTCTTCGGTCAGGCCTTCGATACCTTCTAAATCGTCAATACCTTGGTCAGCAAGATCTTCCAGTGTCGCTACACCTTTCGCTGCCAATTTAAATGCCATCTCACGCTCAAGACCTTCAAGTGCAAGTAGGTCCTCAGCTGGTTCTAGACCTTCAAAAGACTCTTCTTGTGCTAGTGCGATCGTCGTTAGTGCATCTTTTGCACGTCCACGAAGCTCTTCGATTAGTTCTTCATTCAAACCATCGATTTCTAGTAGCTCGTTAACTGGCACGTATGCGATTTCTTCTAGCGTTGAGAAACCTTCTTCAACAAGAAGTTGAGCGAAGTCTTCTTCAATATCTAGGTACTTCATGAAGTTTTCAATAGATGCTTGTGATTCTTCAGCGTGTTTCTTCTGAAGATCAGCAACTGTCATAACATTCAGTTCCCAACCTGTTAGTTGAGATGCTAGACGCACGTTTTGACCGTTACGACCGATAGCTTGCGCTAGGTTGTCAGCTTCAACTGCGATGTCCATTGAGTGTGCATCCTCATCAACGATGATAGAAGCAACATCAGCTGGCGCCATTGCGTTGATAACGAATTGAGCTGGGTTATCATCCCAAAGCACAATATCGATACGCTCCCCACCAAGTTCGCCAGAAACAGCTTGTACACGTGCACCACGCATACCAACACACGCACCTACAGGGTCGATACGTTTGTCATTTGTTTTGACAGCGATCTTAGCGCGAGAACCAGGATCACGTGCCGCGCCTTTCAACTCGATAATATCTTCTGCGATTTCAGGCACTTCAACACGGAACAGTTCTGCCAACATTTCTGGCTTAGAACGAGTGATGAACAATTGGAAACCACGTGCTTCAGGCGCGACTTTGTAAAGAAGGCCACGTACACGGTCGCCTGGACGGAAGTTTTCACGAGGAAGTTGGTCATCACGCAGGATTACCGCTTCAGCGTTATTACCAAGATCAAGCACGATTGTGTCACGGTTTACTTTTTTCACGACACCAGTGATTAGATCACCTTCATTGTCGATGAACTGTTCAACGATTTGTGCGCGCTCAGCTTCACGAACTTTTTGTACGATAACTTGCTTAGCAGTTTGAGTCGTAATACGGTCAAACGTTACTGATTCGATTTCGTCTTCTACGTAGTCGCCAAGCTCGATTGAGTCATCTTCGTATTGCGCTGCTTCTAGTGAGATCTCTTTTGTAGGGTTCTCAACGTCATCAACAACTAACCAACGGCGGTAAGTTACAAACTCACCGGTTTTACGGTCAATGGCAACACGTACGTCGATTTCGATTTCGTATTTTTTCTTTGTAGAAGTTGCTAGAGCAATCTCAAGAGCCTCAAAGATACGCTCACGAGGTACCGCTTTTTCGTTCGATACCGCTTCTGCTACCGCTAAAATTTCTTTACTCATTGTATTTAGCCTCTAAGCTTAAACTTTTTTAGGGAACTAAAATTTAGGGATCAGGTTAGCTTTGGAAATGTTACTTAGAGCAAACTCTTCTTGCTGACCGTCTACAGTAATTGTCACTGTTTCGCCATCAACACCGTGGATAATACCTTTCCACTTACGACGGTTTGCTACAGCCATTTTCAATACGATGCTGACCTCGTGACCAATAAATTGCTCGTAATGTGCTGCTTTAAAAAGTGGTCTTTCTAAACCTGGAGAAGACACTTCTAGGCTGTAAGCAACAGAAATTGGATCTTCAACGTCTAAAACTGCACTAACTTGGTGGCTAACTTCTGCACAGTCGTCTACGTTAATACCATTTTCATGGTCAATGTAGATACGTAACGTTGAGTGCGCGCCTGCACGAATGAATTCTAATCCAACTAACTCATAACCTGATGCCGCTACTGGCGCGTCAAGCATTTCAGTAAGTTGTCTTTCTAAACCAGTCATTTAACCACTCCAGAAACAAAAAAAGGGCTCAGAGCCCAATCAAAAAACCAAGCAGTATCTGAGCTATTTCAAAAAGCTCAGATAACAAAAAACCCCGATAGTCGGGGTTTTATGCTGCTGGACCCTGATACGTTAAGAATAGCCAACAATTGCTTTTCTTAACTCGTAGTGTGGTTAGCACTACGCAAACTTGCCAATCTACGATTTCCTTTTAAAGAAAGAGATTGGTTGCGGGGGCCGGATTTGAACCGACGACCTTCGGGTTATGAGCCCGACGAGCTACCAAGCTGCTCCACCCCGCGTCCGACTTGCTGAGCATTATACTCGCAAACAAGTGATTTACAAGTTTGTAAATACATGGTGCCGAGAGAGGGACTCGAACCCTCACACCTAAGGCACTAGCACCTCATGCTAGCGTGTCTACCAATTTCACCATCTCGGCATCAAAACCTTACAGCTTATTGAGGAATTTCATCACCCGCTGGGGCAGGAACTTCACTCGCTGCATCCTTAACTTGTTCAACAACTGGTTGACCTAACGTTGGGTCTACCCATTGTGATTCAGTCTGGTGCGTAGACATACGACCAAGTAACAAGCTAACGATAAAGAATACGGTTGCTAAAATAGCAGTTGTTCGGGTTAAGAAATTACCTGAGCCGCCAGCACCAAACACTGTGTTTGAAGCACCAGCACCGAACGAGGCTCCCATATCTGCGCCTTTACCTTGTTGAATCAACACAAGGCCAATCACACCAAGCGCTGCCAACAGGTAAATCACAAGTAGAACTGAAAACATTTTTTCCACCTATGTTCCAAATTGTTGAGCCAGCGCCGTTCAAAAGAATAAATCATTATGAACAAGGCTAGCGACCTCCTAACGGGAGGCGGAGCAATACTAGCGAAAGCCAGTAACGCTGACAAGGGAAAATTAGTAAAAAATCAATGCCAATGCGTTAAGCGCTCAAAAAAAGGGCAAAAGATGCCCTTTTCATTCAAGACATGCTTTAACGCAATGATTAACAACTTGCTTTAACAGCCTCAGCGATTTTCAATGCTGAGTGTTGAACTAGTTCACCATCTTCGCCTTCCACCATAACGCGGATCAAAGGCTCAGTGCCAGACTTACGCAGCAGTACACGCCCTTTATCACCAAGTGTCGCCTCTACTTCAGCGACAGCGTTTAATACAGCTGTAGCTTCAAGAGGGTTACTTTCTCCTGAGAAACGGACATTTTCTAAAACCTGAGGATATAGTGTCATTCCTTGCGATAGTTCATATAAAGACATATCGCTGCCAATTACAGAAGCAAGTACTTGAAGTGCAGCAACAATCGCATCGCCGGTTGTGACTTTATCTAATAAGATCACATGGCCTGAGTTTTCAGCACCAATTTTCCAACCTTTTTCTAGCAGTTGCTCCATGACATAACGGTCACCAACAGCGGCACGTACAAACGGAATGCCTAGCTGCTTTAAACCATTTTCCATACCCAAGTTAGTCATTAGTGTACCAACAACACCACCCTTTAGCTCACCACGACGAAGAGCATCACGAGCGATGATATAAGCAATTTGGTCACCATCAACTTTGTTACCTAGGTGATCGACCATAATGATGCGGTCACCATCACCATCAAATGCGAGACCAAGGTGCGCTTGCTCTTCAACAACACGCTGTTGAAGTGCTCGTACGTCTGTTGCGCCCACTTTTTCATTAATGTTGATGCCGTTAGGCTCTACGCCCATAGCGATAACTTCTGCCCCAAGTTCTTTGAAGACATTTGGAGCGATGTGGTACGTTGCACCGTGCGCACAGTCTACTACGATCTTAAAGTTCGCAAGGCTCAACTCAGATGGGAAAGTACTCTTACAGAATTCGATGTAACGACCAGCTGCATCATTTAGACGGGTTGCTTTACCAAGCTCAGCAGACTCCACACATTCAATTTCTTTATCTAACTCAGCTTCGATCGCCAATTCGATATCGTCAGGTAGCTTAGTACCCTCAGAAGAAAAGAATTTAATTCCGTTGTCGTAATATGGGTTATGTGATGCAGAAATCACAATACCAGCCTCGGCACGGAAAGTCTGAGTTAAATATGCCACAGCTGGAGTTGGCATGGGACCAGTAAATGTTGCTTTAAGTCCCGCAGCTGCAAGGCCTGCCTCTAGTGCAGATTCAAGCATATAACCTGAAATACGTGTATCTTTACCTATGATAACTTTCTTTGTGCCTTGTTTCGCTAGTACACGACCAGCAGCCCAGCCAAGCTTAAGTACGAAGTCTGGAGTGATTGGGTATTGTCCTACTTTACCGCGCACACCGTCAGTACCAAAGTAACGTCTTTCATTCGACATAAACTTTCCTTTATTATATTTAAATATTGTTTTTCGTCATCTCAACAACTTTCATCGCTTCGATTGTCTCTTCAAAGTCATGCACGCGAATGATCTGCGCGCCTTTCATCGCGGCAATCGTAGCACAAACGACACTTGCGTTCGTACACTCTGCCGCTGGCTTGTCTAACAGTTTGAAGATCATGGATTTACGAGACATGCCAGCCAAAATAGGCAGGCCGAATTCATGAAACTTTTCAAGATGAGCAAGCATATGATAATTGTGTTCGATTGTTTTGCCAAAGCCAAACCCAGGATCGAGAATCAGTTGAGATTTATCAATCCCTGCTGCTTCACACGCCGCGATACGTTCTTCTAGAAAAGCCGACACGTCCCCCATTAAATCATCATAATGAGGGTCAACTTGCATGGTCCTAGGCTGACCTTTCATATGCATCAGACAAATTGGAAGGTTTGCTTCTGCTGCGACTTCCAGAGCACCTGGCTCTTGCAGCGAGCGGATGTCATTGATCAAATCAGCCCCAGCATCAATTGCTTGACGCATCACTTCTGCTTTACTGGTGTCAACGGAAATCCACACATCATACTTTTCACGAATGGCTTTGATTACTGGGACAACACGCCTAAGCTCTTCTTCCAAAGACACATCCGGTGCACCAGGTCTTGTCGATTCACCACCAACATCAACAATACTTACACCAGCCTTTATCATTTTATCAACTTGAGCAAGAGCAAGTTCAATTGAGTTGTATTTACCGCCATCCGAAAAGGAATCCGGTGTCACATTTAGAATGGCCATGACATGTGGACGCGAAAGGTCCAAAGATTTGTTATTTGCTGTAATCATCATCATAAACACAAAAACCCCGAGATAACTCGGGGTTTAATATTATCGATACTCTTTATTCAGAGTCTTTCTTTTCAGGCGCTTCGTTAGAAGTTGTTTCAGAAGAGCTAGGCTGTTCTGCATCTTTCGCAGTCTCCGTTGCTTCTTCTTTAACTTCTTGCTTTGCTTGAGGCTTGTCGCTGTCTTCTGGTTTGCTTGCTGAGTTATCACTCCAGCCCGCAGGCTCACGAATTTCAGCTTTGCGCTCCATTAAGTCATCAATCTGGCGAGCATCAATGGTTTCATACTTCATCAGCGCATCTTTCATCGCATGCATGATATCCATGTTCTCTTGAAGAATCTTCTTCGCACGATCGTAGTTGCGGTCAATGATCTGACGAACTTCGTCATCAATCAACTTCGCTGTATCGTCAGACACATGTTTAGTCTGAGTTACACTACGTCCTAAGAACACTTCGCCTTCATCTTCTGCATACAGCAGAGGACCAAGCTTTTCAGAGAAACCCCATTGAGTAACCATCTTACGAGCAATATCTGTTGCGCGCTCGATATCATTAGAAGCACCGGTTGATACTTTGTCAGCACCGTAGATAAGTTCTTCTGCTAAACGACCACCGTACAAGCTAGAAATCATTGATTCTAGGTGTTGGCGAGACATGCTCACGCGGTCCTGCTCTGGAAGGTACATTGTTACACCCAACGCACGACCACGTGGAATGATAGACACTTTGTACACTGGATCGTGTTCAGGAACCAAGCGACCAACAATCGCGTGACCCGCTTCGTGGTATGCGGTTGACTCTTTCACTTCCTCAGACATCACCATTGAACGGCGCTCAGCACCCATCATGATTTTGTCTTTCGCCAGTTCAAACTCAACCATAGAAACGTTGCGCTTGTTACCGCGCGCAGCAAACAGGGCTGCTTCGTTAACTAAGTTTGCTAGGTCAGCACCAGAGAAGCCTGGAGTACCACGTGCGATGAGAGAAGGCTCTACATCACCCGCTAGAGGGACCTTACGCATGTGAACTTTTAGGATCTGCTCACGGCCACGTACATCTGGAAGACCAACTACCACTTGACGGTCAAAACGACCAGGACGCAGTAGCGCAGGGTCTAGCACGTCCGGACGGTTAGTCGCAGCGATAACGATAATACCTTCGTTACCTTCGAAACCATCCATCTCAACGAGCATTTGGTTTAGTGTTTGTTCACGTTCATCATGACCACCACCAACACCTGCGCCACGTTGACGGCCTACCGCATCGATCTCATCGATAAAGATGATACAAGGTGCAGCTTTCTTTGCTTGTTCAAACATGTCACGCACACGAGATGCACCAACACCAACGAACATTTCTACGAAATCAGAACCAGAGATAGTAAAGAATGGTACTTTCGCCTCACCGGCAATGGCTTTCGCTAGAAGCGTTTTACCCGTACCAGGAGGACCAACCATTAGAACACCCGTTGGAATCTTACCGCCTAGTTTTTGGAAGCGGCTTGGATCGCGTAGGTAGTCCACCAGTTCTTTCACGTCTTCTTTTGCTTCGTCACAACCAGCAACGTCAGCAAAAGTTGTCTTGATTTGTTCTTCGCTCATCATTCGAGCTTTGCTCTTACCAAAAGACATGGCGCCTTTACCACCGCCGCCTTGCATTTGACGCATGAAGAAAATCCATACACCAATTAGTAAGATCATTGGGAACCAAGAGATGAAGATAGTACCAAGCAAGCTTTGCTCTTCTGGAGGCGTGCCTTGTACTTTCACGTTTTGGTTAATTAGGTCATCTAGAAGCTTTTGGTCATACACTGGCATGTAAGTGACCATTTTGGCACCGCCGCCACGACGAACAAAGCTAATTTCACCGTCTTTAAAAGTTGCTTCTTGAATCTGGCCTTGGCCAACTTCCTGTACAAACGTGGTGTAATCCACGGTTCTGCCATTGCTTTCTCCAGGGCCAAAGCTCTGAAATACCGACATCAATACGACGGCGATAACAAGCCACAGAATTAAATTTTTTGCCATGTCACTCAAGGTGTAAGCCTCTCGATAACTAATTGTAATTAAAGGTAGGGTACTACAGTTCATTAACTGTAGCTATAGTGTTAACACGCTCTCAAGAGAGCAAAATGGTTAACCTTTGTAACCAGTGGCTACGACGAAGACCTCTCGAGAGCGAGCTCGCGATGAGTCTGGTTTTCTAATTTTTACGGCTTTAAACATGTCTCGGACTTCTTTCACATACTGATCGAAGCCTTCCCCTTGGAAAACCTTTACGACAAAGCTACCATTAGGCGCTAGAACTTGTCGACACATATCTAAAGCTAATTCAACTAAATACATAGCGCGAGGTTGATCAACAGAATTGTTTCCCGCGATGTTAGGCGCCATATCAGACATTACTACGTCTACCATGGAAGGTTGGATCCTTTCTAGCAAAGCGTCCAATACCGCATCATCACGAAAGTCGCCTTGTAAAAAGCTAACGCCAGCAATCGGGTCCATAGGAAGCAAGTCACACGCAATGATCTGCCCACTGTCCCCTACTATCTTAGCAGCATATTGAGACCATCCGCCCGGCGCGGCCCCCAAGTCGACGACTGTCATTCCAGGCTTTAACAATTTATCTTTCGTTTGAATCTCATCGATCTTGAAATAAGCACGTGAGCGGTAGCCTTTTTTTCGGGCTTCATTCGCGTATTTATCATCAAAGTGTTCTTTCAACCAACGACCAGAACTAGCCGAATGTTTTTGTTTACTCATTTTAATCCCAACAAGGCACAAATTGGAGCTATTGTTTTAATAGGCGCTACCTATTACTCAATAAATTATAGTCTTCAGCAATAGATGGCGTTAAAATAGCTTTTTTCAACCCTTATTTTAAAGAAAATTGGCCGCGTAATGAACCTAAGCACCAAACAAAAGCAGCACCTTAAAGGCCTAGCTCACAGTTTAAAACCTGTTGTGCTAATGGGCGCAAATGGACTTACAGAAGCCGTGCTAGCAGAAATTGAAATCGCTCTTAACCATCACGAACTTATCAAAGTAAAAGTTGCTTCGGAAGATCGTGAAACAAAACAGCTAATCATCGACGCTATCGTACGTGAGACGGGCGCTGAAAAAGTTCAGACTATTGGTAAAGTGCTTGTGCTATACCGCCAGTCTGAAGAGCGTAAAATCGAAATCCCTCGTAAGTAACTCTACTTACGTTGCTGAAGAAAAAAGGTCGCCTGAGGCGACCTTTTTGCGTTTTATCAGAGTAATAATGCTACTCCAAACGACTTAGATATATTCTACTCGGTCAATTTCGAAGTCTTTCGCGCCACCCGGAGTTTGAATAGCAACTTCATCGCCTTCCATCTTACCAATCAGGCCACGAGCAATAGGTGAGCTCACTGAAATGCGACCTGCTTTGATATCGGCTTCGTCATCACCAACGATTTGGTACGTTTTTTCTTCTTCGGTGTCGATATCAATCAAGGTTACGGTTGAACCAAAAATAACTTTACCCGTGTTCTCCATCTTCGTTACATCAATAACTTGAGCAACTGACAGTTTGTATTCAATGTCACGGATTTGTGCTTCACAAATGCCCTGCTCTTCACGAGCGGCGTGATATTCAGCATTCTCTTTTAAATCACCTAGCTCACGAGCTTCAGCAATTGCCTCTGAGATCTGAGGACGTAGTTTAAGTAGACGATCGAGTTCTGCACGTAGCTTTTGCTCGCCACGTAGTGTCATTGGAACTTTTTCCATTTTATAACCTCAAGCCCAAATGGGTCTTTGGACAAAAAAAGCCCACCCTGTCATAGGACTGGGTAGTGCGCTTAAAGATGTATTTCGTTTAGTGTAAACAAACTCCCGGACGAAATCATCTTAATTCGAAAGACAGTAAGACTATGCCTTTTCGGCATAATGATATGACTCACTTTTAGAGCGGTTCTAGGGCGAATCACCTTCTCAATTTATTGAAAAACAACACTGTTCATTACACCAAAAACCTCAAAAAAGATAAAAACTAATCAATGTCAGGCCAATGTCATTGCCAATAATTTCAATCAAAAACAGTAATTTAAATAAAAACAACGCACAATTGAACAGTGTTCATCAGTGGGATTTATATCATTTTACTAACTCATACGGAAACTTTAGCAGTAAAACATGTCCAGCGAGTTGTTAGATCAATGGCTTACAAGTGCGAACTATATCGCTCAATTAGCCAATTTTGGACCAACAACTTGTGAGAGATCACCTCTCCCCCATACAACAATGATTATGGACAGCTAACTAGGACAAATAAGATGAAAAAGACTCTAATTGCTCTTTCTGTATCTGCAGCAGCTATGGCAACTGGCGTAAACGCAGCTGAACTTTACAACCAAGACGGTACTTCTCTAGAAATGGGCGGCCGTGCTGAAGCACGTCTATCTATGAAAGATGGCGACGCTCAAGACAAATCTCGCATCCGTCTAAACTTCCTTGGTAAACAAGAAATCAATGACAACCTATACGGTGTTGGTTTCTGGGAAGGTGAATTTGAGACTGCTCAAAACGGTACTGTAGACGGCGACGACAAGAGCGATCTAGAAACTCGTCTTGCTTACGCTGGTCTTGGCGGTGCTTACGGTGAGTTCGCATACGGTAAAACTGAAGGTGCACTAGGCGTTATCACTGACTTCACAGATATCATGGCTTACCACGGTAACTCTGCAGCAGACAAACTAGCTGTATCAGACCGTACAGACAACATGATGGCTTACAAAGGCCAGTTTGAAAACCTAAGCGTAAAAGCAAGCTACCGCTTCGCTGATCGTATGGAAAACAAAAACACTGGTGAGTACTACGACAACAAACAAGACGGTTACTCTCTATCTGCAATCTACGCTCTAGCTGACACTGGTCTTGAGCTAGGTGCTGGTTACGCAGATCAAGACAAAGCTAACGAGTACATGCTAGCTGCATCTTACACAATGTCTGATCTTTACTTCGCTGGTGTATTCACTGACGGCGAGAAAATGGAAGATTCAAACAACAGTAACACAGTTGATTACACTGGTTACGAGCTAGCGGGTGCTTACACTCTAGGCCAAACAGTATTTACAACATCATACAACAATGCAGAAACTAACAACGAAACTTCTGCAAACAACTTCGCTGTTGATGCTTCTTACTACTTCAAGCCTAACTTCCGTGGTTACATTTCTTACAACTTCAACCTGATTGATGCAGGTGACAAGTTTGGTTCAACTGACACGAGCAAAACAGTTGCAACTAAGATCGATGCTGAAGACGAGCTAGCTCTAGGTCTACGTTACGACTTCTAATTCCGGTCTTTGACTAGAATATCGAATGCCCGCTTGAAGCGGGCATTTTTTATACTTCATTTTAAGCAGCGCGCCTTTCTCTCGTGTCTCATTCATGAAGACATTTGAAGCATTTCTTTAGTTACCTAGCATATTGAAAGGACTTGCGTATACTCAATCACATAACTCACCTTAGAAAGTATCATTATGCGTTTACGTTGGCCCTTGCTCATATTCTCTTCATTACTTTCTGCTTTTTCACAAGCGTACCCTCATCAAGAGGTGTTGCCTGAAGGCGCCCGCATCAGTTTAGTTGCGGAAAAACTCAGTGAAAATGCTGAGCTTGACGGTGTTCATCCTACCGAACAACTGTTCCCACCAGCGAGTACATTAAAAATCGTCACCGCATTAGCCGCAAAGCTAGAACTGGGTGATAATTTCCGGTTTCGAACCAAGCTGGAAACGTCGAACTCAGATGCAGTGATTTACTTTGTCGGCGACCCAACACTCCAAACCAACGACTTAAAATCACTTCTCACTCTAGCTAAGAAAAATGGCTTAAAACGGATTAACGGTGACCTATGGCTCGATAACAGCGCATTCACTGGTTATAACCGTGCGGTGGGCTGGCCGTGGGATATCTTGGGAGTTTGCTACAGCGCTCCGGCATCGACCATCACACTCAATAACAACTGTGTACAAGCCTCTATCTATACACAAAAAGATGGTGGAACGCGGGTCTACGTACCAGAGCATCAACCTATTCGTGTCACAAGTACCGTAGAAACAGTTTCTAAAACCATTAAGAAAAGTCGTCATTGTGACTTAGGTTTAGTTGCAAATCCCGATAACAACTACAAGCTAACAGGGTGCTTGGTTGAAAGAGACAAACCATTGCCACTGAAATTTGCGGTTCAAGACCCTGAGCGTTACACCAGTCAAAGGTTGGCGACTTTGCTCAAGGAGCTCAACATTGGAGTATCAGGAAAGATTAGGGTCGGTACGGCGCCAGAAAAGCAGCGAAAGCTCATCGCAATGCATCAATCAAAGGCCTTACCAGACATTCTTGAAGATATGCTCAAAAACTCTGACAACTTGATTGCCGACACATTAACCAAAACACTTGGTGCTAAATTTTTCGTTCAGCCAGGCAGTTTTACTAACGGTACAGAAGCGATCAAGCAGATCATTTTCGCCAACACTGGTATTGATATTCGTAATGCGCGCCTAGAAGACGGCTCAGGACTTTCGCGAAATAACCGGATCTCCGCGACCAAGATGGCTGAAATGCTGCGCTATATTTGGAAGCATGAAAACGAACTCAAATTGATTGCCATCATGCCGAAATCAGGTGAATCCGGCACATTAAAGTACCGACAAAGTATGCGAAAACTTCCAATTAAAGGACAGCTGATCGCGAAAAGTGGCTCTATCTACGGGACTTACAATATGGCTGGATATGGCTTGGATAAAAATGGTCAACCTAACACCATTTTTGTTCAGTTTGTTTCAGACTACTTCCCAGAAAAACGGGACGACAACACACCTGTCATCGCCCCGATTACACATTTTGAGCAGCTTTTTTACAATGACATTGTGAACTTTAGTCAGGCAATACCTAAGAAATAGTTCACCACGTTAAAGTAAATCCACATTCCTGAAATATCGACGATAGACGCAAGAACTGGACTCACCAATACGGCTGGGTCCAACTTGCAAGCTCGTGCAATAATTGGCAACAGCCCGCCCAATGTTGTAGAAATGGTGACTTGAATGAACAGCGCAACTGCTATTGCCAGTGCGATATCGGTCAGTTCAAAGCCTCCTGTTGATTGTCCTGCACTAAATAACATAATGCGTCCAATCATCACGATAGCGATCGCTAGCGCAATAAATAGAGCGACTCGGCTCTCTTTCCACAAAACTTCTAACCATTGGCGTTTTTTTAACTCTCCAGTAGCAAGAGCACGAATCACTAAAGTTGCTGCTTGTGTTCCTGTGTTACCACCAGCAGCTGCAATCACTGGCATGTACACTGCAAGTAAAACAAGCTGACTAAGGGTGTCCTCATACTGAGCAATGATCAAGCCTGACACTATCCCTAAAAGAGCCAGTGCAATGATCCACCCAATACGCTGCTTCACGTGCCCCAAAACACTAGTCGATAAATAACCATCAGGTGTATCAACTTCAGACATATGCAGACCTAATTGGTGAGCATAATGACGTGCGCGTTTGTCATGGCCTGCTTGCTCAAGTTGAGCAATAAGACTATTCACATAGCCGACAGAGCAATGCTGTAAAATACCTACAGCCTCATCAATCGGCATAACCGTAAGCAAATGGACTTGTTGCTCTTGCTCGTACTGCAAGAATGCATTGCGAGCTGCACCAATTTCTACTTCAGAAAAGTTTGGTGTTGTTTCAATAAAAGTGTTGTTCATTACCGTCATGGCGAATCTCCCGATTGGCATTGGTAACGACCATCGACAAAGCATGAAAAGCCACTCTTGCACGCTAAAAGTCAGACAACAAATAAGATGCACAGAGAAAACCAATGCGAATGCACTGTCTATTCAGAATGTATGAAGGAAATAACGAGAAGAAAATTAGAAAAGATGCCTCACCACTTAGGTAAGGCGGAGATCGCCAATACCGAAGCGGGTTATTTCGCTCCCTTAATCTTACTCACCCAACGACTGGGAGGATGGTCGGTATTGTTCATGTAAATCTCCGATAGCGCTGCCATTATTGGCAGCGCAAGTATAGTAGCAAAGTTCATCAGGTATGGAAGTTTTACTTTGCCGTTTTTGCTAAATTTTCATACAAAAAAAGCGCCCTTCGGACGCTTTCATTTGCAGTCATTATGGATTACTGAATAGTAATACGAGCAAATTTACGTTTGCCTACTTGGAACACGTAAGTACCCGCTTCTGGAGCAAATTTGCTGTCCGCAATTTTTTCACCATCAATCTTCACAGCGCCCTGCTTAACCATGCGCATCGCATCTGACGATGATGGACATAAACCTGCTTCTTTCAACAGATTACTCACTGGGCGACCTGCGTCAAAGTCAAACTCTGGCATTTCATCAGGAATTTGGTTCTTCGCAAAACGGTTTACGAATTCTTGCTCTGCTGCATCGGCATCGGCTTCACTGTGGAAACGAGCAATAATTTCTTTTGCTAGCAATACTTTGATGTCACGAGGGTTTTTGCCCGCTTCTACATCAGCTTTGAATTGAGCAATCTCTTCCAGAGGACGGAAAGAAAGCAGCTCGTAGTAGCTCCACATTAAGTCATCAGAAATAGACATGATTTTACCAAACATTTCGCTTGGCGCTTCGCTGATACCGATGTAGTTGTTTGCTGACTTAGACATCTTCTTCTCGCCATCAAGGCCCACTAGAAGCGGCATCATCAGTACAACCTGAGGTTTTTGACCGTGAGACTTTTGCAGTTCACGACCCATTAGAAGGTTGAACTTCTGGTCTGTACCACCTAATTCAACATCCGTTTCCATTGCTACTGAGTCCCAACCTTGTAGAAGTGGGTACATGAACTCATGAATAGCAATTGGCTGACCACCCGCGTAACGCTTTTTAAAGTCGTCACGCTCTAGCATACGAGCAACGGTTTGGTTTGCCGCAAGGCGAATCATACCTTCTGCGCCCAATTCAGACAGCCACTCAGAGTTAAACTGAATTTTAGTCTTTGCAGGATCGAGAATTTTGAACACTTGCTCTTTGTACGTTTCAGCGTTACGCAATACGTCTTCACGACTTAGCGGTGGACGAGTTGTGTTTTTACCTGTTGGGTCACCAACCATTGCAGTGAAGTCACCGATTAGGAACGTCACTTCATGACCTAGTTCTTGGAACAAGCGAAGCTTATTGAAAATAACCGTATGGCCTAGGTGAATGTCAGGTGCTGTTGGATCAGCGCCCAATTTAATACGTAGAGGACGGTCTTCTTTTAGTTTTGCGATTAGCTCTTCTTCTGGAATCAGCTCTTCAACACCGCGCTTAATCTCGGCTAGTGCAGCTTCAATGCTCGCCATTCTTGTTCACTCCCACAGATTTGGCAAAAATATAATAGCTGAACATATTACTTGAATAGCGATGCATTTTGAAACACGTTAGACTAGGTAGTTGTCACTTTTTCCGTTTAATTTAGCAATCAAGTACCTCATGCATTCGATTTTTGTCCGACTTCCACTCTTGCACAAAGTATTGATCGGTTTTTTTAGTGCGCTGATTATCTTCGCGCTCTTCTTTTTACCTGATCCGCAAGACCTAGACCCGCAGCAGAGCCGATTAAAAGTTGGTCAACATTATCCTGTTCCAGTTTCCCTCGAACTCAGTGCACTAAATAGTTCATCGCCTGCGGTTCCCGCCGTGCTGCGCTGGGAGACATACAAGGTAAAAAATGGCGAGAGTGCTGCCATCTTATTTAGTCGCGTAGGGCTTTCTGCTCGTCTATTACATGAACTGGTGTCATCAGACAAAGAAGTGGAAAAACAGTTAACTCGGCTTCGACCTGGTGACCGATTGCAATTTGGTTTTGACGAAAATAACGACTTGGTGCAGCTAAGAAGAACACTAAGCGCGTTCGAGACTTTTCGTATCACATTAAAAGACGGCAAGTACGTTTCTGAAGTTGATAAAAAAGAAGTCGACTTCCAGTACAACTACGCTGAAGCCACCATCAAATCAAACTTTTGGAATGCAGGAATATCTTCTGGATTAAATGGTAACCAAATCATGGAACTGGCTGGCATATTTGGTTGGGACATCGACTTTGCTTTAGATATTCGTAAAAACGACAGCTTCCGAGTACTTTACCAAGAGGAAGTGGTAGAAGGAGAAGTAATCGGCCGTGGAAAAATCATTGCTGCGATCTTTAAAAACCAAGGCGATACCTTTACCGCAATATTGGATCAGAAAAGTGGCAAGTATTACGACGAAAATGGGCGTGCAATGAAAAAAGCATTCTTACGCGCGCCGTTGGATTTCCGTCGAGTTTCGTCTAACTTCAACCCACGCCGCTTACATCCAGTGACGGGACGCGTTCGTCCTCATAGAGGCACGGACTATGCAGCACCAGTGGGCACCCCGATTTGGGCGGCTGGTGATGGTGTTGTTCAAAAATCGTCTTACAACAAATTTAATGGTAACTACGTTTTCATTAAACATAGTAATACTTACATTACCAAGTACCTGCACTTAACCAAACGTACTGTACGAGCTGGTCAACGCGTTAAGCAAGGCCAAACCATCGGTACGCTTGGCGGAACTGGCCGTGTAACTGGCCCTCACCTGCACTATGAGTTCCTTGTGAATGGTGTCCATAAAAACCCGCGCACGGTGAATTTGCCACAATCTAAATCCCTGACAGGAAAAGCGAGACAAACTTTCATGGCAAACGCGAAAGTTAGCATGGACAAGCTTGAACGCTACAGCAAACTGCTAGCAATGAAGTAAGGCAAGGTATTGAAAAGGGCAGCTTCGCTGCCCTTTTTGTTTTGTCGATATCATCACGATAAAGCTTACTGTTCGGAGTGATGCTCTCTCCCGAGCATAAGCAAACACGGTGTCAGAACTAACGTTAGCAAAGTCGCAAACGCCAAACCACCCGCGACAGCGGTCGCAAGCTGAGACCACCATTGAGTGCTTGGTGCGCCAAACTCCACTTTCTGATTAACTAAGTCGATGTTCATTTCTAACACCATTGGCAATAAGCCTAATATGGTGGTCACCGTCGTAAGTAAAACGGGTCTTAAACGCTGCACACCCGTACGCAAAATAGCCTCAGATTTTTCTAAGCCACGTTTACGCATCTGATTATAAGTATCGATTAAAACAATATTGTTGTTTACCACGATACCAGCCAACGCAATCACTCCAATTCCCGACATAATGATGCCAAATGGCTTTTGGAAAATAAGTAACCCAGCGAAGACACCAACAGTAGAAAACAGCACTGCGCTAAGGATTAAGAAAGCTTGATAAAAGCTATTAAACTGCGTAATTAAAATCAAAGCCATCACACCAAGCGCGACAATAAAAGCATTTTGCAAGAATGCTGATGAGTTTTCCTGCTCTTCATTTTGCCCCCGAATCTTATATTCAATGCCTTCCGGTAACTCGAGCTGTTCCATTCCAGCGGCAATCTTAGGTAATTCAAGCGCTAAATTGTAACCTTCCACCATATCCGCTTTAATATTGATAACTCGATGACCGTCGACCCTACGAATGGTGTCTTGCTTATGATCTGGTTTGATTTGAGCAAAATTCGTAATCGGTACTAGACCAGCTGCCGTTTTCACTCTCAGCTGATCAAATCGACCTATGTCGCGCTTATCTTGCGGATAGCGCACCAAAATATCGACTTCTTCATCTGCATCATCAGGCAAATAATCGCCTATTTTCAAGCCGTTCGTAACAAACTGGACGGTATTCCCGACTAAGGTAGCATCCGCTGCAAAGCGAGAGGCGTCATCTCGCTGGATATCAATTTGCCAATCAATCCCTTCCTTATTAGTGGTATCACTCAAGTTGGTCAGTGCAGGATTACCATCAGCCCAATGTCGTACTTTTTTGGCCGCTTCATCTAACGCACTAACACTCAAGTTTCGTGATGATACTTCAATCACGAGATCATGCTCGACAGGCGGTCCTGCGTCCGGGAATTTATACTCAAGTTCAACACCATAAAAGCGATCTGTCGTCTCTTTTAGTTCCTCAATAATGGTTTTCACTTTGCGTCGATACTGCCAATCCACAGGCGTTATTTGAATCTGGCCAATCTCGTCCCCATTATCGCTCGACCCCGTGCGCGTGTAGACACTTTCAAACTCGTCATGACCGAGCATCACCTTCTCGATTTCGCGCATAACAACATCTTTTTCGTGAATAGACAAGTCACCATAAGAACGAACTTTAACGGTAAAAAAGGCAGGGTCCACCTCAGGGAAAAACTCTGCACCCAAGCCAGCTTTGTTGTAAGTGAAGCCGACACCTGCCGCTAGCAGTATCGCGCTGAGTAAGACTTTCCATGGATGACGAATCGCTACCGACAGAGTCTGGTAATAAAGCTTGGTAATGCCTGTCGCTTTTTCAAAGTTGCCGTTATGCAGCTCCACCATTTCTCGCTGAGCTTTCTGATTGACGACTTGAGGCTTGCCAATGATCCCACCGATGACAGGAACGAACAGTAAAGCCATCATCAGTGAAGCGGCCAAGGTAGCAATTAAAGTAAGTGGTAAGTACTTCATGAACTCACCAGTGATGTCTGGCCAGAAAAGTAACGGAGCAAACGCAGCCAATGTGGTTGCTGTGGATGCGGTAATCGGCCAGGCCATTCGCTTTGCTGCATCTCGATAGGCTTCTTTACGTGGCGTTCCTTCTTGCATGCGCCGATCTGCAAACTCTGTCACCACAATGGCACCATCCACCAACATGCCTACTGCCATAATTAAAGCAAACAGTACGACGATATTGACCGTCAGCCCAAATACCGATAACACCAACAACCCAGTCAAGAACGATCCTGGAATAGAAATCCCCACGAGAAGCGCGGTCCTAACCCCCAATATGGCAATAATGACGATAACTACGAGGATAATTGCGGATAAGATATTGTTTTGTAGATCACTGAGCATCAATTTGACATCGTCGGATTGATCCCAAGTGTATTTAACTTGCAAATTGTCGGGCCACTCGGCGCGCTTCTGTCCCTGAGCCAGTACTTCTTTTACCAGCTCAACCGTTTCAATGATGTTTTCCCCTGCCCGTTTTTTTACGTCCAAAACGATGGCAGATTCGCCATCTAAACGAGCAAAACTTTCAGGATCGCGAAATGCACGCCGTACTGTCGCCACATCGCCAAAAGTGATCACCTCTTTGCCATTCACCTTGATCGGTAGTTCAAGCACATCTTTCAGTGAATCAAAAACCGATGGGACTTTTACCGAAAAGCGTCCATACCCAGTATCGACAAACCCCGCAGCCACAACTCGGTTATTCAAGGCAATTAAATTATAGATATCCGCTTGATCGAGACCGTAGCTTTCCATCAATAGCGGATCGACAACTATTTCCACGATGTCTTCGCGATCCCCTGCGATTTCAACTTCAAGAACCTGACGGAAACTCTCCAAACGATCACGTAGCGTTCTGGCAATCTGTACAATGGTCCGCTCTGGTACGGTGCCATATAGAACAACAGTCAAAACAGGCTCTTCAGATGCAAACGTGACTTCATTTACCGTTGGCTCATCACTGTCCTCTGGTAATTTTGGCTTTGCAAGATCAACCGCATCACGCACATCTGCCATCGCTTTATCAAGATCCACTCCAACACTAAATTCCAGCGTCACCGAAGCATGACCTTCTGATGCCACAGAGGTCATCTCTTTTACGCCTTCAATAGAGCGCAACTCTTGCTCTATTGGCCGAACTAATAAACGTTCGGCATCGACGGGAGAAATGCCTTGATGCCCAACAGAAACGTAGATAATAGGAATGGTAATATCAGGGCTCGATTCCTTGGGGATAGTGACGTAAGTAATGACACCGGCAATTAAGATCATCACCAGTAATGTCAGCATGGTGCGAGCGCGGGATAACGCAGCATCAATCAGAGTGTACATAAGTGCTCCTTACTGCTCACTAGCCGCTTCAACAACTACGTCATCAACTTTATTGGCCAGTACTTGATCACCATCTCGCACAAAACCTTGTCCCAGCACGATAATGTCTGCACGCTCTCCTAACCCAGAGAGCCACACACCATCATCCTCGGCCTTAACGAGTTGAATTGGAACAAACTCAACATGCTCATTACGCAGTGTCTTGACACCTAAGTTACCTTCTTCATCTAGTGCTAACATGGCAGCCGTAATCTTTACTGCCAACACTTCACTCAAAGGCAGCTGTACTTCTGCGCTCATACCGGCAGGAATTCTTGCGTCTTGATTATCAATTTCGATTTCAATTGGAAATGTATTAGTAGAAGCAGAAGAAACACGTCCAATGTAGCGCACACGACCTTGATGATGCTGTTGGTTAATGGTTCTTACGTCGGCTTCTAGGCCTTCCTTAAGGTATTGTATATGCCGTTCACTGACATCGGCTTCAATCACTAAAGTATCCAAATCAATGACCGTCGCAATAGGATCGCCAATCCCGACAAAATCACCTAACTCAACAAAGTGGTGATCTACGATGCCATCAAATGGCGCTTTAACCTCAGTATTTCTTAAAGCCGTTTGCACGTTACTCAAATTCGCACGTGCATCTACCAACGCTGCTTGCGCTGTCGCAAATGCAACCTCACCTTGCAGTCCACGACTTTTTAGCGATTTAGCTGCATTAAACTCTTTCTCTTTAACCAACAGCATCGCCTGGGCCCGTTTAAGTTGAATGCCAAGGTCGCGCTTATCGATGTTTGCGATCACTTGTCCCTGTTTGACCGCTTGGCCTTTCTTTATGTTAAGACTGACTATTTTACCGGCAACTTCGGCGCCAAGACGCGCTTGACGATTGGGCGCTGTTCGTCCATACAATTCAATGGTTTTACTGGTAGGTTCGGCAAGAAAAGTATCAAACATCACCTTTGCAAGTGGTGTCGTGTTCGTGGATGTTGAAGAGTTAGGATGATCATCTTGTGCTTTGAGTTGGCCGATGGTTAGCCATGCAACAAGAAGTAAGACGAGGATAAGAGATACTAGCCAAGGGCGCTCGACAATTCGGCGTCCAAAAGAAAGTCCAGACATATAAAGTCCTTTTTATTATTTCTCTGCATATCTGCGAGCGTGTGCTTTACGTGACATCCTTCTACATAAAGCACAGGCAGCCATTAGCTGCCTGTTAGGTGTTAATTACACACTGAACGATGCACCACAACCACATGTTGTCGTTGCATTGGGGTTATTTACGAAGAAGCGCGCTCCTTCCAACCCTTCTGTGTAGTCAACAATACCGCCAACGAGATATTGCAGACTCATAGGGTCTACAACCAGTGTTACACCACTGTTTACGATTGTTGTATCGCCTTCGTTTACATTTTCATCAAAAGTAAAGCCGTATTGGAAGCCGCTGCAGCCGCCGCCAGTAATGTATACGCGCAGTTTCAATGCTGGGTTTTCTTCTTCAGCAATCAATGCTTTAACGCGAGATGCTGCTGCGTCAGAAAAAGATAATGGTACGTTTACTTCGCTCACGAAGACCTCTCTCACTCGTGTAATGCGTCAAGCCTGAAGCAAGACGTCAAATTTGTGCTAATTGAGACGATTATCCAATACCTGACAAACTCGTTCAAGTATTCGCCGCCGATTCTTTATAACAGATGCGGATATATAAGATTACACTGCGAAACAACACATAAATTAAGCAAAACGTTTCTAACTTGATTATAGCTAGGTACAATGCGCTCCACTTGGTCCGAGCAATCAAAAGAGGATAACCCCATGACCAAATCATCAGAGCTGTATCAAAAAGCTCAGCAAACCATCCCTGGCGGTGTCAATTCACCAGTTCGTGCATTCAACGGCGTTGGCGGCTCTCCGCTATTTATCGAACGAGCAGACGGTCCACTGATTTTTGATGCCGATGGTAAAGCGTATATTGATTACGTTGGCTCTTGGGGTCCAATGATTCTTGGCCACAACCACGCGGTTATCCGCGAAGCAGTAATTGATGCAGCGCAACGCGGTCTTAGCTTCGGTGCGCCAACAGAACTTGAAATCGCGATGGCAGAATTAGTTTCTGAGCTTGTTCCATCAATGGAGCAAATCCGCATGGTAAGTTCTGGTACTGAAGCTACTATGAGCGCGATTCGCCTTGCACGTGGCTTCACCGGTCGCGATAAGATCATGAAATTTGAAGGTTGTTACCACGGCCACGCTGATAGCTTGCTAGTAAAAGCAGGTTCTGGTGCACTAACTCTAGGCCAACCAAGCTCTCCTGGCGTTCCTGCAGATTTTGCTAAACACACGCTAACAGCAACATTCAACGACCTAGATTCTGTACGCGAGCTATTTGCTGCTAACAAAGGCGAAATTGCTTGTATCATCGTTGAGCCAGTAGCAGGCAACATGAACTGTATTCCACCAGTGGAAGGCTTCCACGAAGGGCTACGTGAAATCTGTGATCAAGAAGGCACGCTACTAATTTTTGATGAAGTAATGACAGGCTTCCGTGTTGCTCTAGGCGGCGCGCAAGCACACTACAACATCAAACCCGACCTAACGACACTGGGTAAAGTGATTGGTGGCGGTATGCCAGTAGGTGCTTTCGGTGGCCGTAAAGAAGTGATGCAATACGTTGCACCTACAGGCCCAGTTTACCAAGCTGGTACCCTTTCCGGTAACCCTGTCGCAATGGCAGCAGGCTACGCATGTTTGAACCTTCTAAAAGAAGAAGGCAACGAAAAGCGCCTAGCTTCTAAAACGAAACAACTTGCTGAAGGTTTTAAGTCTCTAGCAGAAAAACACGGTATTCCGCTAGTTGTTAACCAAGTGGGCGGTATGTTCGGCTTCTTCTTCACTGACCAAGAAAAAGTAACTTGCTACGAAGACGTAACGAAGTGCGATGTAGAACGCTTCAAGCGTTTCTTCCACTTAATGCTAAAACACGGTGTCTACCTTGCGCCATCTGCGTTTGAAGCGAGCTTTACTTCACTCGCTCATGGTTCAAAAGAGATTGATGCCACACTAGAAGCTGCTGACCGCTGTTTTGCTGTTCTTGCAGAAGAAGCGAAGTAATCGCTAAAAACGGCGATAACGCATTTAGAAAAGGACCGTAACGGTCCTTTTTTATTGCCAATTCAAAATAACCAATATCGCTAATACCCCAACGACAATGCCAAACCACGGTATTCGCTTAGCTTTTTTCTCGGTTTGACACTTTTTATCACCGTTGCAACAACCCATAGCTCATCTCTTGATTGATAACCGACTGATTTGTAGTCATTATAGCAAGGTACATCGCCCTGCTCTAATTCGGCATTGTCATAAGCTTGAAAGAGTTAAGAGTGCAAAGTAATAAAGGTTACATGCCATCATTGAAGGCATAAACCGTAAACGTCACCTGTAAGTTGGACTAATACCATGCCAAATAATGTAAAAATAACGTCGAGTCACCGAGTACTAATGGTTGCTTTACTCGCCGCTGCTTTTGCTTGCTACTTATTGGTTGAGCCATATATCAATTCAATTGTGATGGCTTTTATCATTTCTTTGCTCATGTTTCCGATACACGAATGGTTTGAGCAGAAAATTCCCAAGCACCCCAATATGGCGGCACTGCTGTCATGTGTCGTCTTGACGTTTATTATTGTTATCCCGCTTTTATTTGTGTTTGCCGCCATTGTTCAGCAAGGCTCTGTTTTCTCACAAAATACATATAATTGGGTTACCAATGGTGGCATCCAAGATATATTCCAACATCCTTTCGTTATCAAAGGCTTATCGATTGTTAATGAGTACTTACCTTTTGATAAAATCGAGCCCAAAGCCATTGCTGAGAAAATTGGTCAATTTGCCACATCGTTTGGCTCTAACTTAGTCGCTATCAGCGCAAAGATTTTAGGAGACGCAACCAACTTCCTAATGAACTTCTTCCTAATGCTGTTTGTGCTGTTTTTTCTGCTTCGTGACCACGACAAAATTATCTCTGCGATTCGTCATATCCTGCCACTCTCACGTAGCCAAGAAGACCGCATATTGACAGAGATAGAGCAAGTTTCTAAATCAGCCGTAATGGGCTCATTCATGACAGCGATTGCTCAAGGTCTGGCTGGCGGTATCGGTATGTGGCTCGCCGGCTTCCCTGGGTTATTTTGGGGAACAATGATGGGCTTTGCATCATTCATTCCAGTGGTAGGAACCGCACTAATCTGGATTCCTGCAGCAGCGTACTTGTTCTTAACAGGCGATATGACTTGGGCTATCTTCTTGACGGTGTGGAGTGTAGTTGTCGTTGGCTCTATAGATAACCTATTGCGTCCGTTGCTAATGCAAGGCAGCGCCGGCATGAATACCCTTATGATTTTCTTCTCATTACTGGGTGGTCTGCATCTGTTTGGTTTGATTGGTCTTATCTACGGCCCACTTATTTTTGCCGTGACCATGGTACTGTTTAATATCTACGAGGAAGAATTCAAAGACTTCCTTAACCAACAAGACAACAGCTAGTCACCGCTTAATCACTTCAAGCTTGGGGCAGATTGTGCGAAAATCTGCCCCAAATTATTTCTGATGAACCAAATTTATGTCTGCTTATATCGCTCCTAGCCAAATAGCTCAGCGCCAACTTGAATACTTCAACGGAAAACACGTTTTAGTCGCTGGTGAAGTTGAAGACCTATTTCCTCTTGAGTTAGTGGCTCATTGTGAGTCTGTTGAAGTGTTTACTTCCAACTATAGCTACTACCGCCAAATTCAAACCTCTGACAAAGTGAAAAGTCATTTTGGCTCTGTGTTTGATGTTGAAACAAAAGCAGACATGGTCCTTTTATACTGGCCAAAGGCAAAAGCTGAAGCAGAATACTTGCTGGCGATGTTGATGGCGAAACTGGGCATTAACACCGAAATCGTCATCGTTGGTGAAAACCGCTCCGGCATCAAGAGCATAGAGAAGATGTTCCAAGAATACGGCCCTGTGAACAAGTACGACTCTGCTCGTCGCTGCTCATTTTACTGGGGTAATTGCCTCAATGAACCAAAACCTTTCAACCAAGCAGATTGGTTTAAGTCTTACACTGTTACACTCGGTGAGCAGTCGCTAGCGGTTAAGAGCCTACCTGGCGTATTCAGCCATGGCGAGTTCGACTTAGGTAGCCGATTGCTGCTTGAAACCTTACCTAAGCTGTCGGGCAAAGTGCTCGACTTTGGTTGTGGTGCAGGTGTGCTCGGTGCGTTTATGGCGAAAGCGAATCCAGAGATCGCGATTGAGATGTGTGACATTAATGCTTATGCGATCACTTCTAGCCAAGCCACATTAGAAGCGAATGGTTTATCCGGACGCGTATTTGCATCAGATATATACTCGGATACCGCAAAAGACTACCGCTTTATTATCAGCAACCCGCCATTCCACAGTGGTTTAGACACAAATTACAACGCAGCGGAAACCTTGTTGGGTCAGGCACCACAATATCTAACCAAAGACGGCGAAATGGTGATTGTCGCGAATAGCTTCTTAAAATACCCACCAATTATCGAGCGGGCGTTTAATAATTGCGAGACGCTAAATAAGACCAATAAATTTTCTATCTACTACGCGAAAAAATCATAACTTCCCCCCGCGCAGGCACAAACCTGCGCGATTTTTTCTCATAAATTCAACACTCATAAGAAAAACTGCGTCACCCTGCACGCTTTACAACTAACTTTCTTGTCAAAGAAAAAAAACTCGTTAATTTTGTTAATTCTATCTAGTTGAACATCTTATCCGTTTTTAACGAGAACCTCGGCAGCGAAGTATGTTTTAGAACTGCCCATTATGAGTTGTAATCTTATCCATGTTTAAATTCTACAAAAAACAGAAATTTAAGCGCCTTCAGAGTACACTGATGACCGCATTTCTGGTGCTCAGTATCACACCTCTTACCATTACTGCGATCTTTTTCTTGCAGTCCCACAGTAAAGATCTGCAAGAACAAAGCACCTCACACTTACTGTCTGTTCGAGATACAAAACAGCAGCAAATCATCGACTACTTTGAGGCACGAGAAACCGAAGTCATGGGCTTTGTGCGCTCAGAGTTGGCTTACGCCAGTGGTGGCCGATTCTACGGTCTCGTCAATGCTTTTAGTCGTTTAGGCAATGATATTGAAGAGTCTCGTAAAAACGCCCAACAGCGCTACATCGAGGGCAGCGGAGACCAAATCAAAACCTCAACGTTACCCGAGTCATCCAACTATGTAGGAAGTGAACGTTACCGGCTTTTACATAAACGCTATCATTGGGCCTACTTAGAGCTCCTCAAGCGCTCTGATTTTAATGACATTTTGCTGGTAGACATCAATGGTAACGTCACCTACTCGATCAACAAAGACGATAACTACGGAACGAACTTGTTATCAGGCCCCTACAAAGACTCGGCACTTGGCAAAACTTTCAAGCGTCTCGCCGATGATGTGACTGAACGTCGAAAAGTAAACGAAGACTACACTCCTGTGATTGTGTCTGACTTCGAGCTGGAAGGGGGGAAATCAGTCGCTTGGCTAGGTGCACCAATTGTTCAGCAAGGTTATCTACACAGCTATGCCATGTTCCGCTTGCCAAATAATGGCATCACTAAGTTAGCCGCAGACGCCAACCGAGAGTCATCAATTAACACCTTGCTGGTTGGAAATGATCACCAACCTCGCACAATTAACACGAAACAAGACGACATTAAGAACAGTTTAGAAGTGATCGATAAAGCACTCTCTGGTGCATTTGGTGTCGGCACTTACACAAACGGTTTAGGTGAAGAGATCATCGCGGCTTATGCACCGATTGAAACTCGTGGTGTGATTTGGGCGCTCGTCGTACAGTTACCAGAAAACGAAGCTTTCGCTCGTATACATCAACTCGAAAAACTATTCGTTATCGCTATGTTGATCGCCATTATCCTTGTGGTGATCGCTTCTCACTATTTATCAAACTTTATCACTTCTCCGTTGCTGAAATTGACTTGGGTTGCCGAAAAGGTCTCTGCAGGGGATCTTGATGACACGTCTTTTAATACGGTTCGTAAAGATGAAATTGGTCGGCTTGCGTTAAGCTTTGAACGAATGCAACGCTCTATTCGAGAGAAGATTCAAACCATTAAGAAGCAAAATGAAGAACTAGAAAGCAACATACAGATCATTCAGAAACAGAATGAAGAACTGCAATTGGCCGATAAATTAAAAGATGAGTTCTTAGCCACGACTTCTCATGAACTTCGTACACCGTTACACGGCATGGTCGGGATTGCTGAAACCTTAGCGTCCGGCGCCAATGGCGCGATCCCCGCTAGCCAGAAATATCAGCTTGATATCATCATTAAAAGTGGTCAGCGTCTCGCTAATCTAGTCGATGACTTGTTGGATTATCATAAAATGCGTTATGGAAGCATGGATATCCAGAAATCAGCAGTGAGTTTGGGCAGTGCAACACGATTGGTTTTAGAGCTTTCTAGCCATTTACTTGGAAGTAAAACCATCCGCATCATCAACCAAGTCCCTGCGGATTTAAAAGCAGTGTCAGCTGACCCGCAACGCCTTGAACAAGTGCTATATAACCTGATTGGCAATGCGATTAAATACACCTCAGAAGGTAAAATTGTTATCTCCGCTAATGTGGTAGATGATCATGTACGCGTACAAGTCGTGGATACTGGACAAGGAATTCCCGCAGAACAACTTGAACATATTTTTGAACCACTCATCCAAGCAGGGCAAGACGCGAGCCGTTATCGTCAAGGTGCAGGACTTGGGCTCTCCATTAGCCGCCAATTGATCGAATTAATGGGAGGTTCGTTATACGTCAGTAGCCAACCAATGGTCGGAACTACCTTCAGTTTCACTTTACCGCTCGCCAGTAAAGAAGAAATCCTAGCAACCCAGACTCTAGCTGCGCACGGACACTTCCAAATCCCTGAAGTTAATGTAGAGAACAGTGAAGACTTATCACTTCCAGAGAACCCAGACGGCCCGTTACTGTATGTTGCTGACGATGAACCAGTAAACTTACGCGTGCTTGAAAGCTTTTTACGTTTAGAGGGCTATCGTGTGCGTACCGTCTCCGATGGGCCAGAAACGTTAGCGCTCGTCGAGCAAGAGAAGCCGGAACTTCTGTTATTGGATATCATGATGCCAGGCATGAGCGGCTACCAAGTTTGTAGTGAACTACGTGAAACCTATGATCATGCCGAGTTGCCAATCATTATGCTCACCGCACTCAGTCAAACAGAAGATCGTGTAAGAGGTTTTGAGGCAGGAGCCAACGACTATTTATCGAAACCATTTAATAAACAAGAGTTGGCGGCACGTATCCAAGCGCATTTAACGGCAAGTAAAGCAGAAATGCGCCATATGGAAAACAAAGTGCTAGAGTCTGAACTTAGACAGCGAGCAGTCGTTGAAGCAAGCTTACTTGAGACTCAAGGTCGTTTGTTGGAACAGCTAGAATCGGCTCCTGAAGCTATCATCTGTCTACGTGAAGACAAGCGTATTCGCTTTGCTAACGAAGCTGCTTGTAAGCTATTCAAGCGCAGCTTAGAACAGCTAAAGCGCTCATCTGCTGATGAGCTGATTGCCCCTAAATATCTAACCGTCAAACAACCTCATTACTGTGGCAAGATTGATATCTATATTGAAGATATTCGTCAGAACATCGAAGCAGACATTCTTAAGCTCCCTGAAGGTTCAGGGTTAGATATCATGTACATCTTTAATGTCGGCGGTGGAGCCAGTGCCGCTCGCATACATAATCTAGAAACCGCCGTAGAAGTGCTTTCAAGTTATGCATTTGATGGTGACAAAGACCAATTGCAAAAGCTAAAAGAGCTTGGCGGAGAATTTACGCGCCTTGCAGACAAAGCACTCGGTAATAAAAAGGACAAGCAAGAACTTATGCGGGAAGTTCTAGTCGACGCAATGACACATGCTTTAGAGTATTGGGAATCTGTAACGGGTGAAAGTAAATTCGCATTTGCAGAGCAAAGTGGCTTGTGGCGCGTTTATCTAGACCGAAGTACTTTACAAACACGCACCTTAGATAAATACATGCGTATAGAAACATTACCCAAAACACCACGTTGGAGAACGGTGCTAAGCTCGATAGAGTTCATTCTCGAACACTGCAAAGAACAGAGCCCCGAGAGAGCATACATAGAAGCACAACGAGATAAACTACAGCGACTATTGACCAGCTAATATTTATCAAAAAAACTAGCCCAGCGTGCATGCTGGGCTTTTTTGTTATTCGAGTATTCCCTTCCTTGAGATAAAAGAGACCGCCTCTTCCTACCCCATTAACATATTTCCAATAACGAACATTCGGTTAGACAACGCTATCTATTGTTGGTCTTCAAAACGTACGACCTTATCCATTTAACTTGTCTTAACTAGGTAAGTTCGAGCAACCGAAAAAACTTCATTCATACAATAAAAAAAGGACAACAAACGGAAGAAAACTGTCGATAAAAAAGGCCATTTTTCAGATAACAAGCGGATTTTGACGAACTATTGATAGAGATTGCGAACTTAATCACAACAGAACGGCAGATTAATTTTTAGCTGATTAATTAACACTATTTCTGCATGTGAGCGAGATCTCCGAACCTAGAAACCAAGCAAGAAACGTATATTTTAAATAGATCACCAGGTTAGTAATCACCAACACTCATTATTAACAAGGATATAAACTGCGACGCATATCAACGTTTATTTTTTGTCCCTCTACTGGTTAAAATTAGCCAAAATAACGTTTATAACGGAGAGCTCAGAGATTTTAACGTTTTTAACGGGAATCAAGTTTGATTATTTTATGGATAAGGTGTTTTCTTACTCCTGCCTAAGGCCTACAGGCCACTCTTGGCGAAACTCAATGTTGTAATGAGTAAGGCATGTACAAGAGGTAGGTCTTAGAAAGTGTTTATCAATTGATGACATTCAATTCCATTTAGTGAAATGAAAGCAAATAGTAAGGAACAGCTATGCTTGCCAATATTAAAAAAACAGCACTAGCAACAGCAATTATTGCAACGGCTACTACAGGTTTTGCATCGGTAGCTACTGCGGCTGAACGCAGTGAACTGACTATCCACCCTAAAGAGTTTACAACTTTCGTTCGTAACTTTAACCCTTTCTTGGGTGCAACTAACCTGCACACAACAACCGACTTTATTTACGAGCCGCTCGTTGTTTTTAACGAAATGCACGGTAACACGCCTGTATTTCGTCTAGCAGAAAACTTTACCATGGCTGATGACCTGATGAGCGTAACCTTCGATATCCGTAAGGGCGTAAAATGGTCTGATGGCAAAGCGTTTACCGCTGATGATGTTGTTTACTCTTTCAACCTAGTTAAAGAGAAGCCAGAGCTAGACCAATCTGGTATCAACTCTTGGGTGACTGGCGTAGAAAAAGTTAACGACTACCAAGTTAAATTCCGTCTAAGCGAAGCAAACTCAAACGTTCCTTACGAAATTGCGAAAGTACCCGTCGTACCTAAGCACGTATGGAGCAAAGTAAAAGATCCAGCAACATTCACAAACGAAAATCCAGTAGGCAGTGGTCCATTTACCGAAATCGACACTTTCACACCGCAGCTATATATCCAGTGTGAGAATCCGAATTATTGGGATGCAGACAACCTAGATGTAGACTGTCTGCGTGTGCCGCAAATCGCGAACAACGACCAATTCTTGGGCAAAATCGTTAACGGCGAAATGGACTGGACGTCTTCATTCGTACCAGACATCGACCGTACGTACGCTGCAGCAAGTCCGAATCACCACTACTGGTACCCACCAGCGGGTACTCAAGCATTTGTAGTGAACTTCAAAAACCCAGACGCTGCGAAAAACGAAGCGCTAACTAACGTTGACTTCCGTCGTGCGTTCTCTATGGCGCTAGACCGTCAAACTATTATTGATATCGCTTTCTACGGCGGCGGTACAGTGAACGACTTCGCATCTGGCCTTGGCTACGCATTCGAAGCTTGGTCTGATGAAGAGACGCACAACAAGTACAAAGGCTACAACACATACAACGCGGAAGGTGCGAAAAAGCTTCTAGCTAAAGCTGGCTTCAAAGATGTAAACAAAGATGGCTTTGTGGATACACCATCTGGCAAGTCTTTCGAGCTTCTAATTCAATCACCAAACGGTTGGACTGACTTCAACAACACAGTACAACTAGCCGTTGAGCAACTAGCAGAAGTGGGCATTAAAGCTCGTGCTCGTACACCGGACTTCTCGGTATACAACCAAGCAATGCTAGAAGGTACTTACGACGTTGCTTACACCAACTACTTCCACGGTGCAGATCCACACTTGTACTGGGATAGTGGCTACAACTCGAAGCTACAAGCTGGTGACGGCATGCCTCGCTTTGCAATGCACTTCTACAAGAACGATAAGCTAGACGGTCTTCTTAACAGCTTCTACAAGACAGCAGATAAGCAAGAACAGCTAGAGATCGCTCATGGCATTCAGAAGATCATTGCTCAGGACCAAGTAACTATTCCTGTGCTATCTGGCGCGTACATGTACCAATACAACACAACTCGCTTCACTGGTTGGTGGAACGAAGAAAACCCTAAGGGCCGTCCAAACATTTGGGCAGGTATCCCAGAGCGTCTACTTCACGTACTGGACCTAAAACCAGTTAAATAAGTAGAAGTTCATTTCAAGCGGCATGCATCCCGTGTGCCGCCTATAAAAATCCCTTGTTAACGAAACCAATATGTGGCGCTAGTCGTCAGGGGATTTTTCGCTCTAAATTTCGCTAGGAGCGACCTGAAACCAGAAACAGGGAAAAAATCTGGGTGAGTAAGGTGTGAGTTATGGGTTATTTTTTAAGACGTTTGTCGTTCTATCTTGTCGCGCTCTTAGTTGCAGCGACGTTAAACTTTATTATTCCGCGAGCAATGCCTGGTGACCCAGTTACCATGATGTTTGCTAATGCTTCAGTACAGGTGACTCCAGAACGAATCGCAGCAATGAAAGAACTGCTCGGTTTCGTTGATGGGCCAATTTACATTCAGTACTTCTCGTACATTAAAAACATTCTAAGTTGGGAATTAGGCACCTCAATCCAGTTCTACCCACTTTCAGTTAATTCTTTACTAGGTAGTGCATTTGGCTGGTCACTATTTCTAGCTGGTACTGCGGTTGTACTTTCTTTCTCCATCGCTTCTGTCCTTGGTATTTTTGCCGCCTGGAAGCGCGGTAGTAAGTACGATGCATTCGTAACGCCTGGTACATTGATCATTCAAGCTATTCCACAAATGGTTATCGCAATGTTAGCGCTGTTTACCTTTGCGATTGGCCTGAAATGGTTCCCATCTGGCTATGCTTACACGCCAGGTACTATTCCTGATTGGACAAGCTGGGAGTTCATCAAGAACGTGGGTTACCACGCTGTATTACCTCTATTCTGTGCAACCATCGTTCAAATTGGTGGCTTCCTAGTTAACATGCGTAACAACATGATCAACCTTCTCGCCGAAGACTATATCACGATGGCTAAAGGTAAAGGGCTGAGTGAAAACCGCGTCGTCTTTAATTACGCCGCACGTAACGCACTACTTCCAAGTGTTACCGCACTGTCTATGTCTTTAGGTATGGCCATTGGAGGTCAATTAATCATCGAGATGATTTTCAACTACCCAGGCCTAGGTACTGTTCTATTGAACGCAATTCACGCTCGTGACTACCAAGTACTTCAAGGTCAGTTAATTATCATGACGATGTTCATGCTGTGCTTCAACTTAATGGCTGACATGCTGTACATGATTCTAGACCCTCGCCTACGTACGGGAGGCAAATAATCATGAAAGAACTATTCAAACTTATTTTAGGTAACGCATTTGCTCGCATTGGTCTTGGCATTGTTACGCTGTTCGTGTTCGTTGCGATTGCCGCTCCTTTACTTACAAAGCATGCGCCAGACAAGCGAACCGGTAACCCACACGAATACCCAAGCTTTGTTGTAAAACAGGCACAAAACAACCCTGATGGTTGGGTCGCTAAAAACCTAGCAGACGATCGTCGTACACTGCTTATGTCTAAAAAGGCCGACCACGTATTAGGTACTAGCCGAATGGGTCGCGATATCTGGTCGCAGGTGGCTTACGGTGCACGAGTATCACTGGGTGTAGGCTTTGGTGCTGGCATCATCGTGTGTTTCTTAGCAACAGTCATTGGTATATCGGCAGGTTACTTCGGCGGTAAAGTGGATGACGTATTGAGTGCCGCGATGAACATCATGTTAGTAATCCCGCAGTATCCATTGCTATTCGTGTTGGCGGCCTTTATCGGTGAAGCAGGCCCACTCACCATTGCCTTGATTATCGCTGGTACTTCTTGGGCATGGGGTGCACGTGTTGTCCGCTCTCAAACTATGGCACTACGCGAGAAAGAGTTCGTTAAAGCTGCCGAAGTATTGGGAGAGTCTTCATTCCGCATCATCTTCGTTGAGATTTTACCAAACCTTATCCCAATTGTCGGTGCGAGCTTCATTGGCTCAGTAATGTTGGCGATCAACACTGAAGCGGTCATTTCGTTCCTAGGTTTGGGTGATGCCAACACGATCAGTTGGGGCATCATGCTTTACAACGTGCAAACCTCATCAGCCATGCTGATTGGCGCATGGTGGGAAGTACTAGCACCTTGTATTGCCCTAACACTACTGGTTACTGGTCTTGCTCTGTTGAACTTTGCCGTTGACGAAATTGCGAACCCTCAACTTCGTTCTCACAAAGGCATGAAACGCTGGAAAAAACTAGCAGCAAAAGACAAGAAAGAGCGTGAGCCTGAACTGGCACCACAAAATGCACTATGGAGCGGAGATAAATAATCATGACTGCACCACTAATTTCCATCCGTAACCTATGCGTAGACTACATCACAGACGCGGGCGATGTCCGCGCCTGTAACAACGTGAGCTTCGACATTGCACCAGGTGAAGTATTCGGTCTGGCTGGTGAATCTGGCTGTGGCAAATCCACTGTTGCCTTCTCACTAATGCGCCTTCATAAGCCACCAGCGTTTATCACAGGTGGTGAGGTTATCTTCAACGGTGAAGATATCCTTCAGTACAGCGATGATCGCATGCAAGCGTTCCGCTGGAGTGAAATGTCGATGGTATTCCAGAGTGCGATGAACGCTTTGAACCCTGTTCTAACCATGGAAGAGCAGTTTTGTGACGTCATCATGCGTCATACCAATATGACTCGCGCTCAAGCAAAAACACGCGCTGAAGGTCTGCTGGAAATCGTTGATATCCACCCTAGCCGATTGAGTGATTACCCGCACCAGTTCTCTGGTGGTATGCGTCAACGTCTAGTAATCGCAATCGCTTTGGCTCTGAACCCAAAAATGATCATCATGGACGAACCGACTACCGCATTGGATGTAGTGGTTCAACGTGAAATTCTACAAAAAATTTACGCGCTTAAAGAAGAGTTTGGTTTCTCAATTCTGTTCATCACACATGACTTGTCATTGATGGTCGAGTTCTCGGATCGTATCGGCATCATGTACTCAGGTGAGTTGATTGAAGTCGCGCCTTCTAAGCAAATTCTGGAAAGTCCTTACCACCCTTACACCAAAGGTTTGGGTAGCTCTTTCCCTCCACTAACTGGACCAAAGACCAAATTGACTGGTATTCCAGGTAACCCGTTGAACTTGCTAGAAGTACCACGGGGCTGCCGCTTCCAAGCTCGTTGCGATCGCGTACATGAAGCATGTACACGTGTACCAACCCAATTACGTCAAATTGAACCAGGTCGCCTCTCAAATTGCCATTTGTACGGCGACACCATTGCTCAAGCTAAGGTTTAACAACAAAAAAACGCTAGCTAAGAACAAAAATTACACTGGAGAGAATTATGAGCAAACAATTCGGCGAACTGCTGATTGAGGGTAAAAATGTCGTTAAGGACTTCCCTTTAAACAGTAACTCAATCAAACAATCTAAGATGCGCGCAATCAACGACGTCTCTTTCAAAATGTACAAGAGCCGCGGCTTGTCAGTGGTAGGTGAATCTGGTTCAGGTAAGTCTACTACTGCAAAAATGATTGCAAAAATGTACGCACCAACCGATGGCATCATTGAATACAAAGGTCGTGATATCCAAGACATCACCTCTCGTCACGATTTAATGACCTACCGTGAAGGTGTACAAATGGTGTGGCAAGACCCGTTTGGCTCGCTAAACCCAACGCACAATATCTTCCACCATATTGCGCGCCCGCTGCTGATTCATAAGAAAGTAGCACCGGGCAACAAGAAAGAACTGGAAGAGCGTGTGTACGACCTACTTGAACAAGTTGGTCTTATTCCACCAAAAGAAACGGCGCAAAAGTTCCCGCACCAGCTATCTGGCGGTCAGCGTCAACGTGTAAACCTAGCTCGTAACATCGCAGTTGGTGCTGAAGTGGTATTGGCGGATGAGCCAACATCGATGCTCGATGTATCAATCCGTGCCGGTGTTCTGAACTTGATGGAAGAGATGAAGTTCGAGAAACAAATGTCTCTGCTTTACATCACTCACGACATCGCAACAGCGCGTTACATTGCTGAAGATCTCGCGGTCATGTACGTAGGTCACATGGTTGAATGGGGCGATACTGAAGAAATCATTCACGATCCTCAACACCCATATACGCAACTGTTGGTATCTGCGGTTCCAGATCCATCGAAGTCTATTCACGAGAAACTGAAAGGCAACAAAGGGGAAATCCCACTTTGGACACCAGAATCTGTCGGCTGTCCATTTGCTGGACGTTGTGTACACGCTACCGACAAATGTCGCGAACGACTACCGGGCGTCACTCAACTGTCCGACAACCACTTTGTCCGCTGTTACTTATTTGAAGATTAATCATAACGAGGGTCAGGTTCAGCCTGACCCATTCCTGTTTTTATCGTTTCCCGGAGACATTGAATGCTGCTACTGACTAACCACATTGGTTATGAACGTCTGGGCCCAAAGAAAGCCATTATCCAGACCGAACAACCACACTTGTCTTCTTACACTGCTCAATTGATTTGTGCCACTAGCGAGCAAACCGTGGCAACTTTTGCGGTTGAAGAACAAGGTAAAGTGGCGAACTGGCATCAGGGCTATTTCTACCTCATCGACTTTTCCTCTTTCACAACGTCAGGTGACTATTTCTTGCAAGTAGAAGATACGCGCTCTTCCTCTTTCATCGTTGGCGAACACATTCTGTTGGATCAAACTTTGTCAGATGTGATCCACTACTTCAAATCGCAACGTTGCGGCGGGATCTTCGATAAACAAGATCGACAACTTCCAGTACTAAACTCCAATAAAAAGGTTGATGTACACGGCGGCTGGTACGACGCATCAGGAGACGTTAGCAAGTATTTAAGTCACCTTTCATACGCGAATTATTTGAATCCTCAACAAACCCCAATGGTGGTTTGGAACATCCTAAAAGGGGTTTCATTGCTTGAAGGAAGCGAAGACATTGCAGCTTTCACACGTACACGTCTGATTGAAGAAGCCCTGTTCGGTGCAGACTTTCTTGTGCGTATGCAAAACGAAAAAGGCTTTTTCTACATGACGGTCTTTGACAAGTGGAGCAAAGATACTGCGCAACGCGAGATTTGCGCGTACGAAACTCAACTTGGTCACAAATTTGACGACTATCAAGCAGGCTTTCGACAAGGTGGCGGTGTCGCCATTGCAGCGCTAGCGGCAGCGTCGCGTTTAAGTGTTCACGGTGAATACGATCAACAAAAATACCGCAACGCTGCCGAAAATGGTTACTGGCACTTAAAAGAGCACAATACGCAGTACCTCAATGATGGGGAAGAAAACATTATCGACGAATACTGTGCGCTACTGGCTTGTGTAGAACTGTTTAAAGCAACCAAAGAAACTCGCTACTTGGAAGAGAGCCGTTTGTGGGCGCAACGTTTAGTTGCACGCCAAATGAGCGACGAGCAGATTCAACACTTTTGGTCAGCAAACCAAGACGGCAGCCGTCCATATTTTCACGCAGCCGAAGCTGGTCTACCAGTTATTGCCCTATGCGAATATCTATCAATTGAAGACGACTCAGCACGAGCGGAATCGGTAAAACGTATCGTCAACCTAGCGTGTGAGTTTGAGATCACAATATCGAATAAAGTGATCAACCCATTCGGTTACCCTCGCCAATATGTTAAAGGCGTAAATGAGTCAAAACGCGAGGCATTTTTTGTCGCACACAACAATGAATCCGGCTATTGGTGGCAAGGCGAGAATGCTCGACTGGGCTCACTCGCGACCATGGCGTACCTTGCTCAACCGCATATAGCGTCGCAAGAAGTACAGCAACAACTTTCTGTGTTTGCTCAAGATGCATTGAACTGGGTTGTAGGCTTAAACCCATACGACATGTGCATGCTAGATGGCCATGGTCGTAACAACCCTGATTACCTCCCTCAATATGGTTTCTTCAACGCAAAAGGTGGCGTGTGTAACGGAATCACTGGCGGCTTTGAAGACGAGGAAGACATTGCATTTAACCCACCAGCACAAAAAGAAGACGTGTTACAAAACTGGCGCTGGGGCGAACAATGGATCCCGCATGGCGCTTGGTACTTACTCGCGATAATGAGTCAAGCTCAGCATGTTTCTCAGTTGGCGACCTCTAAAAATATGAAGGAAGAATAATCATGGGAATGTATTTTGTCGGTATCGATGGTGGCGGCACGTCATGTCGAGCCAGGATTAAAGATTCACAAGGTAATTTTCTTGGCGAGGCCAAAAGCGGCAGTGCCAACATCATGCTAGGTGCTGAAATAGCAATGGCTTCGATTCTTGAATCCATCACTTCGGCTACCGAGCAAGGCGGTCTAACACAACAAGATTTCGCGTCGATGCACGTCGGCTTAGCCCTTGCTGGCGCAGAGCACAAAGCATCTTGGCAAGCCTTCATGTCTCTTCCTCATCCATTTGCCAGTATAACTCTGAATACCGATGCTTACGGTGCGTGCGTTGGTGCGCACAATGGCGAAGATGGCGCAATCATGATTGCGGGAACCGGTTCTTGTGGCATCTACCTTAAAGGATTGGAGCAACACGTTGTCGGTGGTCGTGAGTTCCCTATTTCGGATCAAGGTGGCGGCGCAGTGATGGGGCTACGCCTAGTTCAGCAAGTTTTGTTAGCTGAAGATGGCATCAGAGAAAAAACGCCCCTAGCACAACACTTTATGACGCATTTCGAAAATGAGGTCGACAACGTGGTGGCGTGGTCAAAACAGGCGCTTCCTCGTGATTATGGGCAGTTTTCTCCGGCTATTTTCCAACATGCGGAACAAGGCGATGCACTGGCCATTGAAATACTGAAGCAAACCGCAGCGGATATAGAAATGTTTCTCGTGGCATTAAACAAGCGCGGCGCAACACGTATTTGTTTAATGGGTAGCATTGCTGAACGCATTTTACGTTGGCTCTCACCACCAGTTCAGCAATGGATTGTTGAGCCACAGTTTGACGCGATTGAAGGCGCAATTATGTTTGCTGGCAAACCAGAACATAACCTTTACTCGCTCAGTGCGGCGTAGGAGTAGATATGGAATATCGTGTTGATCTCGTGGTCCTTTCTGAGCAGAAACAAAACTGCCGCTTTGGCCTCACCTTTCATAACTTGAGCGACCAAGACCTAAACAGCTGGAGCTTAACTTTCGCTTTCGATCGTTACATTCTTCCAGACAGCGTTTCAAATGGTCAACTGACTCAAATTGGTAGTTTTTGCACACTTAAGCCAGAAGGGGTGGTACTGGCTGCCAACCATCACTATTACTGTGAATTCAGTATTGGTTCGAACCCATTCCGTTATTACTCGGATGGCTTTAACGAAGCGATGATCAACTTTGTCGTTGATGGAAACCCACAGCGCGCACAAGTGGATGTCACGCCTATCGTATTAGCTTCACCATACCGTGAACGCAGTGAGATTCCTGCAAGTTTAACCCATGCACAGCCCTTGCTGCCAAAACCAAACCATATTGAGGTCAGCGATCACTATTTTAGCTTTGATCATCATGCTGGCGTCGCGGTTTATTCAAGCCTGGCCAATTCAGCTAAAGAATGGCTACTTGATGAGCTTAAGCGCATTCACCAATTTGAGTTCGCATCAGACAATGGCAGTCAGATCATCTTCAAAGGCAACCCAACCTTGGATGAAGGCGCTTACAAACTGAAAGTAGCCGAAGAGTCAATCAAAATTGAAGCAGGATCTTCGTCTGGTTTTACCCATGCTTGTGCAACGTTATTACAACTAATCAAAGTTGGCGATCAACCTAACTCAATGGAAGTAGTTTGCTGTTCAATCAAGGACAGGCCACGTTTTCGTTACCGCGGTATGATGCTGGATTGTGCTCGTCATTTTCACTCCGTTAAGCAAGTCAAACGCTTGATCAACCAACTGGCTCATTACAAGTTCAATACGTTCCATTGGCATCTTACCGACGATGAGGGGTGGCGAATTGAAATCAAATCACTGCCTCAACTGACCGATATTGGTGCTTGGCGCGGATTGGATGAGATCAATGAACCACAGTACACGCACTTTGATGAACGTTACGGCGGCTTCTACACACAAGAAGACATCAAAGACGTTATCGAATTTGCATCACAACGCGGCATCACCATCATTCCTGAAATTGATGTACCTGGTCATTGCCGAGCCGCCATCAAGTCGTTACCACACCTATTGGTAGAAGCGGAAGATACCACCGAATACCGCAGTATTCAGCATTACAACGACAACGTCATTAACCCAGCTCTGCCGGGGAGCTATGAATTTATCGACAAAGTGCTAGAAGAAGTCTCTGCGCTTTTTCCTGCGCCTTACGTTCATATTGGTGCCGACGAAGTACCTAACGGCGTATGGTCAAAAAGCCCAGCATGCCAAGCACTAATGGAACAACTGGGTTACAGCGACTACAAAGATTTGCAAGGACACTTCTTGCGTTATGCCGAAGACAAACTTCGTAAATTGGGCAAACGCATGCTGGGCTGGGAAGAAGCTCAACACGGCGACAAAGTCAGTAAAGATACGGTGATCTACTCATGGCTAAGCGAAGAAGCGGCCTTGAACTGTGCTCGCCAAGGCTTTGATGTGGTGCTGCAACCAGCACAAACCACTTACCTAGATATGACCCAAGACTACGCACCTGAAGAACCGGGCGTGGACTGGGCAAACCCACTGCCACTAGAAAAAGCTTACAACTACGAGCCGCTCGCTGAAGTGCCTGCTGACGACCCAATACGTAAGCGCATTTGGGGCATTCAAACAGCATTATGGTGCGAAATTATCAATAACCAACCTCGCATGGACTACATGATCTTCCCTCGTTTAACTGCAATGGCAGAAGCATGTTGGACAGACAAACAACACCGAGATTGGACCGACTATTTATCACGCTTGAAAGGCCATCTACCTCTGCTTGATTTGCAGGGAGTGAATTACCGTAAACCGTGGAAGTAATACAAAACTGATGTCGAAACATCACGCTTGAAGAGTTTTTAAATTTTGGCTGCTGATGCAGCTTCGTAAAAAGGAAAGACACAAATGAAATACGGCTATTTCGATAACGAGAATCGCGAATACGTCATCACTCGCCCTGACGTACCAGCACCATGGACCAACTACCTAGGTACTGAGAAGTTCTGTACGGTTATCTCGCACAACGCGGGTGGCTACTCGTTCTACAACTCTCCAGAATACAACCGTGTTACTAAATTCCGTCCAAATGCGACATTCGATCGCCCAGGACACTACGTTTACTTGCGTGATGATGAGACAGGTGATTACTGGTCAATCTCTTGGCAACCAGTTGCGAAGAGCCTAGACGAAGCAAACTACGAAGTTCGTCACGGCTTGTCTTACTCTAAGTTCAAATGTGAATACAGCGGTATTACCGCAACAAAAACTCTGTTCGTGCCAAAAGGCGAAGACGCTGAAATCTGGGATGTAGTGATTAAAAACACCTCTGACAAACCACGTACGATCAGTGCATTCTCATTTGTTGAGTTCTCATTCAGCCACATTCAATCTGATAACCAAAACCATCAGATGTCTCTGTACTCGGCAGGTACGGCTTACAACGAAGGCGTGATAGAGTACGACCTGTACTACAACACCAACGATTTCGAAGGCTTCTACTACCTAGCTTCAACATTTGCCCCAGATTCATACGACGGCCAACGTGACAGCTTCCTAGGCCTATACCGTGACGAAGCAAACCCGTTAGCGGTAGAACAAGGTAAGTGTTTCAATACAGCGCAAACTTGTTACAACCACTGTGGCTCTTTGCATAAGCAATTTACTATTCAGCCGGGTGAAGAAGTTCGCTTTGCTTACATTCTCGGTATCGGTAAAGGCAACGGAGAGCGTCTGCGTGCTAAGTACCAAGACCTTGCAGAAGTCGACAACGCATTTGCGGGTATCAAAGCACACTGGGATGAGCGTTGTGGCAAGTTCCAAGTGAAATCACCAAACGAAGGTCTAGATACCATGATCAACGCTTGGACGTTATACCAAGCGGAAACGTGTGTGGTGTGGTCTCGCTTTGCTTCATTCATCGAGGTGGGAGGCCGTACTGGTCTTGGTTACCGCGATACAGCGCAAGATGCAATCTCAGTTCCTCACGCTAACCCAGCAATGACGCGCAAACGTATCGTTGACCTACTGCGCGGCCAAGTAAAAGCGGGCTACGGTCTACACCTATTCGATCCAGATTGGTTTGATCCAGAAAAAGCGGATGTTAAACCATCTAAATCTCCAACCGTAGTTCCAACACCTTCTGATGAAGACAAAATTCACGGCATCGAAGACACCTGTTCTGATGATCACCTATGGCTAGTTCCAACCATCTGTAAGTACGTGATGGAAACCGGTGAGCACAGCTTCTTCGACGAAGTGATCCCTTACGCCGACGGTGGCGATGCAACGGTTTATGACCACATGAAAGCCGCGCTAGACTTCTCGGCTGAATACGTAGGTCAAACCGGTATCTGTAAAGGTCTGCGTGCAGACTGGAACGACTGTCTGAACCTAGGTGGCGGCGAATCTTCAATGGTGTCGTTCCTACATTTCTGGGCACTGCAGGAGTTCATCGACCTAGCGAAATACCTAGGTAAGGAAGCCGACGTTGAAAAATACACCGAGCTGGCAGCAAACGTGCGTGAAGCGTGTGAAACACACCTTTGGGACGAAGAAGGCGGCTGGTATATCCGTGGTCTAACGAAAAACGGCGAAAAGATCGGTACAGCGCAACAAAAAGAAGGTCGTGTACACCTAGAGTCAAACACACTTGCGGTACTTTCTGGTGCGGTATCTCAAGAGCGCGGCGAAAAAGCGATGGACGCTGTCGATGAGAACCTATTCTCTGAATACGGCCTCCACCTAAACTCACCATCTTTTGCAACACCGAATGATGATATCGGCTTCGTAACTCGTGTTTACCAAGGCGTAAAAGAGAACGGTGCGATATTCTCGCATCCAAACCCATGGGCTTGGGTAGCTGAAGCGAAACTGGGTCGTGGTGATCGTGCAATGAAGTTCTACGATGCGCTAAACCCATACAACCAGAACGACATCATCGAAAAACGTATTGCAGAACCATACTCATACGTTCAGTTCATCATGGGTCGTGACCACCAAGACCACGGTCGTGCAAACCACCCATGGTTAACAGGTACGTCAGGCTGGGCTTACTTCGCTGTTACCAACTTTATTCTTGGTGTGCGTACAGGCTTCGATGGCCTAACTATCGATCCATGTATCCCAACGAACTGGCCTGGTTTCGAAGTGACTCGCCAATGGCTAGGAGCAACGTACAACATCAAAGTCGTTAACCCAGACTCAGTAAGCAAAGGCGTTAAGTCGATTACCGTGAACGGTGAAGCTGTAAATGGTGCATCTGTACCAGTTCAAGCGGAAGGTTCAGTAAACGAAGTTATCGTTACTCTAGGTTAATCATCTTTTGGGGGAGTCCTTCTCCCCTTTTGATTTATCCGGTGCATTTATGTTTTACAAGTGCATCGGTTCGCTAGCAAAGATTTAAGACGCGGTGGGATGCCGCTCTTATCGAGGATCGAATCATGATCAAATTTGGTACAGGCGGTTGGCGTGCATTTATTGGTGAGGAGTTCACCAAAGATAACGTACGCTTGGTTGCCCAAGCAGTTGCAAACATCACGAATAACGAATCGGTTGCTGATCGCGGTTTTGTGATTGGCTATGACCGTCGTTTTCTTTCCGATAAAGCAGGTCGTTGGTTCGCTGAAGTTCTAGCAGCAAACGGCATTATGGTTAGCTTTATCGACAAATTTGTCCCAACACCTATCGTAATGTTTAAAGCGAAAGAAATGGGCTGCGCATACTCGGCATGTATTACCGCATCACACAACCCTGCCGATTACAACGGCATTAAAGTCTTCATTGAAGGTGGTCGTGACGCAGATGAAATCATCACCCAAAAAATCGAATCACAAATAGACGCGCTCACTGCGCAAGATGTAAAAAGCGTCGACTTTGAACAAGCGGTTGAAGATAAGCTGATTGAAATCATCAATCCGATGAACGAATTCGTTGACTCAATCATCGACTTTATCGACATCGGAGCGATCAAGAAGGCGAATTTACGTGTTTTGATCGACCCAATGTTTGGTGTCGCGAAAAACGCACTGCAAACCGTATTAATCAACGGCCGCTGTGACGTTGATGTGATTAACGATGGCAAAAACCCAGACTTCGGTGGGTTAATGCCTTCGCCAAGCGCTGCAACACTCTACCGTTTGATGCACCTAGTGAAAGAACAAGGTTACGATATTGGCATCGGTACTGATGGCGATGCGGACCGTCTTGGTATTATCGACGAAAAAGGTAACTTCATTCATCCAAATGAAGTTCTACTGCTGCTTTACTACTACCTACTTGAATACAAAGGCTGGAAAGGCTCCGTGGTACGTAACATCGCAACCACCCACCTTCTCGATAAAGTCGCCGAAGATCATGGCGAGAAATGCTTTGAGGTTCCTGTAGGCTTTAAGCACATCAGCTCCCAAATGGAAGCGGATGACTCACTGATTGGCGGGGAAAGCTCTGGTGGCCTAACCATTCGCGGCCACATCAAAGGTAAAGACGGCGTATTCGCATCAAGCCTATTGGTAGAAATGATTTCAGTAACCGGCAAGAAGCTGTCTGAGTTGCTGGATGAAATCTACGGCAAGTACGGCTATGCCTACATGGCAGAAGGCGATTGCAAGTTCAAACCAGCGCAAAAAGACGTACTGTTCAACAAGATTTATGTTGAAAAGCAGTTGCCTGAGTTCGAGTTTGAAATCGAAAAAGTCAGCTATGAAGATGGTGCGAAAGTCTACTTCAAGAACGGCGGTTGGATCATCGCTCGCTTCTCTGGCACTGAGCCACTGCTACGAATTTTTGCAGAGATGCAAGATAAGGACACTGCGGAACGTGTTCTTCAACAGTTTAAAGACTTCTTGTCTTTATAACTGAACCTTGTGCCCGCTTCGAGCACTATGATGAGAGTCAACGCTGTCGGAAAAGGCGCTCATCAACAGGAGAAGAGCACTTGCCCGGCTCCACAGCCGGGCTTTTTATTGTATGTTGGGAAGTCGTAAACGAGATAGAAAAGATACTCAGGAGCGTTAAGCAAATGCCAGGACGCCTTGCGTTTCAATTTTCACCGCGACGGACTCACCTATATTTAATGCTTGCGAAGCTGTAGCTAACAAACGGTCACCATTCGCGTTAATCACATAACGGCAGTGATCACCCATAAAATGCTGTTCCAATACGGTTACCGAACTATCTTCATCGGATTGAATTTGCACATGCTGCGGTCTTAGCAGTAAAGAGCACTCCGCCTGTACTGGAATATCTTGTTGAGCCGTGGCTTCAACCACGCCCAAGTGGGTTTCATATTCTGAATTCGAAACCCGTTTAGCAGCAAGGTAACTGCCACCACCTAAGAAATCAGCGACAAATTTACTTGAAGGCTGGTAGTAAAGCTCAGATGCTGTGCCATATTGCTCGATGACTCCATTGTTCATCACTGCCATTTTATCGGCGAAAGCAAAAGCCTCTTCACGGCTATGCGTAACAAAAATGGCAGTCACACCTTGGGCCTTAAAAATCTTACGGATCTCACTTATCAACTCATGGCGAACTTGCGTATCAATATTAGAAAACGGTTCATCAAGTAACAATAAGTCTGGGCTGTAAGCTAATGAGCGAGCAATCGCAACACGCTGCTGCTGTCCACCAGACAATTGATGAGGATAACGATCGCCATAACCTTGAAGATGCACGAGTTCTAACATCTCTTGAACTTTGGCATTTTTCTCTTTTGTCGAGCACTGCTTTAAGCCAAAGGCAATGTTTTGCTCCACCGTCAAGTGAGGAAAAAGTGCGTAATCTTGGAAAATCATCCCGATATTACGCTGTTCTGGCGGCAACCAGTTTTCCCCATCATCAATTGTGACGCAATTTAGACTCATTTCGCCTGACGTTAACGGCAATAATCCCGCAACGGCCTTTAATAGTGTTGTTTTCCCACAGCCACTGGCTCCTAGCAAACAGACAATCTGCCCTTGTTCTACCTCAAGAGACAATGATTCGAGTACAGTTTGATCGTCATATTGGCACGTTAGGTTTTTAATTGATAATGCACAGCTCATCAGTGATTTTGCTCCAGTGAACGGTTAACAACAACAAGCGGGATCAACCCAACAAGAACCAACAGAACCGCTGGCAAAGCGGCCAATTCTAAATGCTCATCCGAGGCGAAGTTATAAACGTATGTGGCTAGTGTTTCAAAGTTAAACGGACGAAGTAACAAAGCCGCATTAAGCTCTTTCATCGACTCGATAAACACTAATAAAGCCGCAATCAGTGCACCGCGCTTAACCAGCGGAAAGTGCACGCGCCACAGCATGGCATTGGGCTTACAACCCATAGTGCGCGATGCCATATCTAACGACGGAGAAATTTTATTTAAATTACTTTCGATACTACCAATCGCTACCGCGGAAAAGCGCACAACCATGGCAAATACTAGTGCGAACATGGAACCAGAAAAGATAAGTCCCGGCCTTCCCCACTCCATGGCTTTAGCAACATCGTTGACACGATGATCCATAAACAGCACAGCGACCATCACACCGATGGCTAGTACCGTTCCTGGTACTGCATAGCCCATAGAAGAAAGACGCATAAATGCCAAGCTTTCTCGTTTACCACTGACTCGATGGGTAAAGTTAACGATCAGTGCGACAGCAACACCAATAATCGCAGCAATAACAGACACAACTAAGCTATTCCATGCGTATTCACGAAACTCTGAGGTCCAACTCTGCGCAAAATAAGTGATCGCATAATCAATCAGCTGTAGTAGCGGCAAAATAAAAGCGACTGAAACCAAGCCCCAACACCAAACCAGTGCGGTCCACTTTTTCCAGCCCGTCAACTCGTAACGAAAATCTTCGTGACTGTTAAATTGGCTTTGAAAAAGCTTTTGTTTACGGCGGCTGTATCGTTCGGCACTAAGAAGCAGTACTACAATGACGAGCATCATGGCAGAAATCTTGGCTGCCGCATTAAGATTAGAGTACCCCAACCAAGTATCGTAGACCGCTGTGGTTAACGTATTCACCGCGAAGTAACTTACCGTACCAAAGTCACCGATGGTCTCCATTGCGACCAATGATAAACCTACTGCGATAGAGGGTCTTACTAACGGCATCGAGATGCGCCAAAAGCTTTCCCATGGAGAGCACTTGAGCAAACGCGCGCTTTGCAATAAAGAGACATTTTGCTCCATAAACGCAGCCCGGCACAATAAATACACGTAAGGATACAACACCAAAGCCAACACAAAGGTCGCACCAGGCAACGTACGAATGTCAGGGAACCAATACTCGCCAGGTCCCCATCCGGTTACATCACGCAAAAAGATCTGAATCGGGCCTGCAAAATCAAACCAATCAGTAAAAATATAACCAATGATATAACCTGGCATTGCAAGAGGTAGCACCAATGCCCACTGCAACCATTTTTCGGTCGGCAGTTTACACATGGCCATTATCCAAGCGCTTGGAATACCAAGAATTAAGGACAGCACCATTACGCCAACAGTTAGCGCAACCGTGTTAAAAATATAAGTCGGCATGACCGTTGCCATTAAATGAGCAAACAAATCATCCGTTTCACCAATTGCGGTGTAGAAGATCGCTAAGATCGGCAAAACCAGTAGCAGAGTTATTACCCCACTACTGGTTTTCCATAAAGAGTGTTTATCTTTCATCGCCTAATTACTGCAAGGCTGTATGAAATACAAATGCTGTTGCAAATACATCTCATATCCTTTAATCAAATGGGGGTACTGTTATACCCCCACAAGGAATTAAAGGTCAAATTTCACTTCATCTAATAGCTTAATTGCCGCTTCGTGGTTGGCTGCAATATCGTCTAGAGAAAGCTTGTCTGCTTTAAAGTCACCCCAAGATTCCACAAGCTCAGAACGCTTCACGCCTTCTTTAACTGGGTACTCGTAGTTAACTTCTGCGTACATTTGCTGCGCTTTGTCACCCGTTAGGAATTCCATTAGCTTCACAGCATTGTCTTTGTTTGGAGAGTACTTAGCCATCGCCATACCAGAGATATTCACGTGAGTGCCTGTAGTCTCTTGGTTAGGGAAGTTGATGTAAACTGCATCAGCCCAAGCTTTTTGCTCTTTGTCGTTAACCATTTTACCTAGGTAGTAGCTGTTACCTAGAGAAACATCACATAGGCCTTCTTTGATCGCTTTAACTTGTGCACGATCGTTGCCTTGTGGTTTGCGAGCAAGGTTTGCTTTCACGCCTTCTAACCACTCTTTGGTTTCTGCTTCGCCATTGTGAGCAATCATTGCTGAAACTAGAGAAACGTTGTACGGGTGCTTACCGCTACGAGTACAAATTTTACCTTTGAACTCTGGCTTAGCTAAGTCTGCGTAGTTGAAATCTGCGCCTAGTTTACCTACGCGATCACGTGATGAATAAACGCTACGAGAACGTAGAGTTAGAGCAAACCACTCATTCTCTTTATCTTGGTATTGAGCAGGTACGTTTTCTTCAATGATTTTGCTATCGACTTTCTGAACTAAACCTTTGTTTGTCAGTTCAGCTAGACGGCTGATGTCTGTCGTAAGAATAACGTCAGCAGGGCTGTACTCACCTTCTTGAGCTAGCTTTTCTGCTAAGCCTTTTTTAGCAAATTTTACGTTTACTTTGATACCAGTTTCTTTAGTGAACTCATTGAACATAGGTTCAACTAGGAAAGGTTGACGGTAAGAGTAGACGTTCACTTCTTCAGCAGCCATTGCTGTTGGAGCTAGAGTAGCGCAAGTTAGTGCTGAAAGAGTTAGCAGTTTTTTCATTGTTTAATCCTTTACCATGCTAATGATAACGTTTATCAGTTGCGTTATTATATGTATGTTCAATAAGAAGACAATGACGAATATTAAAAAACCTGCTCATCGGAGCAGGTTTTATTGTGTTAAGTGTGTAACCATTTATTACAAGCTAATGATTATTTCACCGTAACAAACTCTGGGTAAGCACCAACACCACAATCATGCATGTCCATACCTTCCATTTCTTCATCTTCTGTAACGCGAATCCCAACGGTCGCTTTCAAGATTGCCCACACAACTAGGCTAGCACCAAATACCCAAGCAAAGATAACTACGGCACCTAAAAGCTGTGCACCAAACGTTGCATCACCGTTGCTCAGTGGCACTACCATTAGGCCGAAGAAACCACACACACCGTGAACTGAGATAGCACCTACTGGATCGTCAATTTTAAGTTTATCTAGAGCAATGATACTGAATACTACTAGTGCACCCGACACCGCACCAATCGCAACCGCGTACAGTGGTGATGGCGATAGAGGGTCTGCAGTGATGGCAACCAAGCCAGCTAGCGCGCCATTGAGAATCATCGTTAAATCGGCTTTACCCCAAGTAGTTTTACAAACGAATAGCGCCGCAATTGCACCGGCAGCCGCTGCTGCGTTAGTGTTTAGAAAGATCTGACCTACCGCTGTAGCATTCTCAAAATCTGAAACCATCAACTGAGAACCACCGTTAAATCCAAACCAGCCAAACCAAAGGATAAAAGTACCCAACGTTGCCAAAGGCATGTTAGAACCTGGAATCGGATAAATTTCACCATTTTTACCGTACTTACCCTTACGCGCGCCAAGCAGTAACACACCAGCTAGAGCAGCAGAAGCACCTGCCATATGTACGATACCAGAACCCGCAAAGTCACTAAATCCAGCTTCTGCGAGGAAGCCTCCACCCCATGTCCAGTAACCTTCCATTGGATAGATAAACGCAGTTAAAATCGCAGAGAAAATCAAGAAAGACCAAAGCTTCATGCGCTCAGCTACCGCACCAGAAACGACGGACATGGCAGTTGCAACGAAGACAACTTGGAAGAAGAAGTCAGACTCTAAAGAGTGGTCGGCCCCTTCACCTTGAGTACCAATTAACGTACCAAATGAAGGTAACCAGCCTCCTTCTCCATTATCGACATACATGATGTTATAACCGACAATCAGAAACATCGTACATGCGATGGCGTACAAACAGATGTTCTTCGTAAGAATTTCTGTTGTGTTTTTAGAGCGCACAAGGCCAGCCTCTAGCATCGCAAAGCCTGCTGCCATCCACATTACCAACGCACCGGAAATGAGGAAGAAAAAGGTGTCAAGTGCGTAACGTAACTCGGTTACTGTTGTTGCTAATTCCATAATAAGTATCTCCAATCCTTTGAATTCTTAAAGTGCTTCTGCGTCCATTTCGCCAGTTCGGATACGCACCGCTTGGTTCAGATCGTAAACAAAAATTTTACCGTCGCCGATTTTTCCGGTTTGCGCAGCTTTTGTAATTGCTTCAACAACGCGATCTACATTGTCTGCGTGAGTCGCGATTTCAATTTTCACCTTTGGTAGAAAATCGACTTGATACTCTGCACCGCGATACAATTCCGTGTGACCTTTTTGACGACCGAACCCTTTAACTTCTGATACTGTCATCCCTTCGATACCGACATCAGCCAATGCTTCTCGTACATCGTCTAATTTAAACGGCTTAATAATGGCATTGATTATTTTCATTGAGTTATCTCCGAAGCTTTCATCCTGAAACACTTCTTATAATCCAATCTACGTGCCAAGTTTTTAAGTTATTGAATAATAAAAACTAACCTCAATTTACATATCTATAAACAAAAAGAGCGCACCATATCGGTGCGCCCTTTTCACAAATTTAAAGCAACGGCAGAGAAGTTACCCAAAACTGTGCATTAAATGTTCAAAAAGTCTTTCCACTGTTCGATAAGTGCCATGAAATCCTCTATCCCACAACTTGCTGTACTTTCTGCATTGTAGAAGTCGAACTCACTTTCCATCTCGACATCATATTCATGGGCTAATGCGTTTTCTTGTACAAGAACTTCATCGCCCTGAATCATCAAGCTAATTTCCGTGCCTGTTAGGTTATGCTCCTGAGAAGGCGCTGAAAATGACCGCTCAATTAGCTTTTCAACCTGTGCAATCTTCATCGGATCTTTGCCAATTTCTTCTTGCAACCAGCGCCCTACAATCTCATGTCCCATGCTACATTTTACGTAGTACTCGCCCATCAACGTGTTACGAATGAATTCAAATTCCACCGAGATTGCCTATTTCGTATCAATTTGGTGCGAGTATAGCGAATTGCTCCCATAAAAAAAGCACCTCATATGAGGTGCTTTTGAATTGTGCATTTCTGATTATGCCGGTTCTTGGAAGATCACTTCGTCCGCTTTCTTGGTGTATTGATCCATTTTATGGAAGTTCAAGTAGCGGTATGTATCCGTTGCCGTAGCGTCGATTTGCTTCGCGTATTCTAGGTATTCTTCTTTGGTTGGAATCTTACCTAGAATTGCACCTACTGCAGCTAGCTCAGCTGACGATAGGTAAACATTCGCCCCAGTACCCAGACGGTTCGGGAAGTTACGCGTTGAAGTCGACATTACTGTTGATTTATCTGCAACACGTGCTTGGTTACCCATACAAAGTGAACACCCTGGCGTTTCAATACGAACCCCTGCACGTCCGAAGATACCGTAGTAGCCTTCTTCAATCAGTTGGTCTTTATCCATCTTTGTTGGTGGCGCTACCCAAAGGCGCGTTGCTAACTGGCCATTGAACTTATCAAGCAATTTACCTGCTGCGCGGAAGTGACCGATGTTCGTCATACAAGAACCGATGAACACTTCATCAATCGCTGTGCCTTGTACTTCAGACAACAAACGAGCGTCATCTGGGTCATTCGGTGCACATAGTACTGGCTCATTGATTTCAGCCATATCGATTTCAATCACATGTGCGTATTCAGCGTCTTTATCTGCTTGCATCAGCTCAGGGTTTGCTAGCCACTCTTGCATTGCTGTAATGCGGCGCTCGATAGTACGGCGATCACCGTAGCCTTCAGAGATCATCCACTTCAGCATCACGATGTTAGAGTTTAAGTACTCTTCGATCGACTCTTGAGACAATTTCACAGTACAACCTGCCGCCGAACGCTCTGCAGATGCATCAGAAAGCTCAAATGCTTGCTCAACCGTTAGCGTTTCTAAGCCTTCAATCTCAAGGATACGGCCAGAAAATTCGTTGATCTTGCCCGCTTTTTCTACCGTTAGTAGACCTTGCTGAATCGCGTAGTAAGGGATGGCATGAACAAGATCACGCAGTGTAATACCCGGTTGCATTTCACCTTTAAAACGAACCAAGATTGACTCTGGCATGTCTAGCGGCATAACGCCTGTCGCAGCAGCAAAGGCAACCAAGCCCGAGCCAGCTGGGAATGAAATACCCAGAGGGAAACGAGTATGTGAGTCACCACCCGTACCGACAGTATCCGGTAGTAGCATACGGTTTAGCCATGAGTGGATAATACCGTCACCAGGACGAAGAGATACACCACCGCGGTTCATAATAAAGTCCGGAAGTGTATGGTGAGTGTTAACGTCTACTGGTTTTGGATAAGCCGATGTGTGACAGAAAGACTGCATGACAAGATCAGCAGAGAAGCCGAGACACGCCAAGTCTTTAAGTTCATCACGAGTCATAGGGCCAGTAGTATCTTGCGAACCTACTGTCGTCATTTTCGGCTCACAGTAGGTTCCAGGACGGATGCCTTCTACGCCACATGCTTTACCAACCATTTTCTGTGCAAGCGTGTAACCCTTGCCAGAATCTGCGATTTCACCAGGTTTGCGGAATACGTCCGAAGGCTCAAGACCTAGCGATTGACGCGCTTTGTCTGTCAAACCACGACCGATGATCAATGGGATACGACCACCAGCACGAACTTCATCAATCAGTACTTCTGTTTTTAGCGAGAACTCAGCTAGAACCTCACCAGTTTCGTGGTTGCAAACTTTACCTTCATATGGGTAAACATCGATAACATCGCCCATGTTGAGCTTAGTTACGTCAACTTCGATTGGTAGTGCGCCAGCATCTTCCATTGTGTTAAAGAAGATAGGGGCAATTTTGCCACCAAGCACATACCCACCAGCTCGTTTGTTTGGAACGTAAGGGATATCATCACCCATAAACCAAAGCACTGAGTTGGTTGCAGATTTACGTGAAGAGCCAGTACCAACAACATCACCAACGTAAACCAATTGATGACCTTTGTCTTTTAACTCTTCAATTTGCTTGATCGGACCAATAGTACCCGGTTGATCAGGGTTTATTCCTTCACGCTCGTTTTTAAGCATCGCCAGTGCGTGTACTGGGATATCAGGACGAGACCAAGCGTCAGGTGCAGGTGAAAGGTCATCCGTGTTCGTTTCACCTGTTACTTTAAATACGGTTAGAGTGACTTTTTCTTCAAGCTTAGGCTTAGAAAGGAACCACTCAGCATCAGCCCATGATTGAAGTACTTTCTGTGCATGCGCATTGCCAGCTTTCGCTTTCTCTTCTACGTCATAGAAAGCATCAAACATCAGCAGCGTATGAGACAGCGCTTTTACTGCGATCTCTGCCAGTGCTTCATCATCCAATAGCTCAACTAGCGGTTCGATGTTGTAACCACCTTGCATAGTGCCTAGCAGTTCAGCCGCTTTTTCACGACTCACTAATGGTGATTTAACTTCACCTTTTGCTACTGCTGTTAGGAAACCCGCTTTTACATAAGCAGCTTCATCAACACCTGGAGGGATACGGTTTTCAAGTAGGTCAAGAATGACTTCTTCTTCACCTTGCGGGGGATTTTTCAGAAGTTCTACAAGTCCAGCAACTTGTTCTGCGTCTAGCGGTTTAGGAACAACTCCTTCAGCAGCACGCTCTTCGACGTGTTTACGGTAGGCTTCAAGCACGACTTTTTCCTCTCATTGCGGTTCCTCCTCTATTATTACTATTGTTAAAGTAAAGGAGTGAACATCCTTGGAAACTTGGCTCTCCATTGCCCTTGTTTTCATTCAATTATGATTGAGAAACAGCGCCGTAGAGGCCAAACTGTGGGCAAAATAATAGCAAATTTAACCTTAAATTAAAATCTTATCATTTTGACCAACATAGCAACTTACGACTAAAGTTCTGCTAATTTTGACCAAATATGCCAAGTTTTTGCTTTCTCATACCCGGTTAATTAAACGATGTTCCTACGATCAAATACACAGCATCCAAATCTTGCTCGGTACGACCGTATGCCAACATTATTGGTCCTATTGGTGAGTCAACACCAAAGAAGATGGAACCAGCATTGTAAAGCGGCGCTTCGTTTAGTTTCAGATCATTATCAGACCAAACACCGCCATATTCGACCGATGCGCCCAGGTAGACTGGAGCTTCAAACAATCCGAAATCATTATCAAACCACTTATATCGGTACACCAAACTGCTGAAAAATAAGTTCTGTCCGATCAGGCTATTTCTTGGGATTCCCGATAGGCTTAAGAAGCCGCCCAACTCTCTGGGATCAAGCGGTAAAGATGAGTTTTTACTCTCTACAAAACTATATTCAGCATGTCCGACTAAAGTATGACGCTGATGACTCACTGCACCTTTAAATCGTGCAGAGATTTCATAAACGGTATCTTCAATAATTTTGTCAGTTTCTAAAAGGCTAACGCCTTGAGGACTTTGATCATGAGACACTAAATATTCGAGATCGACTAAAAGCCCACGAGTCGGAAATGCGAAATCATCGAGTGTATCTAGGCGATAATTGGCAAACAGGCCACGACGTTCAAAATCCAATTTACCAGCAGAAGCCAAAGTAGAAAGCTCAATATCTCCGGTTGAGTAGCGAGCGCCAAATCGAAGTTCTTGCCACAATGTGGGTTGGATACCTATCGCTAACTCTGTTGTAAAATCATCGTAAGTGACCGGAAAAAAGTCATTTACTGACTCTAAATCTGGTGCTTGAGGCTCTGTTAAAGGTAAGTTTCGGCTCTCACTGCCATAGGAAATACGCCCCGATACAAAAAGTTCTTGGCTAGATAAAACAGGGGAATACAACTCAGCTTCAATCAGCTTATCCGTGCCCATTTCTACGTTGAACGCCAACTCCGCGCCATGAGAGTTCAAGTTGGTAAAGTTGGTTGATATCCCTATGCCGTACTGGCTATCTGTATCGAAGTCATCTTCAAGAAAAAATCGGAAGTTGAGATAATTAGGCCCCCACGACTTCTCGTTAACATCAAAAACCAACAATGTCTCACCATCAACCTCTTCAAAGTGATAAGTGATGAGCTCGAACCGATCTAACGCGTAGAGGTTTTCAACGGCTTTCTCAATTTCGGCCGTTGAAATACGACGTCCGGTTTCTAATTCAATACGATTCGTCAACAACACATCGCTGTAGTGCGTGTTATTTACAATCACAATGTCATCAACCACACGCTGATCGCCATAAATCAAAGTTTTACGAACTTCTTGTTTGCGGTCGATGTATTTTTGATAGTCCGCGTTGGACAAGCGTAACTCTTTCAGCTTGTCTTTTAATTGCTTGGTAATATCGTACCCAGCTTGAAAAGCCCAAGGCATTTTGTCGAACTCGACGGTTTCCATGGTGCCCACATTGGGACGAATATAGATATCTTGAGGTTCAAGCTCGTCCACTTGCTGTTGTGTACTACGACGAACGAGATAGTTAGAGAGTTGGTCCGCGACAGTAAACAGCCCCGTAAATTCATCTTCGGTTTTGTAGTCGGTGCTAATATCGACGGCAATAACGACATCAGCCCCCATGGCGCGAGCCACATCGACAGGCATGTTATTGACGACGCCGCCATCGACAAGCATATGACCATTGAGCTTATAGGGAGGAAGTGCTCCTGGTACAGACATGCTAGCCATCATGGCATCCACAAGGTAACCATTACCCAGTACGACTTCTTCTAGGGCAAGAATATCAGTCGCAACAGAACGATAAGGAATGGCAAGCTCATCAAAAGAATCGAATCGCCCTAAGTTCCCTGTAGTCTCACGCAATACTCGCAACATGTTCTGGCCTTGCACCACACCCGTTGGTGCTCGTACCTCACCGAACCTTAAGCCGAGGTCGGTATTAATTTGATAGCGGTCTTCATACTCTTTGTCACGAACTCGACGTTGGCTACGGTCAACACGATCTCGATAACCGCTGCCCCAATCGACGGTGTAGATAAAACTCTCAATTTCATCAGCACTCATCCCCGTGGCATAGAGCCCACCCACATAGGCGCCCATACTGGTACCGGTCACAATATCGACAGGGATCTGCATTTCTTCCAATGCTTTTAAAACCCCAATGTGTGCCGCCCCTTTCGCTCCGCCACCAGCGAGCACAACCGCCACCTTTGGTCGAGGTTCCAAGTCATCCGTTTTTGTTAGAGAGTTTGCGAGGGAAACAGAAGGAGTGATCATCAAAAAGGTACTAACCCAAAGCGCAAAGTTGCGAACCGATGGGCTTGATAACAGCTTTTTGAACATTCACTTCTTCCTTTATTGAATATCTGATCAAGTAGGGCGTGCTAGCAGTACTGTACTAACACGCCCTAATATGTACTAAGAATTAATCAGATAAACAAGCTAATGTTGTTGATTTGGCGATGCTACCAATCAAATATGCTATTTAACCAGTTTGATTTCTTCTCACACTGTTGCTTTATCTGACCGGTTTTATCCCAAACCGGCAGTTTGTAATCACTACGGCAGTTCATTTCTAAACCTCCATCAGATGTAGGCTTGAACCCTAATGTGGTGATTTCTCTTGGCCATGGGAGCTCTAAGCGCTCAGGAATACGCTGCTTCAAGTACTCTGCGTACACTCGTAATGCACCACTCGACCCCGTTAGATTCACGGGTTTATTATCGTCGCGGCCTAGCCAAATTGTCGTCACCTCACGACCATCAACACCGACAAACCAACTATCGCGGTTGTCATTACTGGTACCCGTTTTTCCTGCCAATGCAGCCCAACCAAACTGGCTTTGTAAGAAGCGGCCAGTGCCTTGAGCAACCCCTTGTTTCATCGCGTAGGTCGTTAGCCATGCAGCTTGTTCATCCACGGCTCTTGATGAACGAGGCAAGGATTGATACAGCACATTACCTTCCATATCCATGACTGAGCGCAGAGCGGTCAGTTTTGCACGCTTACCTGAATTCGTCAGAGTCTGATACATCTGTGCGACTTCGAATGGCGTCAAAGAAAACGAACCCAAAAACATCGAAGGCACTGGGCGAATTTCGTCTTTGTTCACGCCCAAACGCTCTAAAGTATTGGAGACTTCAGGAATGCCAAGTGCCATACCTAAGCGCACGGTTGGTACGTTAAGTGATTTCGCTAAAGCAATGTAAAGTGGCACATCACCACGATATTTTCTATCGTAGTTGCGCGGCGTCCACACGTTACCTTTACTGCTCTTCAGACTTAACGGCGTGTCGTGTAGCGTCGTGCCTAGGTTGTATTTATCCGGTTGTTCTAGAGCCGTTAAGTAAATCGCTGGTTTCACTAAAGAACCAATTGGACGACTGGCATTGAGCGCGCGGTTAAAGCCTTCATAACCGACACGTTTACCACCAACCATCGCACGGATTTCACCACTATGGCGATCAACGGCCACAGCAGCGGCTTCTAACTCTTTACCACCCCGTTTAGCTAGTTCTGGGATCTTTTTCGCGATAGCTTGTTCCATTTTGCTTTGCGATACTGGGTCCAGAGACGTAAACACGCGCAGTCCGGTCTCTGCTTTAAATCGCTCCCCAACTTTTTCTTTTAATTCAATGCTCAATTGTTGGAAATAAGCTGGCTGACGGCTCGCAATACGTGGCTTGCTTTGCGTATCGAGTGGACGACTTACAGCTTGTTCATACTGCTCTGAAGTCAACATGTTTTGCTGCATTAACAGGCGCAGAACGAGATCACGACGCTCTTTCGTTCTCTCAGGGTAACGAATTGGGTTGTAGTAAGACGGTCCTTTTACCATCCCAACTAACATCGCCAATTGATCGATTCGCAACTCCTGAATTGGCTGCCCAAAATAATAACGCGACGCCAAGCCAAACCCGTGGATCGCTTCACCTCCACTTTGACCTAGGTACACTTCGTTTAGGTAGGCTTCTAAGATACGATCTTTGCTGTAACGGTAATCCAAAATTAGCGCGATATACGCTTCTCGAACTTTACGCCACAGTGTTTTATCACGAGTCAAAAACAGGTTTTTTGCCAATTGCTGAGTCAGCGTACTACCACCTTGAACAGTACGACCCGCCTTAATGTTCGCAACCAATGCACGTGCAATCGCGAGCGGTGACACCCCGTCATGTTGATAAAAATCCCGGTCTTCGGTCGCAAGCAGTGCATCCACCAAAATTTCAGGGAACTGATCACGACGTAAGAAAAGGCGCTGTTCATCACGGTCTTTCTCCAGCATGCCCAACATCTTCGGTTCTAGGCGCAAGTAACCAAGGTCTCCTCGAGATTCTAAAGACTGAATACGTTGCAAGCCGGAATCAGAGAAATGCAGCATAATGTGACGATCCGGCTCGGGACCATCGGCAAACTCGAATGGACGACGAATCAATTCAATCCGAGTGGAAGAAGAGGAATATTCGCCTGGGTAACGAGGTTGACTCACTTTACGGTAATTCAACACATCTAGCTCGTTGCGCAGTTCTTGGATGGTGATATTCTCACCAGGGCTTAGATTCAAGATACGGGCATAAACCACCGTTGGCAGCTCAAACAGCTGACCTTCAAAGCGTTCTTTCACCACACTATCTAAGTAAATCCCAACAAACAGCAAAACAGCGGCAAGTGCAACGCCAGCTTTCCAGCTAAACGACCACAGAACTTTCAACCACGAACGTTTCTCGTTAGTCGGCTTTTTACTCGGCGTACGTCGAGTCTGTTTTGCGGTTCCTTTATTGGTTGTACTTTTCTTCGCTGGCGCTTTTTTCGCGCTAGGCTTCTTGCTGTCAGTCATTATTCAATTGTCTTTTTGTTTTCGTTGTTGCTACATGATTGGCAGGATCATCTGGCCAAACGTGTTTTGGGTAGCGCCCTTTCATCTCTTTTTGAACGTCTTTGTAGCTTCCGTTCCAGAAAGCCGCCAAGTCCGACGTTACTTGCAATGGACGTTGTGCCGGTGAAAGCAGTTCAAGCACCAAACGCTTGCGGCCAAGAGCTACCGTTGGGGAACCACTCTCCCCAAATACTTCTTGCATACGCACCGATAATATCGGCTCGTGGCCATATTGGTAACGGATACGCTTCTTTGAACCTGTGGGTAGTTGGTAATGCTCAGGTAACCATTCATCCAGTTGTTGATTGAGTGGCCAACCTAATAGAGCATTAAGCGCTTCGACCAAGTTTATCTTGCTCAGGTCTTTAACCGAGCTGACAGACGTCATGTATGGTTCTAACCACTCCTCTAATGAATCCAGCAAACTGGCTTCATCAAACACTGGCCATGACTGCTCAGGTAACCATTCCACCGCACAACGAATCCGAGCCAACAAGCTCTCCGCTGCCGGTGTCCAGTTTAGACTCTGTAAGCCCTGGCGGCGGACATACGTGAGTAAAGCTTGTGTCATTTTTTCTTTGCCCGGGCTTGGCAACGGCTCGCGTTCAACGACCAGCAGACCGAGTTTTGTTTGTCGCTCAGCTATTAGACGGCCTCTTTTTTCATCCCAGTCCACTACTTCTTCAGACGAAAATAGCGTATCAAAGGTCGTTCGCAATATATTGACATCCAATTCACATGCCGAATGAATTTGACTTGAATTAGAATGAGAACGCATTAAGTCAACGGCAACCAAATACTCACAGCCACCTAGCATGTCTTCCTGATGACATTCTGCACCATGACCATTAGCCAAAGTAAATCGCCCAAATTGATTTGTGCGCTGCTGCGCAATGCGATCTGGAAATGCCAAACTTAACACCAGCGGTAATGCATCTTCATCCACGCCTTTCAGGTCAAATACCGTATCCAATTTGTACGCCAGAGATTGAGCACGCTTGAACAACATCGACTTTTTTGGATGAGTACCAACAAGCCAACGATGCAAGCTATGAGCGATATTGGTAACATTTCTCTCTGGCTCTTCAATCAGTGCGACCGCCGCCAAAGCAGCATTTAACATCTTATCACTGTAAGATAGCGCTTTAATTAGCATCGCAGCCGCACGAGGCTCAACGCCTAGTTCATGCGCCTGTTTTCCTTCGGACGTTAATTGCCCTTTTTCCGTCAGTAGTCCCAATGACACCAATAGCTGCTTCGCTTGTTCCAATGACGCATTAGCGGGAACATCAAGCCACTTTAGATCGTGGATATCACCCGTTCCCCAAAAGGCAAGCTCCATAACTAAACTAGCCAAATCGGAATGCAAAATTTCGGGTAGGGGAACCAGCGGTTGCTGCTTGAACTGGCTTTCAGAATAAAGACGAACACAAATGCCCTCTTCTATTCGTCCCGCTCGTCCTGCACGCTGAATCGCTGAAGACTGTGCAATGCGTGTTTGCTCTAAGCGTGTTAAACCGTTTTTCAAATCAAAGCGGGCAATACGCTCTAACCCAGAATCAACCACGAGGCGAATGCCTTCAATCGTTAGTGAAGTTTCTGCAATGTTGGTCGCTAGAACGACTTTACGCTTACCTTGTTCTGCTGGCGTAATCGCTTTTTGTTGATCTGCAAAACTCAGTTGACCATAAAGTGGGTATATGTCGATATCATCCGCTAAATGAGACAACCGCTCTTCAACTTGTTTTATGGCACCAACACCCGGTAGGAAAGCCAACAAAGATCCAGACTCTTTGTTCATAAGACTTTCTATTGTTTTTGCCATACTCGTAGGTAAATGCTCGTTCACACCTAACGGCTGGTAGCGCATTGCCACATCAAAGCTGCGCCCTTCAGATTCAATGTAACTGGCTTCTGGCAACAACGATTGTAATGCTTGTTGGTCAAGCGTTGCCGACATTACCACCAGCTTGAGATCGTCTCGCAATGCCTCTTGAACTTCTAAACTGAATGCCAAAGCGGTATCGGCATGAATGCTGCGTTCATGAAACTCATCAAAGATCAGTAGATCAACCCCATCCAGTTCAGGGTCAGTTTGGATCATCCTGGTCATGATCCCTTCGGTCACGATCTCCAGCTGCGTTGCAGAACTTACCTTTGCCTCGCCACGAACTCGATAACCCACGCGTTGACCAACTTGTTCTCCCAATTGCTCAGCAAGATAACGGGCAATGTTACGCGCCGCGAGTCGTCTTGGCTCAAGCATGATGATTTTTCCAGCAACCGAATGATTTAAGAGTAACTGCAAAGGGAAGTAAGTCGACTTACCGGCACCAGGCGCCGCTTTTAAGATCACTTGATGTTGATTTTTGACCGCCGTCAGCAACTCAGGCATCACGGCTTCAATCGGCAATTGTGACAAAGGAAATACCTTATGGTGTAATGGTGGCAACATTGTACATAAAAAATTTTTTGTCTAAATAAGCAAATGCATTTCACACCCGCTTTAGAGTCCGCCACTCTACTCAAACGTTATAAACGCTTTCTTGCCGATATCGAGCTCGATACTGGTGAAATCCGTACAATCCACTGCGCAAATACAGGTGCAATGACGGGTTGTGCTACGCCCGGAAACAAGGTTTGGTTTTCTACTTCCGACAACCCGAAACGAAAATACCCCAATAGTTGGGAGTTGAGTGAGACCGAACAAGGCCACCGTATTTGTATCAATACCGCGCGCGCCAATCAATTAGCCGTAGAGGCTATTGAAAATAATGTCATTTCAGAGCTTTGTGGTTATGACACACTTCAAACTGAGGTGAAATACGGCAATGAAAATAGCCGAATTGATATCTTGCTCAGCGCAGACGACAAGCCAAAGTGCTATATAGAAGTGAAAAGCGTCACTCTTCTTGATGAGACCGACTCTACTGGACAAGGATACTTCCCAGATGCGGTCACGACTCGGGGACAAAAACACCTGAGAGAGCTCACAGAAATGGCACAAAATGGAAGTAGAGCCATACTTTTATTCACTGTTTTACATTCAGGTATTGAAAAAGTATCCGCGGCGCACCATATAGACGCGAAATATTCACTATTACTCAAACAAGCACAAGACGCTGGAGTGGAAGTTCTCTGCTACAAAGCTGAACTGAGCGATACTGGAATGAAGCTGATTTCCGCTATTGATTTTATCAATTAAGAGAAAAAATGATGTCGTCTTCACATTGACGATAACTTTGCGATTCAGTATTTGCTTGCACCGCCTCTTTTTGCTATAGATACCCGCCTTAAATTGACTGCGTAGCAGTTGACTAGGTGTAAGTAGGAGATGCTGTATGCCAGAATCAAAGAAGAAAACGATAGGCATCCTAGCCATTGCCGGCGTGGAGCCATATCAGGAAAAACCTGGTGAAGAGTACATGTCACCAGAGCAGGTTGAACACTTTACGAAAATCTTAACAGCTTGGCGCGACCAGCTAAGAGCTGAAGTGGATCGTACTGTTCACCACATGCAGGACGAAGCAGCAAACTTCCCAGATCCAGTTGACCGCGCCTCTCAAGAGGAAGAGTTCAGCCTAGAACTGCGTAACCGTGACCGCGAACGCCGTTTGATCAAGAAGATTGAAAAGACTTTGGATAAAATCAAAGAAGACGATTTTGGCTTCTGTGAGTCTTGTGGCGTAGAGATTGGCGTTCGCCGTCTTGAAGCACGTCCAACCGCTGACCTTTGTATTGACTGTAAAACACTTGCAGAAATCAAAGAGAAGCAAATGCAAGGTTAATCACCCAGCATTATGATTGTTGAAGGGAGCTCAGGCTCCCTTTTTGTTTTGGCTATCTTCGCACCCTATTTGTTTACTAAATTCGAGATACACGCATGACACGCTATGTAGGTCGATTCGCCCCATCTCCTTCTGGTCCACTGCATTTTGGTTCACTGATTGCCGCTCTTGGCAGTTATTTTCAAGCGAAAGCACAAAACGGAGCTTGGTTAGTACGTATTGAGGACTTAGACCCACCAAGAGAAATGCCAGGTGCAGCGCAACTTATCCTAGAGGCACTCAAGGCCTATCAGCTGCATTGGGATGGAGAAGTGGTATACCAGAGCGAACGTCACGACCTTTACCAAGCTCAAATAAACAAATGGCTCGAAAATGGAGAAGCCTATTATTGCCAATGTACTCGTAAGCAAATTAAAGAGCATGGCGGTTTTTATCCTGGCACTTGCCGCGATAAAAACTTGAAAGACGGCGCGATTCGCCTAAAAATGACCAAGCCTGTCGCTCATTTCCTCGACCAAAAGCAGGGAACCATTACGATTCCAGAGCAACTCGTTAATGAAGATTTCATTATTAAACGTCGAGATGGATTATTTGCTTATAATCTTGCGGTAGTATTGGACGACATCGACCAAGGCGTCACAGAAGTCGTGCGAGGTGCAGACTTAATCGAGCCGACAGGGCGTCAAATTAGCCTGTACCAAATACTTGGTCAGCCTGAAGTTAGCTACTTGCATTTACCATTGGCGATGGACAACAACGGCAATAAATTGTCGAAACAAAATCACGCGACGGCTATTGATATAGATACACCAAAACCTACTCTATTGCGCGCCATGACATTTTTAGGTTTCGAGATACCTGAAACCGTAAGGGCGGCCAACATAGAAGATATTCTTCGTTGGGGCTGCGAAAACTGGCGGTTGGAACAGCTTCCAGCAGAGATCGAGATCACACCGTGATTCTCAAATGGCATTGTGTAGGCTATCATTAGCCGCAAATTAGGCCCTAGAGGCGTATAAAACTAACCAAAGCAAGATTGGATTAAACCCAGTTATTGCCAGATGCACATGAATACAAACGACTATACACCAAGCGAACCTGCCACAATTCCAGAGCTCGCTCTCAATGTAATAACTCGTGAAGAGCACAACATTTCGCGTAAGCAGATCAGTGATAATGCGCTGAAGGTACTGTACCGCCTAAATGGTGCTGGTTTCGATGCTTTTCTTGTGGGTGGCGGGGTTCGAGACTTACTGCTTGGACAAAAACCAAAAGATTTTGACATTGCGACCAACGCAACGCCGGAACAGATCAAACAGCTATTTCGTAACTGCCGTTTGATTGGTCGCCGCTTCCGCTTGGCTCATATTATGTTTGGCCGAGACATCATTGAGGTTGCGACATTCCGTGGTCACCACCAAGAGCAAAAGAATAAGAGCATTTCTCAGCAATCAAAAGAGGGTATGCTGCTGCGTGACAACGTCTACGGCACCATCGATGAAGATGCTGAGCGCCGTGATTTCACGATTAACTCGATGTACTACAACATCGCAGATTACTCGATTCACGACTACGCACGTGGTATTGAAGATTTAGAAGATCGCCTAATTCGACTGATTGGTGATCCAGAAACACGCTACCGTGAAGACCCTGTGCGCATGCTGCGTGCGGTTCGTTTCGCGGTAAAACTAGACTTTGATATTGAAGAAGACACCGCAGCGCCAATCGAACACATGGCACCGTTGCTCGGTGACATTCCGTCAGCGCGTCTTTTTGAAGAGTCACTCAAATTATTGCAATCCGGTCATGGCTTAGAAACCTACCACCTACTGCGTGAGTACAACCTATTCCAGCAACTATTCCCGACGATTGCAGCGCACTTTACAGAAGATTACTCCTCTCATACTGAGCAGATGTTGGATCTTGTCCTAGATTCTACCGACATGCGCATCGAAGATGGGAAACGCATCAATCCAGCATTTATGTTTGCTGCAATGCTGTGGTACCCACTGTGTGCGAAAGCCGATGAACTGATGGAAGAGCGCAACTTAGGCCATTACGACGCCATTATGGAAGCGAGCAACATCATTCTTGACGAGCAAGTTCGCACAATTGCCATTCCAAGACGCCACACCGCAACCATTCGCGAGATTTGGCAGTTACAGCTTCGTCTTCCACGACGTAACGGTAAACGTGCATTCCGTCTTATGGAGCTCAATAAATTTAGAGCTGGCTTTGATTTTCTTGAAATGCGCGGTGAAATTGAAGGTGGTGACACTCAGAAGCTTGCCAAGTGGTGGGAAACTTTTCAAAATGCAGGCCGAGAAATGCGTCAAGCAATGGCTGCCGACTTAGACGGTCAATCACCGAAAACAGGCCAGCGCCGCCGTAAAACTTATCGCAAGAAAAAGAGTAAGCCCAAATCATGATTACAGCGTACATTGCGGTAGGCAGTAACTTGGCGGATCCTGTCAGCCAAGCGAAGCAAGCGATTGAAGCATTAAAAACGCTGCCTAAATCAGAGTTTGTTCAAGCTTCTTCGCTATACAGCAGCACGCCAATGGGGCCACAAAACCAACCGGATTACATCAATGCGGTTGTGTCTATTAACACCAGTTTGACGCCTATTGAATTGCTCAATTGCACACAAGCTATAGAGCAAGAACAAGGGCGTGTCCGTAAAGACGAACGCTGGGGACCAAGAACCTTGGACCTCGACATTGTGCTTTATGGCAATGAGGTGATTAATTCCGAGAGGCTGATCGTTCCTCATTATGGAATGAAAGAGCGTGAATTCGTACTCTACCCTCTTGCGGAAATTGCACCAAATTTACAACTCCCTGATGGGACCGAGGTCTCTAAACTACTGGAACAAGTAGATAGAAACGGCCTCAGTATCTGGCAGTCATAGCCAACTCCTAGTAAGGATAAAACCATGAAAAAAATGACCATCAACGACCTAATCAAGTGGAAGCAAGAAGGTCGTAAATTTGCTACTTCAACCGCTTATGATGCGAGCTTTGCCCAACTGTTTGAAAGCCAAGAAATGCCAGTACTTCTTGTCGGTGATTCTCTAGGTATGGTTTTGCAAGGTCACAACGATACTCTACCAGTAACGGTCGATGATATCGCTTACCATACTCGTTGCGTACGCGCTGGTAGCCCAAATTGTTTGTTGATGGCAGACATGCCATTCATGAGCTACACCACGCCAGAGCAAGCTTGCGAAAATGCGGCTAAACTGATGCGTGCTGGTGCCAATATGGTAAAAATTGAAGGTGGTGACTGGCTTGTCGACACGGTGAAAATGCTCACTGAACGATCAGTTCCAGTTTGTGCTCATCTTGGTTTAACTCCTCAAGCTGTTAATATTTTTGGTGGTTACAAAATCCAAGGTCGCGATCAAGAAAAAGCAGACCGCATGGTAAAAGACGCATTAGCGCTACAAGAAGCAGGCGCTCAAATCGTCTTACTAGAATGCGTACCAGCTGAGCTTGCTGAACGTATTACGCAAGTGCTTGACGTTCCTGTTATCGGTATTGGTGCAGGTAACGTAACAGATGGCCAGATTCTCGTAATGCATGATATGTTTGGTATTTCTGCCAACTACATGCCGAAATTCTCCAAAAACTTTCTTGCTGAAACAGGTGATATGCGCAAAGCCGTTACTAAATACATTGAAGATGTAGCCAACGGTGTATTCCCAGACGACGCTCATACCATTGCCTAGAGGATAAATGCATGCAAACTTTTGCGGAAATCTCAGCAGTTCGTGAACACCTTAAAACCTTTAAACGTGAAGGTCGTAAAGTGGCGTTTGTCCCTACCATGGGCAACCTTCACGAAGGCCACTTAACTTTAGTGCGTAAAGCACGCGAATACGCTGATATCGTTGTCGTAAGCATCTTTGTTAATCCGATGCAGTTTGATCGTGCAGACGATTTAAATAATTACCCACGCACGCTAGAGGAAGACTTAAGCAAGTTAACCTCTGAAGGGGTCGATGTGGTATTTACGCCAACACCAGAAGTTATCTACCCTGAAGGTCTGGATAAGCAAACCTTCGTCGATGTCCCTGGCCTATCAACAATTCTCGAAGGCGCGTCTCGACCAGGTCATTTCCGTGGCGTGACGACGATAGTGAATAAGCTGTTTAACATCGTACAACCGGATGTCGCGTGCTTCGGCGAGAAGGACTTCCAACAACTTGCTGTTATCCGCAAGATGGTTGATGACCTAGCAATGGACATTGAAATCATCGGTGTACCAACCGTACGTGAAATGGACGGTTTAGCAATGAGTTCACGCAATGGCTTGCTTACGCTGGACGAGCGTCAACGTGCGCCTGTACTTGCTCGTACAATGCGTTGGATCAGCAGTGCCATTCGCGGTGGCCGCGATGACTACGCATCGATCATCGAAGATGCAAGCGACCAACTTCGAGCTGCAGGTCTGCACCCTGATGAGATCTTCATTCGTGATGCTCGTACATTACAAGTGATCACACCAGAAACGACACAAGCTGTCATTCTGATGTCTGCGTTCCTAGGCAAAGCTCGTCTTATCGATAACCAAACGGTAGATATGGTTGTCGAAACGAAGGAAGAAGCTGAATCTAACAATACAAACTCAGAGAACGCAGAGTAAGCTCTGAGCCATAAAAGTAAAAAGGTCGACTCTTAGTCGACCTTTTTTATACTCTACGTATAGACGCAATCTAACCCTTCAGGGCGAGTTTTAAACCGCTTGTGCAGCCACATCCACGCTGGAATATCACGTTTTATCATTTTCTCAAGCTCTTGGTTCAAGATGCTTGCCGCTTTAACCGCATTACGTCTCTCGAAACGCTCGCTAATGTCTTTTCCAATGTACAGCGTGTAATGGTGATTTTTACTCACTGTAACGCCAGATATAACCGCGCACTTTGTTGCATCAATGAGAACACTAGACCCGACGGTACTCGCCGCTTGTTCAACAGCAAAAAACGGCGCAAAAACAGAATGGCTAACGCCATAATCATGGTCGGGTAAATACCAAAGTCGATGACCATTCTTCAGAACTTTGAGCATTGATTTCACGTCTTTTCGATCAATCATTTGATGTCCAAAACGAGTTCGACCTCGATGTTGAATAAACTCATAAGCAGGATTCGAATTTGGGCGATAAACGCCATAACCTTGGGCAAACTGGCTAAAAATACGAGCGGTTATCTCCAAGTTTAAATGGTGACTGCACACCACCAACACACCACGTCCATTCTTTTCCTCAGCGAGTAAACGATCTTTTCCAACAATAGAGGTTATCCGACGTATCCGCCAATCTGGCCAAAACCAAGCGATACCGGTTTCGATGATCGCCATTCCAGTATATTGAAAGTTTTTTCGTACTACGTCCTTACATTGCCAATCCGTAAAATCAGGGAAACACAGCTGGAGATTACGCAGAGCGATCTTGTGTCGGCGCTTCATTACATGCATCGCAATACAGCCGATGCTTCTACCTAAGATTCGCAATACTACGTATGGCAGTACATTAACAAGAATCGCTAAAGATCCAAATGCCAGCCATACAGACCAATATTTGGGCTTAAGTAACTGATAGGAGAAAGGCGGCGGCGGGACAATATTCATAGGATCACTCATTTATTACAAATGATTGAAACCTACCATGATAAAAACCGAAAAATTGTATGGGTATGTATTGTTATGCACGCGAAAGAGCAGCGTGAATCGCCGCTCTTTGCTTTATGAGAATGGCTTAGCTTCTTAGCCCAATCCCTTTGGTTACTAGATAATGCGCAATGGCATACAGTGCAACAACAAACACTGCAAGTACACTAAATGAAGTGACAATACCCACATCCGAGACACCTAAAAAGCCGTAGCGGAACGCATTCACCATGTAGACGATTGGGTTGATCTTAGAAACGCCTTGCCAAAATTCAGGCAGCAGACTGATCGAATAAAAGACTCCTCCCAAGTAAGTTAAAGGAGTCAATACAAACGTAGGGATGATCGAAATATCATCAAACGTTTTTGCGTAAACCGCATTGATCAAGCCACCGAGAGCAAATACAACCGACGTCATGAAGACAGTCGCGACAATAATGCCCCAGTGCTCCACTTGCAAATCAACGAACAAAAGTGACACACAAGTAACAATTGCACCGACCAACAAACCTCGAGTCACGCCGCCCATCACATAGCCAGCAATAATCACATAGTTTGGTACCGGTGCCACCAGCAGTTCTTCAATATTCTTCTGTAGCTTTGCACTAAAGAATGACGACGCCACGTTCGAGTATGAGTTAGTGATCACCGACATCATGATCAAACCTGGAACAATGTACTCCATGTAACTAAAGCCGCTCATCTCACCAATTCGAGAGCCAATAAGATTGCCGAAAATGATGAAGTACAACGTCATCGTAATGGCTGGCGGCACTAAGGTTTGCACCCAAATACGTGTAAAACGAGTGACTTCTTTGCTCAGCAAGCTGCGAAATGCCGTCCAATATAAACCGTACATTTAATTACTCCCCTCTCTTACAATGCTGACAAACAACTCTTCAAGTCGGTTGGCTTTGTTACGCATTGAGAGAACTTTAATGCCATGCTCTGTTAACTGACTGAATACCGAATTCAATCCTTGGCTCTTATCTAGTTCTATCTCTAAAGAGCCATCAACAATACTTTGTCGATTAACACCTTCAAGCTCAGGCACCTCGACTTCTGACTCAATATCCAAGATAAATGTCTCGACGCTTAGCTTACCTAGTAACGCCTTCATGGTGGTATTTTCAATCAGCTCACCACGATTAATAATGCCGATATTTCGACACAGCATCTCCGCTTCTTCTAGGTAGTGTGTCGTTAAAATAATCGTAATTCCTTGCTCTTGGTTGATCTCTTTCAGAAACCCCCACATTGAGCGGCGTAGTTCAATATCCACTCCAGCCGTTGGTTCATCTAAAATGAGTAATTGCGGCTCGTGCATCAAAGCTCTTGCGATCATTAAACGACGCTTCATCCCACCGGATAGGTTACGAGCACGCTCTTGGCGTTTTTCCCATAAATCCAATTTTTTCAGGTATTTTTCTGCTCTTTCTTTGGCTAATACTTTAGACACACCGTAATAGCCAGCTTGCTGCATCACAATTTGCTCAACGGTTTCAAACTGGTTGAAGTTGAACTCCTGTGGCACCAAGCCTAAATTCTGCTTGGCCAATTCGAGGTCGGTATCAATGTCATAACCGAAAACTTTCGTCGTTCCGGAGGTTTTATTCACTAAGGAGGAAATGATGCCAATCGTGGTCGATTTTCCTGCACCATTGGGACCCAGAAGCGCGTAGAAGTCACCCTTTTTCACTTGGAGACTTATACCTTTTAACGCCTCAAAGCCACCTGCATACGTCTTGCGCAGTTGTTCAATTTCTAATGCGTACATAAGGTCTTGATTGCCGTTTGTTTGTGATTACTAATACCGACTCATATTTAGCAGCGGTTTACTACAAAATCGCCTTGGGTATCGTATTGGAGGTCCATCAGTTTATCGTTGAATAACGATGATTACAAATAAACCTTTCGATAATATTGGAAATATAACCCTTACCTCGTAAAGGTTATCTCTGAGTAAGACAAAATAGAGCATAAAAAAACGCAACAGGACACTGTTGCGTTTTTAACTGTCAGAATGATTACGCCGTTATGCGCTGATACTGGTCTGCCTCAACATGTGCCACCGCCGCATTCAATGCTTCGTAACGGAATTGGTACATATTTTCATCAGGCACAAGGTCAATCACATGGAATTTCTCTAGCTGTTCTCGTGTTCGCTCATTCGGGCATAATAAATACACGGCACAATTGGCATCGAGAGCATCCTTAATCGCATTCTCTAACGCCAAACCGACGGTCACATCAATCATTGGTACATCCGTAAGATCGAGAATCATCACGTCATAGTCCGAAATACTAGAGTGCTGACGTGAAATGGCTTTAGAAACACTAAAGATCATCGGACCGGAAAGATAAAAGAACAGCACTTTTCCATTCGCACGATCCAACAAACCACGCTCGCTGTCAGTCAACGGCACATCATCTTCATCCGCGTCGCTGATCGCTTTTACTTGTCGTGCCTGCTCTCGGCTCAAACGCTCGATGATGATAATGTTCGAGATAAAGACGCCTAAACCCACCGCAACGATAAGATCAACGAAGACTGTAAGCAGCATAACGCCATACATCACCGCCATTCCGGAAAAGCTTACCTTATGTGCCCTCTGAATAAAGCTCCAGTCTAGGATGTTAAAGCCAACATACACCGCAATGCCTGCTAACACAGCCATCGGGATTGGCTCTGTTAGCCCACCAGCAACCAGTACAACCAACGCCAACATTAGTGCGCGAATCACACCAGATAATGGCGAACGAGCCCCAACTTGGATATTCGTTACCGTCCCCATGGTAGCTCCCGCCCCCGGCAGCGCACCAAACAAGCCAGAGATCATGTTAGCTAACCCTTGACCTCGCAGCTCTTTATCTGAGTCGTGTTCTTTACGAGTTAATGAGTCACCGATAACCGCCGTTAACAAAGTATCAATACAACCTAACGTGCCGAGCACTAATGCATCAATGACCATCTCGACAAACATATCTGTGTCAATATAAGGGGCGACGAGAGAAGGTAACCCAGCAGGAATTTCACCGATACGACGAATATCTTCTGTATCAAAGAGAATCACAGACAATAACGTTACCGCGACCAATGCCACGAGCTGTGCAGGAACGTATTTACGATATTGCTTAGGGAAGAAAAAAAGAATCCCCAAAGTCAGTAGTCCCAAAAACAACTCACTGAATTTAAGGTTAGAAATAGTCTCCGGCAAAGCAGATAACGTTCCGAGTACTCCCCCTGAAGGCGCAGCATGCCCCATCAAAGGCGATAACTGCAGAATGATAAGAATCACACCAATGCCAGACATAAACCCGGAAATAACGCTGTAAGGCATCAAGGTAACATATTTACCCAGTTTTAACGTCCCCAATAGGATTTGGAATGCGCCAGCCATCATGACAACCGTGAAAGTCATAGCCATGCCCGTTTCTGGGTATTTCGCCATCATACTGGTTAATACTGCGGTCATGATTACCGTCATTGGCCCTGTCGGTTCTGATATTAACGTATTAGAACCACCAAATAACGAGGCAAACAAACCGACCATTATTGCCCCCCAAAGGCCGGCCTCAGCACCGGCTCCGGATGCAACACCAAACGCTAACGCCAGAGGGAGAGAGATAATCGCCGTGGTTACCCCGCCAAATACATCCCCTTTGAAATTGATATCTTCAAAACGACTACCGAACACTGCTGATTTTCCCTGCATTCAATTTTAAAAAGTAAAATATCACTACTTTAACGAGCTAGGCGAAAATTTAAACCATAAATAGATTAAGGCTAAATTCACACCACAAATAGTTTCACCAGATTTTACTTTTTTCTTAATGAAAACTAGTCAGATGAGTCCTATCTGACGAATATTTAACGAGATCGAAATTGTAACATTGTGTATAGTTACAACACTGATCGCTTGCATGTGCACACAAACAGCGGCAGCGATTTTGTCTTTTAAGGGAAGTAGTTTGCAAAATGCCGGAAATAAAACAGTTATTTGAAAACAATTCGAAATGGTCTCAAGAGATCAAATCTGATCGACCTGAATACTTCGCAAAACTCGCAGAGGGTCAAAAGCCTGATTTTCTTTGGATTGGCTGCTCTGATAGCCGCGTTCCTGCCGAGCGACTAACCGGACTATACTCAGGTGAACTCTTTGTTCATCGGAATGTTGCAAACCAAGTTATCCATACTGATCTCAACTGTCTATCGGTCGTCCAGTACGCCGTAGACGTGCTTAAGGTGAAACACATCATTGTCTGTGGACACTATGGATGTGGTGGCGTAAACGCAGCCATTGATAACCCTAAGCTAGGTCTTATTAATAATTGGCTGTTACATATCAGAGATATCTATTTCAAACACCGCACTTACCTAGATCAAATGCCGCAACAAGATCGAGCGGATAAACTAGGCGAGCTTAATGTTGCAGAACAAGTGTACAACTTGGGTAACTCAACAATCCTGCAAAACGCTTGGGAGCGTGGGCAAGATGTTGAAATTCATGGTGTGGTATACGGAATTGAAGATGGTCGCTTAGAGTACTTAGGCATTCGTTCTAACTCTAAGGAAACCGTAGAAGCGTCTTACCAGAAAGCTCTTTCGACGATTCTAAATACAGACAACAAGCTCCTTTGTCGCTAAGTCATATCTAAAAGTTGAACGAAAAACGCCCATCTTAGATGGGCGTTTTTTATATTTTTAATGCTGAACTCAATGATTATTCTTGAGGTACAACTTTACCGATGTATGGTAAGTGGCGGTATTTCTGCGCGTAATCAATACCCACCCCAACGACAAATTCATCTGGAATTTCGAAACCAATCCAATCCACAGGAACATTCACTTCACGACGAGATGGCTTATCTAGGAGCGTACAAATAGCGATAGACTTCGGCTCGCGTAGCGAAAGAATCTCACGGATTTTATTTAGTGTGTTACCAGTGTCAATGATGTCTTCAACAAGCAGAATGTCTTTACCTTTGATGTCATCATCCAAATCTTTCAAGATACGAACGTCACGTGAGCTTTCCATCGTGTTGCCGTAGCTTGACGCTGTCATAAAATCAACTTGGTGAGTCAGTTCGATAGCACGTGCCAAGTCTGCCATAAATACAAATGAGCCACGCAATAAGCCTACCAACACAAGATCTTCACTACCTTGATAACGCTCTGTAATTTGTTTGCCTAATTCACGAACTCGCTCCTGAACTTCTTGCTCAGAAATCATGACTTCTATTGTATGTTTCATACTGTGCTCAATCTAAATTTGTGGGTTGAGGTAAGTCGCACGCAAACGATCACCTAATCTTACGGCGTGTAGTGTATCACCACGTTCATTGGGTTGAAAGTCGCATCCTGTTGCCAAAAAATCTTGGAAGAAGGTCTTAGTTTTATAAAGTTCATAGCTAAATTTATCAATAATAATGACATTACTGTATATAAATTGTTCTACAGATGTTGACCTTGTGCATATGCACCATTACACTCATCACTGCTTTAAGCAACTATTAAAATAATCAATTAGGGGGTTACCCCCAATATCAACTCAAATGGCAAGGAAAATGGATATGGACTCAATTGCAAAGAGACCTAGAACTAGGCTTTCTCCAATTAAGCGTAAGCAACAGTTAATGGAAATCGCATTGGAAGTATTTGCGCGCCGCGGCATCGGTCGTGGTGGTCACGCAGATATCGCAGAAATTGCTCAAGTTTCTGTGGCGACTGTTTTTAACTACTTCCCTACACGCGAAGACTTGGTGGATGAAGTTCTCAATCACGTCGTACGTCAGTTCTCAAACTTCCTATCGGATAACATAGACCTAGACTTACATGCACGTGAAAACATCGCCAATATTACTAATGCGATGATCGAGCTTGTCAGCCAAGACTGTCACTGGCTAAAAGTATGGTTCGAGTGGAGTGCTTCAACACGTGATGAAGTATGGCCATTGTTTGTTTCAACTAACCGTACTAACCAGTTGCTGGTACAAAACATGTTCATTAAAGCAATTGAACGCGGTGAGGTGTGTGACCAGCACGATTCAGAACACTTGGCAAACCTGTTCCACGGTATTTGTTACTCACTGTTTGTCCAAGCGAACCGCGCTAAAGGTGAAGCGGAACTGAAACATCTAGTGAATTCATACTTAGATATGCTTTGCATTTACAACCGTGAACACTAAAGCTTAACTAGTAATATATGTCAGCCCACCGTTTGGTGGGCTTTTTATTGTCTGCTGTCAGCTAAGCACACATTTATATTCCTATGTAACAAGCATAAAAAAACCGCTGCAATGCAGCGGCTTCTATCATTCAGTCAGAAAAAGCTTACTTCTTCTTAACTGCTTTTTTGTTTGGCAGGTCAGTGATTGAACCTTCAAATACTTCAGCAGCTAGACCTACAGACTCGTGTAGAGTTGGGTGAGCGTGGATAGTCAGAGCGATATCTTCTGCATCACAGCCCATCTCAATTGCAAGGCCGATTTCACCAAGTAGTTCACCACCGTTAGTACCAACGATAGCACCACCGATTACGCGGTGAGTTTCTTTGTCGAAGATTAGCTTAGTCATACCGTCTGCACAGTCAGATGCGATTGCACGACCTGATGCTGCCCATGGGAATGTTGCTACTTCGTACTTGATGCCTTCTTCTTTCGCTTCTTTTTCAGTCTTACCAACCCAAGCCACTTCTGGCTCAGTGTACGCAATTGAAGGGATAACTTTAGGGTCGAAGTAGTGCTTCTTACCAGAGATAACTTCAGCAGCTACGTGACCTTCATGCACACCTTTGTGAGCAAGCATTGGTTGACCAACGATATCACCGATCGCGAAGATGTGAGGAACGTTAGTACGCATTTGCTTATCAACGTTGATGAAGCCGCGCTCGTCAATTTCTAGACCCGCTTTTTCACCGTCGATTAGCTTACCATTTGGTACACGACCGATAGCAACTAGAACCGCATCGTAACGCTCAGCTTCAGCTGGCGCTTTCTTGCCTTCCATTGAAACGTAGATACCGTCTTCTTTTGCTTCAACTGCTGTTACTTTCGTTTCTAGCATTAGCTTGAACTTGTCTTTGATACGCTTAGTAAATACTTTCACGATATCTTTGTCTGCTGCAGGAATTACCTGGTCAAACATTTCAACAACTTCAACTTTAGAACCTAGAGAGTGGTAAACCGTACCCATTTCTAGACCGATGATACCACCGCCCATGATAAGCAGTTTTTCTGGCACTTCTTTTAGTTCAAGAGCGTCAGTAGAGTCCCAAATACGTGGGTCTTCATGCGGGATAAATGGCAGTTTGATTGGACGAGAACCAGCCGCAACGATTGCGTTGTCAAAGTTAACAACTGTTGGCTCACCTTCGCCTTCTACAAGGATAGAGTTAGGGCCAGTGAACTTACCGTAACCGTTAACTACTGTTACGTTACGCATCTTAGCCATACCGCTTAGGCCGCCAGTTAGTTGGTTAACAACTTTTTCTTTCCAGATGCGGATTTTGCTGATGTCTGTTTGAGGCTCACCGAACACAACGCCGTGGTCAGCCATCGCTTTCGCTTCTTCAATTACTTTAGAAACGTGAAGCAGTGCTTTAGATGGGATACAACCCACGTTCAGACATACACCGCCAAGCGTGCTGTAACGTTCAACTAGTACAGTTTCAAGACCTAAGTCCGCACAACGGAATGCAGCGGAGTAACCAGCAGGACCAGAACCAAGTACAACAACTTGGGCTTTAATTTCTTTGCTCATTTTGACCTCTTGTAGTCATTATCCCTAACAGGCTGAGTGGGTATCGATTTTTTATGTTTAAGAGAGATTTGTTTTAAACAGTTATTTTCAGACCGCTAACAGTTTACAGAGATGTTAATGGTGTGAAAAGTAAATCAATTTAGCCTGTGAGCTAGACAACAATTCGATTGTGAAAACCCTGAACGAAGCAAGGCTGATAACCAAATTGTCGGTAATTATGATTAGCAGAGGCGGCTAAGTTGCCGCCTCTCATTCATCTAATTTCTATTACAGAACTAGACGACGAATGTCAGATAGACATGAGTTTAGGTAAGTGATGAAGCGCGCACCTTCAGCACCATCGATCACACGGTGGTCGTATGATAGAGACAGTGGAAGTTGTAGACGCGGTTCGAACTCTTTACCGTTCCATACCGGTTTCATTTCTGACTTAGACACACCTAGGATACCAACTTCTGGCGCGTTTACGATTGGAGTAAACGCCGTACCGCCGATACCGCCTAGACTAGAGATAGTGAAACAGCCACCTTGCATGTCAGCAGCTGTTAGCTTGCCTGCACGTGCTTTCTTAGAAACCGCCATTAGCTCTTCAGATAGCTCGTAGATACCTTTCTTGTTCACGTCTTTAAATACAGGAACAACTAGACCGTTTGGTGTATCTACCGCGATACCAACATTCACGTATTTCTTCAGAATTAGGCTCTCACCGTCTTCTGATAGAGAAGAGTTGAACGCTGGGAACGCTTCAAGCGCTTTAGCTACCGCTTTCATGATGAACACAAGTGGTGTGATCTTCATGCCAGTATCTTTCTTCGCTTCAATCGCGTTTTGCTCTTTACGGAATGCTTCAAGAGCCGTGATGTCTGCGTTATCCCACTGTGTAACGTGCGGGATCATTACCCAGTTACGGTGTAGGTTTGCGCCAGAGATCTTCTTAATGCGAGATAGCGGTTGAACTTCTGTCTCACCAAACTTGCTGAAGTCCACTTTTGGCCATGGTAGTAGACCAAGAGCCGCGCCGTCGCCTTTGCCAGATGCTGCTGCACCTGCGCCAGACTCAAGACGCTTAAGTGCATCTTTCACGTAAGCTTGAACGTCTTCTTTTAGGATACGGCTCTTACGACCAGAACCTTTAACCTTAGAAAGATTAACGCCAAATTCACGCGCTAGACGACGAACAACTGGAGACGCGTGAGCGTACTCATCGTTTTCTTTGAAATCGCCAGTCGCTGCTGGAGCTGCTGCCGCTGGAGCTTCTGCTTTAGGAGCCGGAGCTGCAGGTGCTGCCGCTTGAGCTGGAGCTGGAGCTGGAGCGGCTGCAGGAGCAGGTGCTGCACCCGCCACTTCGAATACCATGATTAGTGAGCCAGTAGACACTTTGTCGCCAGCTGCAATCTTGATTTCTTTAACTGTGCCAGCGAATGGTGCAGGAACTTCCATAGAAGCTTTGTCACCTTCAACAGTGATTAGAGATTGCTCTTCTTCCACTGTGTCGCCAACCGCAACCATGATCTCAGTAACTTCAACTTCGTCGCCGCCGATATCTGGAACGTTCACTTCTTTTGCCGCAGGAGCTTCAGCTGCCGCTGGTGCTGCTGGAGCGCCTGAACCTGCTGTTTCGAATACCATGATAAGTGAGCCAGTCGATACTTTATCGCCTGCTGCAACTTTGATCTCTTTTAGAGTACCTGCGAATGGCGCTGGAACTTCCATAGAAGCTTTGTCGCCTTCAACAGTTAGAAGAGATTGCTCTTCTTCGATGCTGTCGCCAACGGCAACCATGATTTCGGTAACTTCTACTTCATCACCACCGATGTCTGGTACGTGAACTTCTTTTAGTTCTGCCGCTGCTGCTGGAGCTGGAGCTGCTGCTGGAGCTGCTTCTGCCGCAGGAGCAGGTGCAGCGTCAGCTGCACCCTCGGCTTCGAAAATCATGATTAGAGAACCAGTAGAAACCTTGTCGCCTTCTGCAACTTTGATTTCTTTAACGATACCCGCTTGAGAAGCAGGAACTTCCATAGAAGCTTTATCGCCTTCAACTGTGATCAGAGACTGCTCTTCTTCAACCTTGTCGCCAACGCTTACAAGAATCTCAGTAACTTCAACCTCATCCGCACCGATGTCTGGTACATTAATTTCGATTGCCATTTCTTATCTACCTTCTTAATTAAGCGTATAGCGGGTTTGTTTTCTCTGTGTCGATGTCGAATTTCTTAATTGCTTCTGCAACTACAGATTTCTCAACTTCGCCACGTTTCGCTAGTTCAGTTAGCGCTGCTACTACTACGTAACCTGCGTTCACTTCGAAGTGACGACGTAGGTTTTCACGGCTGTCTGAACGACCGAAGCCATCAGTACCAAGAACTTTGAAAGACTCAGCAGGAATGTATGCACGAACCTGCTCTGCGTAGTTCTTCATGTAGTCAGTTGCTGCGATAGCAGGTTCAGTACCCATTACTGTTTGGATGTAAGGTACTTTCGCTTCCGCTTCTGGGTGAAGCATGTTGAAACGCTCTGCATCTTGGCCATCGCGAGTTAGTTCGTTGAATGACGTTACAGAGTAAACATCAGAAGCAACACCGTAATCTTCGCTTAGGATTTGAGCTGCTTTACGTACTTCATTCATGATAGTACCAGAGCTCATTAGCTGAACTTTCGCTTTGTCGCCCGTGTAAGTTTCTAGCTTGTAGATACCTTTACGGATGCCTTCTTCAGCGCCTTCTGGCATTGCTGGCATTGCGTAGTTTTCGTTCATTAGCGTTAGGTAGTAGAACACGTTTTCTTGTTCTGGACCGTACATGCGACGGATACCGTCTTGCATGATTACTGCTACTTCGTACGCGAATGTTGGGTCGTAAGAAATACAGTTAGGAACCGTACCCGCCAAAATGTGCGAGTGGCCGTCTTCGTGCTGTAGACCTTCACCGTTCAACGTTGTACGACCCGCAGTTGCACCTAGTAGGAAACCACGTGCTTGTTGGTCACCAGCCATCCACGCCATGTCGCCAACACGTTGGAAGCCGAACATTGAGTAGTAGATGTAGAACGGGATCATTGGTAGGTCGTTTGTCGAGTATGAAGTCGCAGCAGCAACCCATGAAGACATAGCACCTAGCTCGTTGATACCTTCTTGTAGAACCTGACCTGAAGTCGCTTCTTTGTAGTAAGAAACAACGCCACGGTCTTCTGGTGTGTAAGTTTGGCCGTGCGGGTTGTAGATACCGATTTGACGGAACAGACCTTCCATACCGAATGTACGTGCTTCGTCAGCAATGATAGGAACGATGTTCTTACCAATGTTCTTGTTCTTAAGTAGAACGTTTAGCGCACGTACGAATGCCATAGTAGAAGAGATATCACGCTTCTGTTCTTCTAGTAGTGGCTTGAATTCTTCTAGCTCAGGAACGATGAATTCTTGAGTGAATTTTGGTAGACGCTGTGGCGTGTAGCCGTGTAGCGCTTTACGACGAGCGTGTAGGTATTCGTACTCTTTTGAACCTTCTTCAAGTTTCAGGTACGGAAGTTCTTTCACTGCTTCGTCAGTTAGGATGTCTTGAAGGCCTAGACGATCACGTAGGTGTAGTACGTGAGTCATATCCATCTTCTTAACTTGGTGCGCGATGTTCTTACCTTCAGCCGCTTCACCCATGCCGTAACCTTTAACAGTCTTAGCTAGGATTACTGTTGGACGACCTTTAGTTTCTGCCGCGTTTTTGTATGCCGCGTATAGCTTAGAAGACTCGTGACCACCACGCTTAAGTGCGAAGATTTCGTCATCAGTCATGTCAGCAACAAGTGCAGCTGTCTCTGGGTACTTACCAAAGAAGTGCTCACGTACGTACGCGCCATCTTTTGATTTGAATGTTTGGTAGTCGCCGTCGATCGTTTCATTCATAAGCTGTAGAAGCTTACCAGTCGTATCTTTAGCTAGTAGTGAATCCCAGTTGTTACCCCAGATTACCTTCACTACGTTCCAACCAGCACCTTTGAACAGACCTTCAAGTTCTTGAATGATCTTACCGTTACCCATTACAGGGCCATCTAGACGCTGTAGGTTACAGTTGATTAGGAAGCATAGGTTGTCTAGTTTCTCACGCGCAGCGAAAGAGATAGCACCACGTGATTCTGGCTCATCCATCTCACCGTCACCTAGGAACGCGTAAACGCGCTGTTCTGAAGTATCTTTAAGACCACGGCCTTCTAGGTACTTAAGGAAACGAGCTTGGTAGATAGAAGCGATTGGACCTAGGCCCATCGATACTGTCGGGAACTGCCAGAATTCAGGCATCAGTTTAGGGTGCGGGTATGAAGGAATACCTTTGCCGTCTACTTCTTGACGGAAGTTGTCTAGCTGCTCTTCAGTTAGACGACCTTCAACGAATGCACGTGAGTAGATACCTGGTGAAATGTGACCTTGGTAGTAAACTAGGTCGCCACCATCCTTCTCGTTTGGTGCACGGAAGAAGTGGTTGAAACATGTCTCGTAGAACGCAGCAGAAGACTGGAAAGACGCCATGTGGCCGCCTAGCTCTAGGTCTTTCTTAGATGCACGTAGAACGATCATGATAGCGTTCCAACGAATAATTGAGCGAATACGACGCTCAAGTGTTGTGTCACCTGGGTATGCTGGTTCTTGGTCTGCAGGAATCGTGTTGATGTAGTTAGTTGTGATACCTGTTGGCATATCAACACCGTCTAGACGTGCTTTATCTAGAACTTGCTCTAATAGGAATTGAGCACGCTCTAGACCTTCTTCACGTACAACTGACTCAAGCGCTTGTAGCCATTCTTGAGTTTCCAGTGCATCTACGTCATGCTTCATATCAGACATGGCGATCTATCCTTCTGTTGGTTGGATCTACTTATTTAAGTAACGCTCTTACGAGTCATTACCCTGCTGAATTCGACGTAGAGAACGCTCTCGTCGAGACTCTTCTCGAGTCAAATCCAACAATGTTTCTTCGATGTAAGCCAAGTGCGAGTGGGACATTTCTCGCGCCTTTTCAGGCTGACCAGAAACAATCGCATCCACGATATTGGCTCGGTGTTTACTGACTTTCTCGACCGCTTCTGGGCGGCGACGTAGTAATTTAAAATTTTGTAGAATATTTTGCTCAAGCAAAGGTGCTAAGCTTCGAACAATGTGCAACAAAACCACGTTGTGCGCGGCCTCTGTCAAAGCGATCAAAAATTGCATTACTTCCGCAGATTCAGCTTCGATATCGTTGTTTGCTTGCTCTTGACTAATGCGCTCAAGGCAACCTTGAATACGCGCAAAATCTTCTTCGGTACCACGTAAAGCTGCAAAGTAGGCTGAAATTCCTTCCATCGCATGACGAGACTCAAGCACATCAAGCTGGGTTTCAGAATGACTAGACAACAAATTCAACAAGGGATCTGAAAAGCTCTTCCAGATATTCTCACTTACGAATGTTCCGCCACCTTGGCGACGAGTCAACAAACGCTTCGCTTCCAAACGTTGAATGGCTTCTCGGACTGAAGGACGAGACACATCGAACTGTTTTGCCAGTTCACGCTCTGGAGGCAGTTGTTGCCCCGGAGACAATGTTCCTTCCACTATCAACCTTTCTAACTCTTGTTCTATAACATCAGAGAGTTTTGGCTGACGAATCCTTTGATAAGCCATAATTTATTGTTCTTCTACTCTTGCAGGTAATTGGTAATACCAATTTTAAGTTGGTGCAGAAATTAACATAATTAAAACGCCACTGTCCAGCCGAAAATTGACCTAAATCATAGAACGAGCTTACTTCCAACACTCTGATAACAATCGACTGTTAAAACAGCAATAGAATTGGTATGACCAATTACATAAAGCATACAAATGGGAAGTCGACGTGCTAGCAGTTTTGGAAAAGAAATACAGAAAATGACAAAATTATCAGTCTATTTATTCACCAAAACGGCATGTGCGAGCGTAAAAATGTAGTTAACTTTTAACAATCATTAATATTTCTGGTATCAAAAAAAGGCATACCTGATCGTATGCCTTATTTATTTCGCTTTTTTGAATTTACACTTTCGCTACAAATCAACGCTGTATAAGCAGTCTATATTTCACCCAATCAAAGCTTAGACCAGGATCGCTTTTTCTCAAGGGCGCAATATATTGATGACCGGTAATTCGTGGCGGGGTGATTTGAGGATAAGACTGCATAATCACCTCAGTGATCTCTGCAAGTGATTGATATTGCGCTTCTGTGTAGGCAGTAAATTCTGTCCCTTCAAGCTCGATACCAATGGAATAGTCATTACAACGCTCCCTGCCCGCGAAACTGGATTGACCGGCATGCCATGCTCTATCGAGAAAAGAAACAAATTGAACAACCTCGCCGTTTCTTTTAATCAAGCAATGTGCAGAAACGCCCATTTTGTGAATAACTTCAAAAAATGGATGTGCATTTGGGTCTAGCTTGCCAGTGAAGAAGTCCTCAATATACGGTCCACCAAACTGCCCAGGAGGCAAACTGATGTTGTGTACCACCAGCAGAGAGATGTCGTTTGTATCAGAGCGAGCATCAAAAAATGGTGACGGAACATGCTTTGCCTGTGTCAGCCAGCCATTCTCGATAATTGGGCGCATATCAACCTCTCTACTTTGCAAATTAACTGCTGAAATTATTGACACCGGAGAGTATCATTCGTTGCCATCTCCCTTTCAAGACAAGATTTGCGATGAAGAACACACACAACATTCAAGAACGCCTAGAATACCTTAAACAACAACTCCCTTTAGAGATCACTCGCTCTGTCGCTGATACCTTAAAAGAAGATCTAGGTGGCAGTGTCGACGCAGATAACGACATTACTGCATCTTTGATCCCTGCCGATGCGGTTAATACCGCAACGATTATTACTCGTGAGCATGGTGTGTTCTGTGGTCAAGCATGGGCTGATGAAGTTTTTAAACAGCTCGGTGGCAAGGTCAGCATTGAATGGCACGTAAAGGACGGCGATAAAGTCAAACCTAACCAAACCCTTTGCACGCTGACAGGCCCTGCTCGTGACCTGTTGACTGGTGAGCGTAACGCAATGAATTTCATCCAAACGCTGTCTGGCTGCGCAACAGTTACCGCAGAGTACGCTGAAAAAATCGCGCATACTGAGTGCCGTCTACTAGACACACGCAAAACCATTCCTGGTCTGCGTAGCGCACTAAAATACGCCGTGACCTGCGGTGGTGGCTTTAACCATCGCATCGGTGTGTTCGACGCTTACCTTATTAAAGAAAATCACATTATTGCTTGTGGTGGCATCACTCAAGCCATCCAAAAAGCGAAAGAGCTTAACCCAGGCAAACCGGTAGAAGTAGAAACGGAAAGCTTAGAAGAGTTGAAACAAGCGATAGAGGCTGGTGCCGACATCATCATGCTCGATAACTTCACAAAAGAAATGATGCGTGAAGCCGTAGCGATTAACGCAGGTCGTGCCGCTTTAGAGAACTCCGGCAACATTACGCTAGAGACCATCGCAGAATACGCAGAAACCGGTGTCGATTACATTTCGGTAGGCGCGTTGACTAAGCATCTACAAGCGATGGATCTTTCGATGCGCTTCAAATAATAAAAGCAACAAATCTTAAATTACTTCAACTAACTCAGTGAGTTGTGAGCAATTCATCATTTAAAAGGGCCAATTGGCCCTTTCTTTTTATCCACTAAAAAAATAGTACTACTCGCAAAACTCTGCATGCGATATGCAATTTTTCACCAAAGAATTTTATCTCACTCGAGAGCCCATCCCTTCCCCATTTTCAACCCACCTTAACTCTCCATAATCTTTCGCCAATGCAAGAGCATTATTAATTTTTAGGAAAGGGTTAAAAATGAAAAACAGTAAACAGAAAAAACAGCAAGGTTTTACCTTGATTGAATTAATGATTGTCGTCGCGATTATTGGTATTTTGGCCGCATTTGCCGTGCCTGCATATCAAAATTACACCAACAAAACTCATGCTTCTGAAATGCTCAGTGCTGCATCAGCGATGAAAGCGGGTGTAGGCGTCTGCCTATTAAGTGGTGGCACTGATTGCGGAGCCGGACAGCCTAATGTTCCCGCAAGTCAAGAATTTGATAAAGGTGCCGGAAACCATTTTGCAGTTACCTCTGATGTCAAAGTAACTGCTGCAGCTACCTCGTCAGCAGCAGCTAGCATCACAGGAACCGTTACCGCAACAGTAGATGCAACTGACGGTAAAGCAGGTCTGAAAAAGAACGGGACCATAAATCTAGCGCCAAAATTGACTATGTCAGGGGTGACTTGGGAGGTTACCTGTGATCTTGGCAGCAATGACTACTGTCCTAAGAGCTAATGCTAACCAATCTCTCCACGGTTCTTCGCCAGGCCGGATTACTAACATTTTCCCAAGAAGAATCGTTGCTTGAGCAAGTCAAAGCTTCTGGCATTTCGATGCCAGAAGCTTTACTCAGTTCAGGGTTATTCACGTCAAGCGAACTCGCTGAGCACTTAAGCTCTCTCTTTGGTTTAAATCAGCCCGAGTTATCTCAGTACGAGTACGCTTCGCTTTGTCAACAACTCGGTCTACGTGAATTAATCACTCGGCATAACGCACTCCCACTCCAACGTACGCCTTCAACGTTATTATTAGCGGTTGCCGACCCCACGAACCAACAAGCAGAAGATGACTTCCGCTTTGCGACAGGGTTGCAAGTAGAACTTGTTCTCGCTGATTTTCGCGAGCTGACCGCTGCGATTCGGCGCTTATATGGCCGCGCACTTGGGCAGGAAAAGTCTGGGTTAAAAGAGATCAACCAAGAAGAGTTAGCCAACCTGGTTGATGTGGGCGCAGATGAATCGACAACATTGAAGACTTGAGCCAAGACGAGTCACCCGTCAGCCGTTACATAAACCAAATTCTGCTGGACGCTGTGCGCAAAGGCGCATCCGATATCCACTTTGAGCCTTATGAAAAGATGTACCGCGTTCGCTTACGCTGTGATGGCATCTTAATTGAAACACAGCAGCCACCAAGCCACTTAAGTCGCCGCTTATCCGCTCGTATCAAAATCCTCTCTAAGCTTGATATTGCAGAGCGACGTTTACCACAAGATGGGCGTATAAAGCTCAAGTTGAATCAAGACACCGCGATTGATATGCGTGTATCCACACTACCGACTCTATTCGGAGAGAAAATTGTATTACGACTGCTCGACAGCAGCTCTGCGTCACTGGATATCGACAAGCTTGGTTATAGCGAACAACAAAAACAATTGTACTTGGATGCGCTGCGTCGCCCACAAGGCATGATTCTGATGACAGGCCCAACTGGGAGCGGGAAAACCGTTTCTCTGTACACTGGGCTGAGTATTCTCAATAAACCAGAAATCAACATTTCCACGGCAGAAGACCCAGTAGAAATTAACTTATCGGGCATTAACCAAGTTCAAGTTCAGCCTAAGATTGGTTTTGGTTTTGCCGAAGCCCTGCGCTCTTTTCTTCGTCAAGACCCCGATGTGGTCATGGTCGGTGAGATTCGTGACTTAGACACTGCGGAAATCGCCATAAAAGCATCGCAAACCGGTCACTTAGTACTTTCAACCTTGCATACCAATTCTGCGGCTGAAACGGTTATTCGTTTATCAAACATGGGCGTAGAAAGCTTTAACTTGGCCTCATCTCTTAGTTTGATTATTGCCCAGCGCTTAGCCCGTAAACTGTGCTCGCACTGCAAACAATCACAAGAGCTTACCGTTCAGCTACAACATCTCGGAATTCAAGCAAGCGACAACATTTTTAAAGCCAATCCCGATGGATGCAATGAGTGTACCCATGGTTATTCTGGCCGAACGGGGATTTATGAAGTGATGCGCTTTGATGAATTTCTTTCCGAAGCGCTTATTAAAGGCGCGTCGGTACATGAACTAGAAAAACTCGCCATCGCAAATGGTATGAGCACGTTACAAATGTCGGGCATAGAAAAACTCAAACAAGGGATCACAAGTTTTAGTGAACTACAGCGCGTACTTTATTTTTAATCCTTTAATCAGCAGTCACCTCTATGAAAACCACTACACCACAACTTAAAAACTTCCGCTGGAAAGGCATCAACAGTTCAGGCAAAAAGACGTCTGGACAAACTCTCGCGATGACAGAAATTGAAGTACGCGAGCGTCTAGACGCACAGCACATCAAGATCAAGAAGTTAAAGAAAAGCAGTATTTCGTTTCTCACTAAACTCAGCCATCGCGTGAAAGCCAGAGACATCACGGTGTTTACCCGTCAGATTTCGACGATGTTGATAACCGGTGTGCCCTTAGTTCAGGCTTTAAAATTGGTCTCAGAAAATCACAAAAAAGCAGAGATGAAATCCATTTTGATGAGCGTGACACGCGCCGTTGAAGCGGGGACGCCCATGTCAAAAGCCATGCGCACTGCAAGTGAACACTTTGACCCACTCTATACCGATCTTATCGCCACAGGTGAGCAATCCGGTAACTTAGCAGAAGTGTTCGAGCGCTTAGCCACCTACCGAGAAAAAAATGAACAACTCCGTGCGAAAGTGATCAAAGCACTGATTTACCCAGCGATGGTAGTGCTCGTCGCGTTAGGCGTGTCGTTTATCATGCTCACCAAAGTCATTCCCGAGTTTGAAAAAATGTTTGTTGGTTTTGGTGCTGACTTACCTTGGTTTACGAGGCAAGTATTAGATCTTTCCGCCTGGACACAAAACTGGAGTCCGTTTATCGCACTAGGCTCCATTAGTTTATTCATCTCGGCGAGAATCCTCTCTAAGCGTTCAGATTCTTTTCGCTTAACGCTCAATCGATCTGTGCTTAAATTTCCTGTCCTTGGGCCTGTATTATCAAAAGCAGCGATCGCCAAATTTAGTCGAACACTCGCCACAAGCTTTACAGCGGGCATTCCAATTCTAACCAGTTTAAAAACTACATCAAAAACATCAGGAAACTTGCACTATCAACTCGCCATAGAAGAAGTTTACCGTGATACCGCCGCAGGTATGCCAATGTATGTAGCCATGCGCAACTGTAATGTGTTCCCTGAATTGGTGTTACAAATGGTTATGATCGGTGAAGAGTCTGGTCGACTTGACGATATGCTCAATAAAGTTGCAACAATCTACGAGTTTGAAGTCGACAACACCGTCGACAACCTTAGTAAAATTCTAGAGCCACTAATTATCGTTTTTTTAGGTATCGTTGTTGGCGGATTAGTGACAGCAATGTACTTGCCAATCTTTAACTTAATGAGTGTATTGGGCTAGAATGAGCTGTTAACTCCTTTAAAACAGCATCTTGCTGATTTCACTCATCGCTCAAGAGACAAATATGGAAGTATTCCAGTACTACCCTTGGCTATTCGTTGTGTTTGCCACCATCTTCGGTCTTATCGTGGGTAGCTTCCTCAATGTGGTTATTTATCGACTACCTAAAATCATGGAACTAGAATGGCGACGCGAATGTGCCGAGTCATTTCCTGAATACAAAATAGAACCTCCTAAAGAAGTGCTGACCTTGAGCGTCCCACGCTCCTCCTGCCAGAAATGCGCAACACCGATACGTATTCGCGACAACATTCCTGTGATTAGCTGGCTGCTTTTAAAAGGCAAATGTCACAACTGTCAGACAACCATTAGCACACGCTATCCACTGATTGAACTGCTCACTGCATTCTGCTCAGGCTTTGTCGCTTACCACTTTGGTTTTAGTTACTTTACCGTTGCACTACTCTTTTTCACTTTTATCTTAATCGCTGCAACATTTATCGATCTCGATACTATGTTGTTACCTGACCAATTAACATTACCATTAACTTGGGCTGGCATTGCCTTAGCATTAGTCGAAATAAGTCCTGTTACTCTACAAGATTCTGTCATTGGTGCTATTGCTGGTTACCTATGTCTCTGGTCCGTTTACTGGGGCTTTAAGCTACTTACTGGTAAAGAAGGAATGGGATATGGTGATTTTAAACTACTAGCAGCACTAGGGGCTTGGCTGGGCTGGCAGTCACTGCCGATGATCATTCTACTTTCTTCTGTGGTTGGCATCGTATTTGGCATCATTCAACTACGCTTGCAAAAGCAGGGAATTGAAAAAGCTTTCCCTTTCGGTCCTTACTTAGCAATTGCTGGTTGGATAAGCTTAATTTGGGGCGAGCAGATTTTAAACTGGTACTTTACTTCAGTTCTAGGAGTGTAAATGGCTTTGGTTATTGGTTTAACAGGTGGTATCGCTAGTGGAAAAACAACCGTCGCGAATCTGTTCAAACAACAATTTAAAATCGATATCGTTGATGCCGACATTGTAGCAAGAGAAGTTGTCGAACCAGGTACTCCCGGCCTAAACGCGATTATTGAACACTTTGGTCACGATATCGTTCGTGAAGACCAAACTTTAGATCGCGCAAAGCTGAGAGAAAAAATCTTTTCGAATTCAGATGAAAAAGCATGGCTCAACGCACTGTTGCACCCGATAATTCGTGAAAAGATGATCGAAGATTTGCAGCAAGTCACTTCAGAGTATGCGTTACTTGTGGTGCCGTTGCTCGTAGAAAACAAGCTAGATAGTTTGTGTGATCGCGTTCTTGTCGTCGATGTAGAACCGAATACACAGATATCTCGCACGATGAAACGAGACAATGTGAGTGAAGATCAAGTTCGCGCCATCCTTGCCTCTCAAGCATCAAGAGAGCAAAGGCTCGCGCTTGCAGACGATGTGGTTAAGAATAATCCAAGTGACCCTGATCTTTTGCTTCAAATCACAGATTTGCACGAAAAGTACCTAGCCATGTGTAAGAAAAATCTGCGAAAATAGGAACGAAACTCACAAAGGCTTATGTCGATGACCACGCACAAATTTGAACATCCGTTAAATGAGAAAACTCGTATTTATCTAAGAGTGGAGTCTCTGCTGCGTCAGGCTCACTTGGCCTCTGGGTTTAGCGAAAATCATCAGTATCAACTGTTTTTCCGTGCGTTATTCGATATGGTTGAGATCTTCGAACAGATCCAGTTGAAAAGTGAACTGGCTAAAGATCTTGAGAAGCAACGGCTGTCGTACCGCCATTGGCTAAATGTTGATGGCGTCGATCAAGACGCATTAAATACCCTACTACAAGAGATAGATGTCGTTCATAGCCAACTGATGGGTGCAGAACGTTTTGGTCAAGCACTAAAAGAAGATCGCTTCCTAAGCTCTATCCGTCAACGCTTTAATCTACCGGGTGGTTCATGCTGTTTTGATCTGCCAGCATTACACTACTGGCTTCATCTACCTATTGAACGTAAAAAGCGTGATGCACAACAGTGGCAAGCAAGCTTAAAGCCCTTATCTGATGCGCTTTCGTTATGGTTAAAGCTCACTAGAGAGACCGGACATTTCAAAGCTCAAATCGGTCGTGCAGGTTTCTTCCAAAGTGACGCTGATGAAGCCAACATTCTAAGACTTCACATCCCAATGGAATATGGCGTGTATCCTATGATTTCAGGCCATAAAAACCGCTTTGCGATCAAGTTCATGTCGTTTGAAAACGGTCAAGCGTGCACACAAGATATTGAATTTGAACTTGCTGTGTGCAGCTAAGACGACACTTAGCCTCGCCTCCATAATCTAAAATTCAACGCTTTATTGCGCTTATATTTGATAAAATTTCGTAGCAGCAATAGCGCGTTGAATAAGCCATCTTTAATTCGTTTAGGTATACTACCCTTTAACACCAATTAGTAATGGGACGCTCAACTATGTCTAAAGTTACCATCGTTCAATGTCCACAATGTGGCGCCGACGTAGAATGGGGAGAACAAAGTCCTCATCGCCCTTTCTGCAGTAAACAATGCCAAATGATTGATTTTGGTGAATGGGCAGATGAAGAAAACACCATCCCAGGCGCACCCGATATGTCCGATAGTGATGGCTGGTCTGAAGACCAGTATTAAATTGAGACCTAGGGTAAAGGAATACCCTAGGTTCCTTCTTGGGGAACCTGAATCACGCTCCGTCGTCGCTGTCCAGAATGACGAATTTGAACCTCGGTGCTATATAATCTTTGACCATCATTTTCCGTCATTCCGAGTAGCCATAGCGACATCAGGAATCTACTCACAGTAAGGATGAAGCTAACAACTTAAACACTTGCATGCTCGACTAGTAGATTCTGAATCACGCTCCTTCGTCGCTGTCCAGAATGACGAATTTTAACCACGGTACTCTATAATCTTTGACCATCATTTCCTGTCATTCCGAGGAGCCATAACGGCATCAGGAATCTACTCATAGCAAGGATGAAGCTAACAACGTAAACACTTGCATGCTCGACTAGTAGATTCTGAATCACGGTCCTCCGTCGCTATTCAAAATGACGAATTTTAACCGCGGTACCCTGTAATCTTTGGCCATCATTTCCCGTCATTCCGAGGAGCCATAGCGACATCAGGAATCTATTCACAGCAAGGCAGAGGCGTGGAGTGTACATCAGTGCATGAGCATCGACAGTTCAGGTCGGGTGAAAAGAAACGAGCAAGCTAATTACACAAATAAAAAACGGAGCCCTAAAAGGACTCCGTTTAAGATGAGAACGCTAGTTATAGCATTACTTCTTAGCAAGTTTCTCTTTGATACGAGCAGACTTACCAGAACGCTCACGTAGGTAGTACAACTTGGCACGACGTACTGCACCACGGCGTTTAACTTCGATGCTATCAACGATTGGAGAGTGTGTTTGGAACGTACGCTCAACACCTTCACCGTTAGAGATCTTACGTACAGTGAAAGCAGAGTGTAGACCACGGTTACGGATTGCGATTACAACGCCTTCGAAAGCCTGTAGACGCTCACGGTCACCTTCTTTTACCTTAACTTGAACTACAACAGTGTCACCTGGTGCAAATTTAGGTAGGTCTGATTTCATTTGCTCTTCTTCAAGAGCTTTGATGATGTTACTCATTTTTTAAATTCCTAGAATAAACTGATACTAAATAAATTAGGTTACTTTGCGTTATGTTCTTTAATGGCTTTATGCTCATTAACAAACTCAGCAAGTAATTGTTCCTGTTCGTCAGTCAGAGCTAGGTTTTCCAGGAGCTCTGGTCTTCTTAGCCAAGTACGGCCCAACGACTGCTTGAGTCGCCATTGACGAATGTCCTTGTGATTGCCTGACATCAGTACCGCTGGTACCTCTTTGTCATCCAATACTTCTGGACGCGTATAGTGAGGGCAATCTAACAAGCCATTTGCAAAAGAGTCTTCTTCTGCTGACGCGAAATCCCCTAGTACACCCGGAACAAACCGAGAGACAGAGTCGATTAACGTCATGGCTGGTATCTCACCACCCGTCATCACAAAATCACCAATCGACCATTCTTCGTCGACTTCAGATTGAATGATGCGCTCATCTACCCCTTCATAACGACCACAAATCAGAAGCAAGTTCTCATTCGTTGCCAGTTCTTCCACTCCTTTCTGGTCGAGCTTGCGACCTTGAGGAGAAAGGTAGATGACTTTCGTCTTGCCCGGTGAGGCTGCTTTCGCGGTATGAATGGCATCGCGCAAAGGCTGAACCATCATTAACATACCAGGGCCACCACCGTAAGGTCGGTCATCGACTGTGCGATGTTTGTCGTGAGTGAAATCTCTAGGATTCCAAGTCTCAATCGACAAAAGACCTTTTTTAACCGCTTGACCTGTTACTCCAAAATCAGTAACAGAACGGAACATTTCTGGAAAAAGGCTAATAACGCCAACCCACATGTTTATCTCGCTCTGTAATTTTGGAGATTAGAATCCAGGATCCCAGTCAACTTCGATCCGTTGAGCTTCGCGATCAACATTAATGATCACTTGCTCTTCAAGGAACGGGATTAATCGTTCCTTCTGCCCGAAAGCATCTTTAAGATTTGCTTTAACAACCAGAACATCGTTTGAGCCAGTTTCTAGCATGTCAGTAACGACACCTAGATCGTAACCTTTAGTAGTTACAACTTGCATCCCAAACAATTCGCGCCAGTAGAACTCATCTTCTGACAATTCAGGAAGTACCGCAGGGTCAATAGCAATTTCAAAGTTCGTCATTAGATGCGCGTCTTCACGAACATCCATGCCTTCCAGCTTAGCCACCATACCTTTGTTATGACGCTTCCAGCTTTCTACTTTGTACTCAACCCACTTGCCCTTTTGGTTAATGTACCAAGGGCTGTAATCGAAAATGCTTTCAGCATTGTCTGTGTAGGAAAAAACCTTAAGCCAACCACGAATGCCGTAAGTAGCACCAAACTTGCCTACAACAATCTTTTCGTTGCTCATTGTTTCTTTACCTTTCATCGACATAAACTAGTTTCTACTTTTCAAGTAAAAAATTAAGCCGCTTTTTGAGCGTCTTTAACTAGCTTAGCAACACGGTCAGATACTGACGCGCCTTGACCAACCCAGTGGTTAACGCGGTCTAGGTCTAGACGTAGACCTTCTTCTTGACCTTTAGCAGTTGGGTTGAAGAAACCAACTTTCTCGATGAAACGGCCAGTTGCAGCGTTGCGGCTGTCCGCTACTACGATTTGATAAAATGGACGCTTTTTAGCGCCGTGACGTGCCAAACGAATGGTTACCATGTCGTCCTCTTTGCTTTCTCAAAAATAAAATTAACCCCAAAAACCATTCAAGAAATTAAACAGTTTGGGGTCTCGTGCCAAAATAAAGCTCCGGAATTTTACTCTTCTCCCGGAGCAATGCAAGGAGTTTAGTTACTTTTTCACCAACATAAATTGAATTTAAAGTTTGTGACGTACCTAACACCCTGAATCTATGCGTGATCGATTAATTAACGACCAAATGGGTTGAAGCCACCGCCACCACCCATGCCGCCCATCATGCCTTGCATGTTGCGCATCATGCCTTTCATGCCACCTTTTTGCATCTTTTTCATCATTTTCTGCATTTGGGTGAACTGTTTTAGTAAGCGGTTTACATCTTGAACCTGCACACCAGAACCAGCCGCGATACGCTTCTTGCGCGAGCCCTTGATAATTTCTGGGCGTTGACGTTCTTTCATTGTCATGGAGCTGATGATCGCTTCCATCTGTTTGAACATCTTGTCATCGACTTTATCTTTCACATTGTCTGGTAGCTGGGACATTCCTGGAAGCTTATCCATCATCCCCATCATGCCGCCCATGTTTTGCATCTGGCCTAGCTGTTCACGGAAATCTTCAAGGTCGAAACCTTTCTTCTCTTTGAACTTCTTCGCTAACTTTTCTGCCTTTTCTTGGTCAACGTTGCGTTGTAGGTCTTCAATCAAAGACAGAACGTCACCCATGCCAAGAATACGTGAAGCAACACGATCTGGGTGGAACGGTTCTAGCGCGTCAGTTTTTTCACCGACACCCAAGAATTTGATTGGCTTGCCCGTGACATGGCGTACTGAAAGTGCCGCACCACCACGAGCATCACCATCAACCTTAGTTAGAACTACACCGGTAAGAGGTAGCGCATCGCCAAAGGCTTTTGCTGTATTTGCTGCGTCTTGACCCGTCATGGCGTCAACAACAAATAGCGTTTCTACTGGGTTGATAGCTGCGTGAAGATCTTTGATCTCCCCCATCATCTCTTCATCAATTGCCAAACGACCTGCGGTATCGACAATCAATACGTCGTAGAATTTTTTCTTCGCATGGTCAATCGCTGCATTGGCGATATCAATAGGCTTTTGGTCTGGTGATGATGGGAAGAAGTCAACACCGATGTCTGATGCCAGTGTTTCAAGCTGCTTGATTGCCGCAGGACGGTAAACGTCGGCAGACACAACCAAGACTTTCTTCTTGTCACGTTCTTTTAGAAGCTTAGATAACTTACCTACCGATGTGGTTTTACCCGCACCTTGTAGACCAGCCATAAGAAGCACAGCAGGTGGTTGAGCAGCAAGGTTTAGCGCCTCATTCGACTCACCCATTACGGCTTCAAGTTCTGTTTGAACGATCTTGATAAATTCCTGACCTGGAGTCAGAGATTTAGAAACTTCTACGCCCACCGCTTTTTCTTTAACGCGGTTCACAAATTCACGAACGACCGGAAGCGCAACGTCAGCTTCAAGTAGAGCCATTCGGACTTCACGTAGGGTTTCTTTAATGTTGTCTTCGGTCAGACGACCTTTACCACTGATATTTTTCAGCGTTTTGGATAATCGATCCGTTAAATTCTCAAACATCTTTGTCTCTTCGCTAAAATGGCGATTAATTAGTGTGAGTATACATTAGCCAAGGTCTGAGTCATACCCGTACCGCTGTCCTATTCTTGTCTCTATTTATATATGGTGCGGTAACTTATTAATTTCAATATCTCATCTCTCACGATTGATGTCGGATATAACGTAGCCCCAAAGTGTAATGCAAGGTATAATTTCTCCATCGTGCACAATAATATTTAGGATTCATGGATAGCTTAATAGCCATCGCGGCCGCCATACTTTATGTCTTGGCGATTGCGACCATCATACCCGGACTCTCACAACAGTCAGGAATCAAAGCAAAAACAGTGTTTGCTAGTGCTGCCTGTGCGCTTGTTTTTCATGCGTGGATTTTGAGTGATCTGATTTTTGATGGTTCAGGTCAAAACCTGAGTATTCTCAACGTGGCTTCTTTGATCAGTTTTATTATTTCTCTGGTCATGAGCCTTGCTATGTTGAAAAACCGACTGTGGTTTTTATTGCCTGTCGTTTATAGCTTTGCTGCCATCAATTTATCTGCTGCCACATTTTTGCCAAGCACGTTTATAAAGCACCTAGAGAATGACCCTAAGCTACTCATTCATATTTCATTTGCGCTCTTCTCATACGCGACTTTAACTATCGGGGCACTCTATGCGCTTCAGTTGGCTTGGCTGGATCACAAACTGAAAGCAAAAAAATCTTTGGCGATTAACCCAAACCTGCCGCCTCTATTAATGGTGGAGCGTCAACTCTTCAAAATTATTTTGATCGGTAACTTATTGTTAACTGCCACGCTCATTACTGGCTTTGTCTTTGTGCAGGATATGTTTGCCCAAGGTAAGGCACATAAGGGCATTCTTTCTTTCATCGCTTGGGTGGTGTACTCAATACTGCTTTGGGGTCACTATCAAAAAGGCTGGCGTGGTAGAAAAGTCACATGGTTCGCTGTTGCAGGAGCAACACTGTTAACTCTGGCATATTTTGGCAGTCGCTTTGTAAAAGAAATCATCTTGAATTAAGGAGCTCTAGGGCTCCTATCCTTTATATTTTAGGCTAGATAAAATACAGTACGCCTTAACTCTTTGACTTAACGGACTTACTCAACCGTTATATAACCCAATACTTACAAGGAACAGCAACGTTTTGGACGACATCTCTACGGGTATCTTGTTTGCGCTACTCGCGTGTCTTATCGTCATATCAGGTTACTTTTCCGGTTCAGAAACAGGGATGATGTCTCTGAATCGTTATCGCTTAAAACACTTAGCCAAAAACGGGCATAAGGGTGCTAAGCGAGTCGAAAGACTATTAGACCGTCCAGATCGTTTGATTGGTCTTATTCTTATTGGCAACAACCTCGTTAATATTCTCGCGTCCGCGATCGCGACCATTATTGGTATGCGTTTGTATGGTGATTTAGGTGTCGCTATCGCAACCGGTGCACTAACTATGGTTGTATTGGTTTTTGCCGAGGTTACCCCTAAAACAATTGCAGCGCTTTACCCTGAACGTGTGTCCTACGCGAGCAGTATATTATTGACCATACTGATGAAGTTACTGTCGCCTTTAGTGATGCTTGTTAACTTTATTACGAATGGCTTTATCCGCTTACTTGGTGTAAGAGCGGATCACTCAGCAGAAGATCATCTTAGCTCCGATGAGCTGCGTACGGTGGTAAATGAAGCTGGCGGTTTGATCCCTCGCCGACACCAAGACATGCTAGTGTCTATTTTAGATCTTGAGCACGTCACCGTGAACGACATTATGGTCCCACGCAATGAAATTACCGGTATTGATATTAACGACGACTGGAAATCCATTGTTCGCCAGCTAACACACTCACCACATGGACGCATAGTTTTCTATCGTGACCAAATTGATGAAGTGGTTGGCATGCTGCGCTTGCGTGAAGCTTATCGTCTGATGTTGGAAAAGAACGAATTCAACAAAGAAACGCTATTACGTGCTGCTGATGAGGTCTATTACATCCCAGAAGGCACACCACTGAACGTGCAAATGTTAAAATTCCAACGTAACAAGCAACGTATCGGTCTGATCGTGGATGAGTACGGTGATATCATCGGTCTAATCACTCTTGAAGATATTCTGGAAGAGATCATTGGTGAGTTCACGACGTCCATTTCTCCAAGCCTCTCTGATGAAATCAGTCCTCAAGGTGACGGAAGCTTTCTTATTGAAGGCAGCACCAATATCCGAGATATCAACAAAGGCCTGAAATGGGATTTACCAACGGATGGCCCAAGAACGTTAAACGGTCTTATTTTGGAGCACCTGGAAGATATTCCAGAGAGCCATTTAAGCGTGAGAGTAGCGGGTCACCCAATGGAACTTGTTGAGATTAAAGAGAACCGAATCAAGCTCGTTCGTGTTTATCCGAAGAAGAAAAAATCGACATCCAAATGACCCGTCCTGATATGGGTTGACACTTTTTAACCAAAACGCTCGATGTACTTCATCGGGCGTTTTGTATTTTAAAGCCGTATGAGGCCTCATTTGATTATAGATATCTACG